>MHZX01000137.1 GCA_001828935.1 Rhodocyclales bacterium RIFCSPLOWO2_02_FULL_63_24
CGCCGGGCCGGTCGCCGAAACGCTGACGCCGATGGTGATGTCGGCCTGAGCGGCCGTCAATGCAAGGCCCAGCGCAAGGCCGAGCATGGTCTTTCCGAGTTTCATTTTCAATCTCCTCCTGTGGTCGAAAAACGCCGGGCGCGCCTTCACGCACACGACGATCCGTACGGCTGAATGAATCGCCTGCACTACAGTTTTCGTGGCCTCCGCTCAGTGACGGAAGCTCTCCGATGCTTTTCACAATAGCAGCGGATTACTAACTTGTCAAACGATAGGTTAATTAGTTGAAACCGGGAACCCGGTTGATGCCGAAACAGGGCCAAAAAACGGCTTTCATCCCAAGCCGGGCCGCTTCAGTCGCTGTATAGAATCGGAAGGTGATGGCTACGCTATCTTCGCCCAACGCAAACGCCGACGTCGATCCCGCTGTGGTCGCCGCGGCCTGGTTCGCGCACTTCGCCGTGTCTTCCCTGGCCGCCATGCCGCGCGAAGAAGCGCTTCCGGCGCGCCCTCTCGCTGTGCTTGCGGCCTTCGCCGCGATTGCGCTGGCAGAGGGACGAACGCTGGTCATCCTGGCGCCGGACGACCAGCAACTACCGGAGATTTCCAACGCGCTCGATCTCGCCATCCGGCCCCTGTGCCTGGTTCTGCCCGCCGCCGACTTTGCCGCCCGCATTGCCCTGCGCGCCACGCTGTCCCTGATGAAAAGCCGTCTCGCACGCAATTGCGAGGACGATCAGGCGGCTGCATGGCAGCGGCAGCGGGAACGAATTGCGCAAAACGAGGCGCTGTGGCAGGAAGCACATCAATGGGTCGCGCGCAACGATCGCAGCGAGTGGCCGGAGCAGGTTGCCGACCTGTTTCCTGCCCGCATCCTGCCGATTGCCGCCTACCGCAGACTGCGTCAGAAGAACTCCGACATCACCCTGCTCTACCGCTGCGATGCACCGCCGGAACTGATCGCACCGCCCGGCAGCCTGCTGCGCGTGGGCGTGCGCGCCGCCGGGGCGCGCGACAGATCGATCACGGTGGCCGATGTCGAACTGCAGTTGCAGATGGAACTCGCGCAACTGACGCAGGACGTCGCCGAACTGGAACTCGAACTGGCAACGGCACAGGCCGAAGTGGGCGAGTTCACGCGCCGCTATTACGAACTGGTAGGGCGGCGCATGGTGGAACTCGATGCGATCCAGGCGCGGCTTGCGCGCCAAGAGGCGCAACACGCTCCGGACAATCCCGGAATTCGCGCCGAAGCACAGGAGAAGCAGGAGAAGGCCGAACGCTCGGCGCACGAGGGCGCACGCTTCGAGCAAGCCAGTGCCGACGAGCCGACCGAATTCCGCCCCAGCGCCGACGTAAAGCGCCTGTTTCGCCAGATCGCGCAGAAAATTCATCCCGATCGGGCGCAGGACGAGGCGGACCGCAGTTGGCGCACCCGTCTCATGTCGGAAGCCAACCGCGCCTACCGCGCCGGAGACGCTGCGGCCTTGCACGAAGTGGCGGCCCTGTGGCAGGAAGGTCGCCGCGATGCGCCAGCAGGGAAAGTCACCGTCTCCTCAGCGCCGACTCTTGTGCGCCAGGTCGAGGGCATGCGAGGACGGCTGCTCGCTATCGAGCGCGAGTTGCAGAAGCTGTTCGGTTCCAGACTCTACGAACTGTTCATCGCGGCGCGCCAGGCGCGGCGGCAAGGCCGCGATCTGCTGGCCGAAATGGCCGAAAAGCTGGAAGGCACCATCAAGCAGTTAAGCCAGCAACTGGCCGCCAACGATTAACTCAATCGACTCCCGAGCTCCATGCGTTCCAGAAAGGCGCGCGCCGGGGCGTGAGCCAAACGCGCTGCCGCACGCAGCCATTTGGCCGCCAAACGCAGGCTGCGCTTGACCCCGTCACCCCGGTAGTAAGCCAGCCCCAACTCGTATTGCGCATCGATCTCGCCTTGCAGGGCGGCCCGACGCAGCCAATGCGCGCCAGCGCGGCTGTCGCGCGGCGCGCCCTCGCCGTGCAGCAGGCAATAGCCCAGGCTATACATGGCATACGGATCTTCGTGCACCACAGCGGCCTGCTCATACCAGTGCAAGGCTTCGCGCAGATTACGCGGCAGGCCCTGGCCGAAGTAGAACAGGTCGCCGAGCAATATCTTGGCGTCGAACAAGGCTGCCGCCTTGCGGTACCAGGCGACTGCCTGGCGTACATCGACGGCGGTGCCGGTGCCATGACGCAGGCACTCGGCCAGCATAAACGCGGCGCGACGATGACCGAGTTCGGCGGCGCTGCGAAAGCAATTCACTGCCGCAACCAATCGCTTGTCACCAGCGTCGGTGGCCACGCGCAGCAAAGTCTCTCCCTGCGCAAAGCTATAGCGCTCCAGTTCCCGCAAGGCCTGCGGCCACCCTGCCTCCGCGGCCTTCCGCAACAACAAAGTGCCACGCGCCGGTTGCGCCTCGCAGCCGACGCCGAGCAACAGGCAGCGACCGTATTCGGCTTGTCCATGCGCGTCACCGGCATCGGCCGCGACGCGGTAGTGCGCCAGCGCGGCCGCCAGATCGGCGCGCACGCCTTCGCCATGCTCGTAGCACTCGCCCAGCCAGACTCGCGCCGAAATATCACCCTGCTCTGCCGCGCGCCGGTACCAGGCAAGGGCCAGCGCCTTGTTTTCGGCAATGCCGTCGCCCCAACGATAGGCATGGGCGATCTTGATCCGCGCCCGCGCATGGCCGCGCCGGGCTGCAGCTCGCCACCAGCGCAAGGCCTCGTCCAGATCGCGTCCTGCCAAACCGACTCCTTGCGCGTAACACTCCCCCATTTCAAATTCGGCATCACGACTGCCCTTCTCGGCGGCACGCCGATACCAGGCCATGCCGGCTTCCGGATCGCGCGTTACACCAAAGCCGAAGGTGTGGCATTGGCCCAGAAGGAACATGGCGCCCGCCAGCCCCTTGCGCGCCGCGATGCGGAAATGCTCCGCCGCCTCGCGGGCATCCGCGGCAACGCCTTCGCCCGCGTACAGGCACATGCCCAAGCAAAAGCTGGCGCTGACGACGCCATCGGCGGCGGCCTCGCGCCAACAAGCAACCGCAGCGGCACGGTCTTCCGCAAGCCCGCGCCCGAAGAAATAACAGCGCGCCAGCAAGTCGCGCGCCTTTGACTGGCCTTGCGCCGCGGCCAGTTGCAACCAGTGCGCGGCAACGGAATAGTCGCGCTCGACACCGATCCCGAAATACACAACGCGACCACGCCAATACTGGGCCAGATGCGATCCTCGTTGCGCGGCCTGCTCGAACAAACCTGCGGCACGCTGGGTATCGGCCGTCACGCCATGTCCATGCAAGAGACATAGGGCAAGCCAGGTCATGCCGCGCGTGTCGCCTTGCTGCGCGGCAGAATTGAACAGGCGTGCCGCCTCATGATAGTCACGCGGCAGGCCGAAGCCCTGATACAACAACCAGCCCAGCACCGCCTCGCCGGCGGGGCAAGCGTGTTCGGCGCTGCTAGACGCCCAGCGCAGCGCAGTCGCATTGGATTTTGCGACGCCTTCGCCGGCGGCGTATCGCCAGGCCAGTTCGGCTTGGGCATTGCGATTGCCGGCCTCCGCCATGCGCCGCAATTCGATCAACGGCAAACCGCTCCAGAAACCCTCGGCATGGCCAAGCAGTTCCAAGCCTTGTAGCGCGCCGCGCTCGACCAGGCTGCTGTCCAGCGCCTCGCGCAACATCCCGATCAAGGCACCGGCAGGTAGCGGTATCAGGGAGTGGCTCATGCGGTCGTGCGGAACCTGGACATGGCACATACGGTAGTCGATTGCCGCCTATCCAAAGAGCGCGAACAATGGGCGGCTTATCCACAAAATCTGTGGATAAGTTTGTGGATCAACATATGGCAAACGCGCTAACTCACCCTCCAGCAAGGGTTTTCCCATTTTTGGGCAAAATCCAAGCAAAGATAAGCCACTATTAATCATATAGTTACGCGACACAGGCAGTGCTGGTGCGGAGTTGCGAGCCTTGCCCTGCCGGCCAGCGCGGCATGTGGATGCTGTAGAATTTTTCCGACTCTCCAATCGGCCCAATCCATGCTCGATCAGGCAACCGTACTTAGCATCAGCGAGCTCAACCGACTCGCGCGCCAGAGCCTGGAAAGACAGTTCCCGCTGCTTTGGGTGGCGGGTGAGATTTCCAACCTGACGCGCGCCGCCTCCGGTCACGTCTATTTTTCACTGAAGGACGAAAGCGCCCAGGCACGCTGCGTGATGTTCCGCGCGCGCGCGCAGTCCGTCCCTTGGCAACTGGAAAACGGACAGCATGTCGAAGCCCGCGCGTTGGTCTCGCTCTACGAACCACGCGGCGAGTTTCAGCTCAACATCGAAGCGTTGCGCCGGGCCGGGCTGGGGCGTCTTTTCGAGGCCTTCGCCCGATTGAAGGCACGACTGGAGGCCGAGGGCCTGTTTGCCGCCGAGCGTAAGCGGCCACTGCCGCGCTTTCCGCATCGCATAGGGATCGTCAGCTCACCGCGCGCAGCAGCCCTGCGCGATGTACTGGCGGCCATGAAGCGGCGTGCGCCGCATCTCACGGCGATTCTTTACCCGACGCTGGTTCAGGGCGACCGCGCTGCCGAAGAAATCGCCAATACGATCGCGTTGGCAGGCCAGCGCAAGGAATGCGACCTGCTGCTGCTCGTGCGTGGCGGCGGCAGCATAGAAGATCTGTGGGCCTTCAACCAGGAAATCGTGGCACGCGCGATAGTCGCCAGTCCGCTGCCGATCATCAGCGGCGTCGGTCACGAGACCGACACCACCATCGCCGACTATGTTTCCGACCTGCGCGCCGCAACGCCCACTGCCGCCGCCGAGTTGGCGACACAAGGATGGCACCAGGCTGCCGACGAGATCGCAGGACTGGGAAGCTCGCTAAGCCAGGCCATGCGCTTCCGCATTGCCCGCGAGCAGCAGGGCCTCGACCATATCTCCTTGCGCCTGATTCATCCGGCAACGCGAATGGCGCATGCACGCGACCGGCTGGCGTTGCTCCGCTCGCAGTTGGGCGCTTCCCTCGTACGCGGCTTGCGCCGCCACCAAGCCCGACTAAACTGCGCCGCACTTGGCCTGAACCGCAATGTTCCGACTACCGAAAGGCGCAGCGGGCAAGTCGAACTCATGGCCCAGCGTCTGGGCGCCGCGCTCCGCAAGCAACAACAAAAGAGGCTGAATGCGCTCGACAGCATCGCGGCGGCGCTCGCTCACCTGAATCCGGAAGCAACGCTGGCCCGCGGGTTCTCGATTATTCGTGATGCCAGCGGCGCGCTGGTAACGGATGCTGCCACTTTGCGGGCGGGCCAAACCGTAAGCCTCCACCTGGCACGCGGCGAGGCGCAGGCAAGCATCCTTACCAGCACTCCGGAATAGCGAACGATTGCCACCTGATACATTCTTGACTAAAATACTCAACTTTAATACCCCGACAACAGGAGAAACAAAATGGAACATACCCTCCCCCCCCTGCCTTATGCGATGGATGCACTCGCCCCGCACATCTCGAAGGAAACTTTTGAATACCACTATGGCAAGCACCACCAGGCCTATGCGACCAATCTCAACAACCTGATCAAGGGTACCGAGTACGAAAATCTCGATCTCGAAGCCATCGTCAAGAAAGCGCCGGCGGGCGGCATTTTCAACAACTCGGCCCAGGTCTGGAATCACAGCTTCTTCTGGAACAGCATGAAAGTCGGCGGTGGCGGCACGCCGACGGGCGCCTTGGCTGACGCAATCAACACGAAATGGGGCAGCTTCGACGAGTTCAAGAAGGCCTTTCAGGCCTCCGCGGTCGGTAATTTCGGATCAGGCTGGACCTGGCTGGTGAAGAAATCGGACGGTTCGCTCGATATCGTCAATACATCCGGCGCCGGCACGCCGTTGACCAGCGAAAACAAAGCGCTGCTAACCATCGACGTGTGGGAGCATGCGTATTACATCGACTACCGCAATGCCCGACCCAAGTTTGTCGAGACCTTCCTCAACGCCCTGGCCAACTGGGATTTTGCGGCAAGAAATTTCGCCTGATCAAGGAAGCCGAACGATCAAAGTCGTGACTGTCGGGAGGCCGCCGCAAGGCGCCTTCCGCTTATCGCGCGGCCGAGGAACGAACATGGAATCCCGGATCAACGAACTCGAAATCAAGCTCAGCGTCAGCGAAGATCATCTGGAAGAACTCAATCGCACCGTCTTTCGCCAACAACGACAACTCGAACTGTTGCAAGCGCAGATTCGCGAGTTGTACCAACTGATGCAGCCCGCCGCTCCCAGCGAACCGAGAAATCTGCGCGACGACATCCCGCCGCACTATTGAGCGTCGTCCCTCGCGGCGACGGAAAATTCCGGGTATTTCAGCGGCCTGTCGGCGCTTTGTCGATCCCGGTGATCGCGAGCCCTGCAACCAAGCCGCGACTCTTGAACCATCCCAGGTTCATTTCCAGTGCATAACGTGCCGGCACCGTCGAACAATGGTTGTCATCGGTTTGCGGTTGCATATCCTCGACATTGATGATCCTGCCTTTTTCGTCGAGGAAGGCGACGGATAGCGGCAAGAGCGTATTGCGCATCCACATGCAGTGCTTCGCGACCTCCGGAAACACGAACAACATCCCACGCTGAGGCGCCATGATCCGACGCTGCATGAGGCCCGACATGCGAGTCTCCGGCGTAGCGGCGATCTCGGCTTCGACACGGTGCATTCCCGCGAACAACTCAAGCACGGGCAATTGCGGCTGCTGCCCCCACCCCGGGAAGGCAATCACCAGCGATGTCGCCAGCAACAGCTTCTTGAAAGACATGGCCAATCTCCTTCGACGACAAACCCGACCAAACGCATCAAATGCATGTTTTTTGCGACAACCCACACTGGGCTTGGATTGTAGCAATCGATTTCCGTGGCCTCGACAGGAAAAAAATGGCAGGTTCCCCTGCCATTTCTACCCCAAACTAGCGGAATTACTTAGCTGCTTCAGCCTTCTTGGCCTTCTTCTCCTTCTCCTTCTTCTCGGCGACCGGGGCAGCTTCAGCCTTCATCTCAGCAGCCGGAGCGGCGGCGGCGGGTGCAGCAGCCGGAGCGGCCTTCGGAGCGTCAGCGGCAAAAACAGAGGTAGCGATCAGGCCGGCGACCAGGGTCGCGAGGAGCTTGTTCATGGTGTTTCCTTTCGTTTGCGTATAGGTAGAGTGTTATGAACACCACGATCTTTCGCGGCGTCCCGGTTGTTAGCGCGCCTGTTCCCATCAGGTTGACGTGGGAATTCACACTGCTGCCATTCCCCCGGAGCAAGTTCACCGAGAGTCCAATCCCCGACAGCCCAACGAATCAGCCTTAGCGTCGGGAATCCGACCCTAGCCGTCATGCGCCTGACTTGACGGTTCTTTCCTTCCTGCAGAACAAGTTCGAGCCAACTGGTCGGAATCGCTGCCCGATAGCGGACCGGTGGAGTTCGCGGCCAGAGGTTCTCCGGCTCGGCAATTCGGCGCACCTGACAAGGTCGCGTGACGAAATCGCCAAGATCCACCCCGGCCGCAAGTTGACGCAGGGCGACATCGGTGGGGAGGCCTTCAACCTGGACCCGATACAGCTTGCTTAGCTTGTGCCGTGGATTGGCGATTCGGGCCTGCAAGGCGCCATTGTCCGTTAACACGACGAGACCTTCCGAGTCTGCATCGAGCCGCCCGGCGGCATATACGTTGCGGACCGGTATGTAGTCGGCCAACGTGGGTCGCCCGGCAGTATCGGTAAACTGGGTCAACACGCCGTAAGGCTTGTTGAAAAGTATGAGGCGACTCAAGCCGAGCGACCGGCGCCAAAAACGTTGCAGAAGCGTTGCGATTCAGGATAGGGAAAGAAGTCCTGCATCGCGCCTTGGCGGATCAGTTCCTGCGTCTTCTGCCAGAATGAAGCATCGAACAAATCGCGATGATGACGCATGAAGGCATCGCGAATCTTGTCGGACACCAGCAGGAAGGTTTCGAATTCCTCTGGAAATACGTCCAGCCTGGAGACCGAGTACCACACCTCGCCGGACATCTCGGCCTCGAAGTTCGGCGCCGGAGGAATGCGCCGGAACTTGCAATCGGTCATGAACTCAATTTCGTCATAGTCATAAAACACCACTCGGCCATAGCGAGTAACGCCAAAATTCTTCCACAGCAGATCGCCAGGGAAGATATTGGCGATGGCGAGTTCGCGAATGGCATTTCCGTATTCACGCACCGCATGCTCCACCTGATCGTCGCGGCCTGCCTTCTCGGCTTTCTCCAGATAAATGTTGAGCGGCTCCATGCGTCGCTCGATATATAGGTGTTTGATGATCAGATCATCGCCGTCCTCCTCCATCAGCGACGGCACCTCTTTGTACAACTCGTCGATCAGTTCCTGCGAAAAACGCCTGCGTGGCAACGCAACCTTGGAAAACTCCAGAGTGTCGGCCATACGCCCGACGCGATCCACCTGTTTCACCAGTTGATACTTGCGACGCACCGTATCGTGATCGACCTCCTTTGAACTGCCAAAGACATCCTTGATAACCTTGAACACATAGGGATAGGAAGGCAGGGTAAATACCAGCATGACCAGACCCCGTATGCCGGGAGCGACGATGAATTGATCCGCCGAATGATGCAGATGGAATATCAGGTCGCGAAAGAACATGGTCTTGCCTTGCTTGCCAAGCCCGAGCATGGTGTAAAGCTCAGAGCGCGGCTTGCTGGTCATGATTGAACGCAGAAACTGCACGTAGCCGGAAGGTACCTCCATATCGACCATGAAATAGGCGCGCGACAGCGAGAACAGGACCCCGATCCGCCAAGCATCGAGGATGACCGTATCCAGGTAGAGCTTGCCTTCCGCCGAATGCAGGACCGGAACGGCAAATGGATACTCAAGAGCACCATTCACCGCCTTGCCGATCACATAAGCACCCTTGTTCCGATAGAAAGGCGAGTTGAGCACCTGTATCTGAAGATTGGCCTCGCGAGCAGGCATGCTGCCTAGATGCAACTCAATGCTGCGCACAATGAAATCCACATCGCGATCCAGATCGTCGAACTCCCGCGCCCATCCAAAATCGACAAACACCTGGCGAATCGACTCGCGAAAACCCGCTTCGTTCGGGTAGTAACAACGATAGGTCGGCGGATCGGACTCAATGTATTCGGTAGACACCGCCGGACGCACAAAAATGAAATCGTTGTGGAAATAGGTGCGGTGGAGAATCTGGCAAAACACCGAATTGAAGAAGGTTTCCGCCAACTCGGGCTGCTTGTGGTTGGTCAGCAAACCTATGTACTGGAGTTTCGCCTGCTGCCAGACTGCGTCGCCCAAGCTGTCGGCATTGAATTCGCCACGCAGCCGCTCCGTGGTTTCCCTGACCCGATCATCATAAAACTGGATACGATCCCTGACTGCCTGCTGGCCCTCTAGCCAGCGCGCCCGTTCAAAGCGCTGCTTGGCGAGCGCCGAACTCTCGCGAAACAGTCGATAGTGCTTGTTGAAGCCGTGCACAAGAACGGTGGCGATGGATTCAGCGATCAGGTCATCGGATGGGCCAGCAGACATGGGGCGAAATCTCGGTAAGCTAGACCGCATCGATTCTAACAGCGCGCACTGCGGCCACCTGGCGGCATAGCAACTGGAGAGGGTAGGCTTTTTGGAGGATAATAAAAAACGATTTCTTCCGCATCCCTCTCGACGTTCAACACACTAATATTTACGGAGCAGGCATGAGCACTTCCCTTATCAAGGTTCCCGCACAAGGCCAGAAAATCATTCCCGGCCAGCCCATTCCCGACAATCCCATCATTCCCTTTATCGAGGGCGACGGCATTGGCGTGGACATCACGCCGGTTATGCAGAGAGTGGTGGATGCCGCCGTGCAGAAGTCTTATGGTGGCAAACGCAAGATTTCGTGGATGGAGGTGTATGCCGGAGAAAAAGCCACCCGCCTGTACGGTCCTGACGTGTGGCTGCCAGCAGAAACCATTACCGCCTGCAAGGAGTACTCGGTCTCCATCAAAGGGCCGCTGACCACACCGGTGGGCGGCGGCATACGTTCGCTCAACGTCGCCTTGCGGCAAGAGATGGATCTGTACCAATGCGTGCGCCCGGTGCGCTATTTCAGGGGTATTCCCTCGCCGCTCAAGGATCCAAGCAAGACCGATATGGTGATTTTCCGCGAGAACACCGAAGACATCTACTGTGGCATCGAATGGCAGGCTGAATCGACACAGGCCAAGAAACTCATCAAGTTTCTGCAAGAGGAACTGGGAGTAACGAAGATTCGCTTCCCCAATACCTCCGGCATCGGTATCAAGCCGGTTTCGCGTGAAGGAACCGAGCGCCTGATGCGTGCCGCCGTAAATTATGCCATTGCCAACAAGCGCAAGTCGGTGACGATTGTGCACAAGGGCAACATCATGAAGTACACGGAAGGAGGCTTCCGCGACTGGGCCTACGCACTGGCGAAAAATGAATTCGGCGGCGTAGAAATCGACGGTGGGCCATGGCTCAAACTCGCCAACGGCATCATCATCAAGGACGCCATCGCAGACGCATTCCTGCAGCAGATTCTGTTGCGTCCGGCTGAGTACGACGTCATCGCGACGCTCAACCTGAACGGCGACTACATTTCCGATGCGCTGGCGGCGCAGGTTGGTGGTATAGGTATAGCCCCGGGTGCGAATATTTCCGATCTGTATGCCTGTTTCGAAGCGACCCACGGTACGGCGCCCAAGTACGCAGGCAAGGACTATGTGAATCCGGGGTCCTTGATCCTTTCCGCCGAAATGATGCTGCGTTACATGGGTTGGATCGAAGCCGCCGACCTCATTATCAAGTCCATGGAAGCGGCGATCGGCGACAAGGTCGTGACCTACGACTTCGCCCGCCTGATGGAGGGTGCCAAGGAAGTGAAATGCTCGGCGTTCGGCCAGGCCATGATTGACCGCATGTAGCCAGCAAAACAAGCTGCCGCAGCAAAAACAAAGCCCGCCCGATTCTTACGTCGGACGGGCTTTGTATTTTCGGAACCGGAATTAGCCCGGCAGCGAAAAGATCGGGGACATCAAGGCTTCTGAATGTTCGACGCTTGCTTGCCTTTAGGGCCTTGCACCACGTCGAAAGTCACCTTGTCGCCTTCCTTCAGGGACTTGAACCCAGCCATATTGATGGCCGAGAAATGCGCGAACAGATCCTCACTGCCGTCATCAGGGGTAATAAAACCAAAACCCTTGGCGTCATTGAACCACTTAACTGTACCAGTTGCCATGTAACTTTTTCCTTAATCAAAAACGAACGAATCGGCCACCGCTGCGGGCTGCAAAACACCGCACCCCGGCCGGG
>MHZX01000138.1 GCA_001828935.1 Rhodocyclales bacterium RIFCSPLOWO2_02_FULL_63_24
GCCCGGCACCGTGCCGACATCCTTGCCGCCGGCACTGGCGAGATCTTCCGCGAGCAGGGCTTCAAGGCCGCGCGGGCAGGTGACGAAATAGTGGTTCATGCTTAGAACGGTTTCACCACGACGAGGACGCAGATGGCGATCAGCGCCAAGACCGGTACCTCGTTGAAGAAGCGAAACCACAAATGGGTTTTGGTCGAACTGCCGTCGGCGAATTCGGCGAGCAGCATGCCGCACCAGACATGGTAGGCCGAGAGGCCGATCACCAGCGCAGTCTTGGCATGCAGCCAGCCGCCCTCGAAGCCGTAGCCGAGCCATAGCCATAGCCCCAGCCCCACCGCCAGCACGCCGATCGGGGTGACGAAGCGGAAGAGTTTTCTTGCCATCAGCAACAGGCGTTCGCGCTCGGCCATGCTGTCGCCGGGCACCATGGCGAGGTTAACGAAGATTCGTGGCAGATAGAAAAGTCCGGCGAACCAGCTCACGACGAAGACGATGTGAAAAGCCTTTATCCAGAGCATGACGCCTCCGTTGCTGTTGCCGCCGAGATTCCCGCCGCGACCGTCGGGTAGCGCAGGCGCAGGCGCAACTCTCGTTTCATTCGCGTGTTGTCGAGTTGGCGCGACTCGCTCATGAACGACCATTGCAGCGGCGGCACCGCGCGACGGACGTCGTCGCGTGGTGCGCGCGGCGCACGCGGCAGCGAGAAAGCGTCGGCCAGCGCGTCGAACCACTCACCCATGGCCAGGACCGAATCGTCGTTGACGTTGTACACCCGATTCGGGCATCCGCGTGCGAGCGCCGCGATGCAGGCGCCGGCAAGGTCATCGGCGTGGATGTGGTTGGTATGACTGTCTTCGGCTGGCACGATGAGCGGCAGGCCTTTGCGCAGGCGTTCCAGCGGCAGGCGATCAGCGGCGTAGATGCCCGGTGCGCGCAGGATGCTGACCCGGCAGTGGCGGCCCCGTTCCCGGCCGAAACGGCGCAAGCGTCGCTCCGCATCCACCCGCCGTGCCGCCCGCGCCGACTGTGGTGCGGGCATCCGCGTCTCGCGCACGCGGGCGCCACCGCAATCGCCATAGACGCCGCTGGTGCTGATGTAGATCAGCTGCCGTGGTAGACTTTTGCCGCGTTGCAGAACGGCAATCAGATTCCTGGTGCGGGTGTCGCCTGTTCCTTGCGGGGGCGGCGGCGCGCTGTGGATCACCGCATCCGAGATGCCGGCCAGTCGTATCAGTGTCTCGGGCCGGTCAAGATCGCCTTCGATCTGCGTGATGCCCAGCGCTGCCAGTTGCGGGTCGCGTTGGCGTACCAGTGCCAGTACCTGCCAGCGCAGCATGAGCCGCGGCAGCGCACGGCGCATGACGTCACCGCAACCAATTATCAGCAATCTACGCATCGGACGATTATCGCATGGCGCCAGCCGACTCATTTCGCGTAAGCATTCAGCCCAGCGGGCACAGTTTCACCACCGACGGCAGCGACTCCATATTGGAAGCGGCCCTCGAAGCCGGCTTGACACTGCCCTACGGGTGTCGCAACGGCGCTTGCGGAGCATGCAAGGGCAAGGTGATCGAGGGTCTGGTGGATCACGGCCTGGCGCAGGACCACGCCTTGTCGACGGCCGATCGCGCCAGCGGATTGGCGCTGTTCTGCTGTGCTAAACCGCTCTCCGATCTGGTGCTCGAATGCCGCGAGGTGGGGACGGCGAAAGACATCCCGGTCAAGATCATGCCCTGCCGGGTGCAGAAGATCGAGCGCGTGGCGGACGATGTGATCGTGCTGGAACTCAAGTTGCCGGTTAACGAGCGCCTGCAGTTCCTCGCCGGGCAGTACATCGAGTTTCTTCTGAAGGATGGCAAGCGCCGCGCATTTTCAATCGCCAACGCGCCGCACGACGATGGTTTCCTGCAGGTGCATGTCCGCCTGATTTCCGATGGCGAGTTTACCGGCCACGTCTTTGCCGGCATGAAGGAAAGGGACATCCTGCGCTTCCAGGGACCTTACGGCAGCTTCTTCCTGCGCGAAGAGTCGACCAAGCCGATGATCCTGGTCGCCGGCGGTACCGGTTTCGCTCCGATCAAGGCGCTGGTCGAGCATGCGATTCACAACCACGTGACGCGGCCGATGGAAATTTACTGGGGCGCGCGCAATCGGGCGGGGCTCTATCTGCCCGATCTGCCAGCGGACTGGGCCGCGGTACATCGTCATATCCGGTACATGCCGGTGCTGTCCGAGGCAACGCCGCAGGATGCCTGGCAGGGACGCGGCGGCCTGGTCCATCGCGCGGTACTGGAAGACCACGGCGATTTGTCCGCCTACCAGGTCTATGCCTGCGGTGCGCCGGCCATGATCGACGCCGCACGGAGCGAGTTTGCGGCGCATGGTCTGCCGCCCGAAGAGTTCTTCGCTGACGCCTTTACCTTTGCTGCGCCCGCTGCTCTGCTGCCTGCCTGATCATCCTGCGTCAGTTTCTGCCGGCGGGTGTCGCTGCGGTTGGCGACGGCATTGGGCGGGACAGCCGAGGCGTTTGTGCCGCATCGCCATCCGTTACAGCGCAGAGAGCGGTTATTGCTCGACCGCCTTGTAGCGCAGGGACTTCATCAGCGCCGATTCCGGCCGGACCTACTCGCCGAGATAAGCGGTGCGTACGCGCGAATCGGCCAGCAGCGCGGTTGAACTATCGGCCAGGGTGATGGTGCCGCTTTCCATCACGTAGCCGCGCGAACAGACTTCCAGCGCGAGGCGGGCGTTCTGCTCCACCAGCAGAATCGTCATGCCTTCCATGGCGATGGCGCGAATCACTTCAAAGACCTTCTCTACCATCAGCGGTGCGAGGCCCATGGAAGGCTCGTCGAGCAGCAGCAGCCTGGGGCGGCCCATGAGCGCGCGGCCGATAGCCAGCATCTGCTGTTCGCCACCGGAGAGCGTCCCCGCGACTTGGTCCGCACGCTCCTTGAGTCGCGGCAGCAGGCCGTAGACGCGCTCGAAATCCAGGGCGATGCCGGCTTTGTCGGTGCGGTGATAGGCGCCCATGGCGAGGTTTTCGGCAACCGTCAGACGGGCGAAAATGCCGCGGCCTTCCGGTACCAGCGCCAGGCCCCGGCCTATCAATTTGTAGCTGGGAATTGCATCGATGCGCTGCTCGCCGTAGCGAATTTCGCCGTTCGAGGGAATCATGCGCGCCAAGGCCTTGAGCGTCGACGTCTTGCCGGCGCCATTGGCACCGATCAGGCAGACGATCTCGTTCTGCTCGACGGCGAAGGAGATGTCTTTTACGGCGGCAATGCCGCCGTAATGAACCTGAAGGTTCATTACGGCAAGTATGGAATGGCCATCCCCCCGCTCCCCTTCCCGTGGAAGGGGGCGATCGGAAATGCTCGCTGCGCTCGACAACCCCATGTCAGTGGTCGGTTCCAAGGTAGGCCTCGATGACTTTCGGATTGGCGCGCACCGCGTCGGGCGCGTCCTCGGCAATCTTTTCGCCGTAGTCGAGCACGGCTACGCGATCGCAGAGTCCCATTACGAGCTTGACGTCGTGCTCGATCAGCAGCACCGTCAGGCCATCCTTGCGCAGTCCTTCGATCAGGCAGCGCAGCGCCGCGGTCTCGGTGGCGTTCATGCCGGCGGCCGGTTCGTCCAGGGCCAGCAATTTGGGATCGGTGGCCAGCGCCCGCGCAATTTCCAGCCGCCGTTGATCGCCGTAGGACAGGTGGCGGGCCAGATCGTCGGCGCGATCGGCGATGCCGACGTAATGCAGCAGTTCGGCGGCGCGGCGTCGAATCCCGGCTTCCTCGGCGCGCTCGGCGCGGGTGCGCAGGATGGCGCCGAAGACGCCGGCGCGGGTGCGCACGTGGCGCCCGACCATGACGTTCTCCTGCGCGGTCATGTTGCCGAAGAGGCGGATGTTCTGGAAGGTACGGGCAATCCCGGCCGCGGCAACCGAGTGCGGACTGGCCAGGCTCAGCGGCGATCCGGCGAACAGCACTTCGCCGCTGTCGCGTGGGTAGAGTCCGGTGAACACGTTGAACAAGGTGGTCTTGCCGGCGCCATTGGGTCCGATCAGGCCGTAGATTTCGCCGCGCTTGATGGTGAGCGAAACATCCTTCAGCGCCTGTACGCCGCCGAAGCGTTTGCCTATGCGGCGGGCTTCGAGCAAGACCTCGCTCACACGCGGCCCTCGTTGAGTTCGCGCCGGTGGCGGGTTTCCGGCCACAGGCCGGCCGGGCGGAAACGCATGGTCAGCACCAGGGCCAGACCGAACACCAGCATGCGCAGCACTTCCGGATCGACCAGCAGCTTGCCGAACAGGGCGCGCTGCGCCGGTTCCACGGTGTAGCGCAGCAGCTCGGGGACGAAGGAGAGCAGCGCGGCGCCGGCGATGACGCCCCAGATATTGCCCATGCCGCCCAGCACCACCATGGCCAGCACCATGATCGACTCGTTCAGAATGAAACTCTCTGGGCTGACGAAGCCCTGGATCGCGGCGAACATGCCGCCGGCGATGCCGCCGAACGAGGCTCCCATGGCGAAGGCCAGCAGCTTGATGTTGCGCGTGTTGATGCCACCGGCCTTGGCGGCGATTTCGTCTTCGCGGATGGCGACCCAGGCGCGACCGATGCGCGAGTCCTGCAGGCGGCGGTTGATCACGATCACGGCCAGCAGAACCAGCAGCAGGAAATAGTAGTACTTGATCGGCCCACTGAAAATCAGCGAACCGAAGGTATCGCTTGCGGAGAATTTCAGCGGTCCGATCTGGAACGGATCGATCCGGTTGATGCCTTTCGGGCCGTTGGTCAGATTGACCGGCGACGACAGGTTGTTCATGAAGATGCGAACGATCTCGCCGAAGCCAAGCGTGACGATCGCGAGGTAGTCGCCGCGCAGGCGCAAGGTCGGTGCCCCCAGTACGATGCCGGCAAGACAGGCGACGGCGGCGCCGATCGGCAGGATGATCCAGAAGGGCAGATGCAAGCCGAAATGCGGCGACGCCAGCAAGGCATAGACATACGCGCCAACCGCGTAGAAGGCGATGTAGCCGAGATCGAGCAGGCCGGCGAAACCGACCACGATATTGAGACCCAGCGACAGCAGCACGAACAGCACCGCAAAATTGGTGATGCGCACCCAGGCGGTGCCTGCCGAGGCCAGCACGAAGGGCAAGGCCATCAGCGCCACGGCGACCAGGACCAGGCCGACTCGTTCGCGGTGGGATTTAGCTACGGCGTAACGCCTGCTTTCGCAGGCATTAGCCTTCTCTGAAACTCCGCTGCGCGTCGTTTTCATGCGCGCTCCGAGACGCGTTCGCCGAGCAGGCCGGAGGGGCGGAAGACCAGCACCAGGATCAGCGTCAGGAAAGCGAACACGTCCTGGTAGTTGCTGCCGAAGAGCACGAAATGACCACCGTCCGCGCAACGCTCGCCGAGCCAGCCATGCGCCATGGGCCATGTGCAGAGATCGGTCAACTCGCCGACGTAGCCGGTGCCGAGCGCTTCCACCAGACCGAGCAGGATGCCGCCAAGCATGGCTCCGGCAATGTTGCCGATGCCGCCCAGCACTGCCGCGGAAAAGGCCTTGAGGCCGAGGTTGAAGCCCATCGTGTAATGGGCGATGCCGTAGTAGCTGCCGTACATCACGCCGGCCACGGCCCCCAGGCCGGCGCCGATGATGAAGGTGGCGGCAATCACGCGGTCGGCGTTGACGCCCATCAGGCCGGCGACATGGACGTTCTCGGCCGTCGCGCGAATGGCAATGCCGAAGCGCGTGCGATAAACGAACCAGGACAGGCCGGCCATCATCGCTAATGACATGAGGATGATGGCGATCTGCACGCTGCTGATCGCTGCGCCGCCGATGCCGAACACGCGGTTGTCGATGATCTGCGGAAAGGCCAGCGGATTGCGGCCCCAGACCAGCAAGGCCAGGTGCTGCAGGATGATCGACATGCCGATTGCGGTGATCAAGGGTGCCAGTCGCGGGGCGTGGCGCAGCGGACGATAGGCCACGCGTTCCAGTAGGAAACCCATCAGCATGCAGGCCGGAACCGCCGCCATTACTCCGGCGAGGACGATGACCAGCGGCGGCAAGTTGCTGCCGGCCAGTGCGGTGATGACCGAAAAAGCCACCATGGCACCGATCATCACCACTTCGCCGTGGGCGAAGTTGATCAGTTGAATGACTCCGTAGACCATCGTGTAGCCCAGTGCGACAACGGCATACACGCTGCCGGTGGTAAGGCCGTTGATGATCTGCTGGAGCAGGATGTCCATGAGCGTACGTGCGCCGAACAAAAAACGGGGAAGCCGCCAGAGGGCGACTTCCCCGTTCGGTTCAGCGTGGGCTTACTTCGTCGGAGCGGCTGGGGCGGCGGGCGCGGGGGCTGCCGCTGCAGCGGCAGCCGGAGTCGCGGCCGCTGGCGTCGCCGGGGCCGTTGCGGGAGCACCCGCACCAGGAGCCGCGGCCGGGGCGGGAGTCGGCGCCGGCGCTACGGCAGCAGGTGCCGTGGCCTGGGCATACTCATCCAGCGTCATCGACTTGCCGCTCTTGAGGATGGCCACCGGCGTGATCTTGCCTTCCTTCAGGGTGAAGATGGTCATTTCGGCATCCTTGCGGTCGCCCTTTTCGTCGAACTGGATGTTGCCGCTGGCGCCGGTATAGTCGCTGGCAGCGAGTGCCGGCAGGTACTTCGCCGGATCGCTCGAATCGGCCTTCTTCATCGCATTGATCAGCAGATTGGTGGCGTCGTAGGTGAAGGGCGAATAGAGGATCGGGTCGACCTTGAACTTGGCCTTGTAGGCGTCGAGGAACTTCTTGCCGGCGGCCTGCACCGGAATGCCGGCCTGCGAGCAGAGCAGGCCTTCGGCCGCAGGCCCGGCGAGTTCGGCCATCTTGTCGGTACAGGCGCCGTCGCCAAAGGCGAACACGGCGGTCATCTTCAATTCGCGCGCCTGCTTGATCAGTGGGCCGGCGGTGGCATCCATGCCGCCGTAGAACACCGCGGCGGGTTTCTTGCCCTTGACCTTGGTTAGCACGGCCTTCCAATCCACCGTCTTGTCTGTGCCCTTCTCGCGCGGCAGCACCTTGATGCCGGCTGCTTTCAGCGTCTTCTCGACTTCGTTGGCGAGGCCTTCGCCGTAGGCGGTGGCGTCATCGATCACGGCAACCAGCTTGGGCTTGTTCTGGCTGGCGAGATAGTTGGCAATCGCGGGGCCTTGCTGGTCGTCGCGGCCGACGGTGCGGAACACGCCCTTGAAGCCCTGTCCGGTCAGATCCGGGTTGGTGGCGGAACCGGAGATCATCGGAATGCCGGCCTGGTTGTAGATCGCCGAGGCGGGAATCGTGGTACCCGAGTTGAGATGACCGACCACGCCGGCGACCTTGGCATCGACCAGTTTCTGCGCCACGGTGTTGCCCACCTTCGGGTCGGCCTGGTCGTCTTCCGACAGCAGCTCGAGCTTGACTTTCTTGCCGCCGAGAGTAATGCCGGCGGCATTAGCCTCGTCGACTGCCAGGCGGGCGCCGTTCTCGTTGTCCTTGCCCAGGTGCGCAATGCCGCCGGTGAGCGGCGCGACGCTGCCGATCTTCACCACCATTGGGGGCGGCGGCGCCTGGACGGGCGGCGGCGGGGGCGGCTCTTCCTTGCCGCAACCCATCAGGGCAACAGCGGCGATCACGGCAAGCGGGAGGGTTTTGTTGGGCACATTCATGGCAATGCTCCGTTCAGGTCGGCGAATAACGGGAATGATACGGCGGTCGGCAAATCAGCCGGGTGGATTCTTGCCTTCTGCCATGGACTTGTCAATGCTCTCCGGCAGCGGCGGCGGGGCAACATGACAGTGGGCGATACTGTTCCGTCCGTGCCGGGACGGGAGACAAAAAAAGGCCAGCCGCACGTTTGTGCGGCTGGCCTTTTTGCGGCTGCAACGGAATTACTTGGCGCCGCCGAGAACCCACTTGACTAGGGTCTTCAGGTCGTCATCCTTGATCGCTGCATTCGGCGGCATCGGGATCTGGCCCCATACGCCCTTGCCGCCCGCCTTGACCTTGGCAACCAGCATGGCTTCGTCGCTGGCCTTGTACTTCTTGGCGACGTCCTGATAGGCGGGGCCGACCAGTTTCTTGTCGACAGCGTGACAGGCCATGCAGCCGCTCTTGGTGGCCAGGTCCTTGTTGGCAAAAGCCGGAGCCGAGGCGAGAACGCCAGCGGCGACCAGTGCAGAGATCAATACCGATTTCATGTTGAATTCCTTGTGGTGTGGATAAAGTTGGATGAACAGGGCAAAACGCTGCGAATATTACCGGATTCGCGGTACGCTGAGAATCCGCTACATCAAGGGATAAGCTCCTTCAGATTGGTCGTCGGTGCCAGGCAAGTAACGCCGCGACACACCCAGGCGTTGACCTGATCCGTCTCCGCCTTGGCGAGGGTGTCCGGCAAACCGCGAAGTCCGTTGGGCAGGGCCAGCACCAGGCGGCGCGGATTGGCGCCAAGCGCCTCCCGCCATTTTTTCATCGGCTCGCGCGGGCCGCGCAGGATGATGATGTCCGGCGGAGTGAGCGCTTCTTCAAGAGCTAGCAGGAGGCTGCAGAATCCGTTTGGCGAGCGGCGCATCTGGGGCCAGAACAGGCTCAGGGTTTTCTCTGCGGCAAGCAGGTAGCGGCGATCGCCCAGCAAATGCCCGAGGCGTTGCAGGGCGAAGGCGGCGACGCCGTTGCCGGCCGGCGTGGCATTGTCGTGGCCGGATTTGGGGCGGTGGATCAATGCCTCATGATCGTGGGCGGTGAAGAAAAAACCACCCGCTTTGGCATCCTCGAAGCGGGCCAGCAGGGTGTCGGCCAGTTCAACGGCGAACGCCATATCCTCCTGGCGGTAGTCGGCTTGCATCAGTTCCAGCAGGGCGGCAAGCAGAAAGGCGTGATCATCGAGATAGGCATCAAGGTGGGCGCGACCGTCCTTGGCGGTCGCCAGCAAGCGCCCGTCGCGCCACATCGTCCGGCGCAGGAAATCCATCGCGCCTTGCGCCGACGCGAGCCATTTGCCACGCCCGAAGACTCTTGCGGCGTGCGCCATGCCTTCGATCATCAGGGCATTCCAACTGGTCAGCACCTTGTCGTCGCGTCCGGGACGGACACGCTGCTCGCGCGCGGCAAACAGCTTGGCGCGCACCGCGGCGATCTGCGCTGCATCGACGGCGTCCAGATCGCCGGCGATCCTGGCGTGCCAATGGCGGTTCTCGAAATTCGGCGGGCCGTCGAAGCCCCAGCGCCGTGCCGCCAGCGCCGACTCCTGCGGCGTCAGCAGTCGTTCCAGTTGGTCGCGGTCCCAGACGTAATACCTGCCTTCCTCGCCTTCCGAGTCCGCATCGAGCGAGGAGTAATAGCCGCCCTCGGCCGCCTGCATTTCGCGCAACACCCAGGTCGCGGTCTCCTCGGCGACGCGGGCGTAGAGCGGGTCGCCGGTTTGCGCCCAGGCGTCGGCACTGAGTCCGAGCAAGGGCCCGTTGTCGTAGAGCATTTTCTCGAAGTGCGGAATTTCCCAACGCTCGTCCACGCTGTAGCGACAGAAGCCGCCGCCGATCTGGTCGTAGATGCCGCCTTCACTCATGCGCGTCAGCGTGGTCAGTGCCATCTGGCGCGCTCCGGCATCGCGGCGACGCAGGAGGAAAGCCAGATCCGTCGGATGGGGAAATTTCGGCGCGCCGCCGAATCCGCCATGAATCCGGTCGAAACCGCGGGCCAGGGATTCCTCAGCGGCCGCCAGCGGCTCCGAATCGAACTCGGCAGCCTCTGCCGGATCTGCAGGCACCGTGCTTGCCAGAGTCCGTCGCAGTTCGGCATTCTGCGTCTCGATGTCCGCGCTGCGATTGTGGAAGGCGTCGGCGACGCGTTCGCAGAGGTCGGCAAAGCCGGGCAGGCCGTAGCGCGCTTCCCGGGGAAAATAAGTCCCGCCGAAGAAAGGCGTGCCGTCCGGGGCGAGGAACATCGTCAGCGGCCAGCCGCCGCTGCGCTGGGTCAGCATCTGGTGCGCCGTCTGGTAGATCTGGTCGAGGTCGGGGCGCTCCTCGCGGTCGACCTTGATATTCACGAACAGGCGATTCATCACCGCCGCCACTCCCTCGTCCTCGAAGGACTCGTGCGCCATGACGTGGCACCAGTGGCATGCGGAATAGCCGATCGAGAGCAGGATCGGCCGGTTCTGGTGACGGGCCAGTGTCAGCGCGGCATCGTCCCAGGGCTGCCAATGAACGGGATTGCCGGCGTGCTGGAGCAAATATGGGGAGGTTTCAGCTGAAAGCCGATTGCCAAGCGTAGACATATCCTGGAATAGCGTCCTCGCCCAAAGGGGCGGGGCATAAAAAAGGCCTCACGGAGGAGGCCTTTATAATACCCGATAATATTACTCGGATATAACCCTTAGGACATCAGGTCTTTCAGCAGGCTGTCGACTTCGATTTGCGACAGCCGGCCTTCCTCGGTCGGGCCGCCGCCTTCGGTGACAATGATGGCGCCGACCAGCGCTTTCAGGGCATGCCGAATCGATTGTCCGGCCAGATCCTGAAATTCCTGGGCAACGATGATGTTGGTGAGATGGCCACCGAGCTCCTTGAGCGAGGTTTCGATGTCCTTGCGGCTCCAGTCGCGGCTCAGGCTGTCGGTCAGCCGGCTCACGATCAGTTTGGCGTTCTCCGCCTCGATCAGCGACTTGGTCGCGGCTTCCGCCGTCATGCGTTCGACATTGCCGAGGATGGAGGATACGTCCTTGGGATTGCTGCTGCGCTTTTTGCTGAGGCCCTTGGCCGCCTTGTTGAGTTCCCTGGCCAGCGACTTGAGTTCGGAAAGGACCGCGCCGGTGGCGCGCGTCGGGGCCGCCCGCCGCCCGCCGGGCTTGGTCGTCGGCTTGCCGGCTGCCGCTTGTCGCGGAGCGGATTTGGCGCTGCGGGTCTTGCCGGGAGCTTTCTGCTTGGTGGCCATGTTCAGATCCCCATCTTTTCGAAGATTTTGTCGAGTTTTTCTTGCAGCGTCGCGGCGGTGAAGGGCTTGACGATGTAGCCAGACGCCCCGGCCTGCGCTGCTGCAATTATGTTCTCCTTCTTCGCTTCGGCGGTGATCATGAGGAAGGGCACGGTCTTCAGCCGCGCATCGGCGCGCACGTTTTGCAGCAGCGTGAGTCCGTCCATGTTGGGCATGTTCCAGTCGGAAACGACGAACTCGAAGTTTCCGTCGCGTAACTTGGACAAAGCCACGGCGCCGTCTTCGGCTTCATCGACGTTGGTGAAGCCGAGTTCCTTCAGCAGGTTGCGAACGATGCGGCGCATGGTCGAAAAATC
>MHZX01000139.1 GCA_001828935.1 Rhodocyclales bacterium RIFCSPLOWO2_02_FULL_63_24
ATCCTCGTACTCAACGTCACCTATCCGCTGGTGCCCGAGCAGATCGGCGACTTCTGCCGCGGCAAGCGCGCCGTGCTGGTGGTCGAGGAAGGCCAGCCCGAGTTCATCGAACAGGAAATCGCCACGGCGCTGCGCCGCCAGGACGTGAACACGGCCATCCACGGCAAGGACATGCTGCAAATGGCCGGCGAATACACGGTCGAAGTCATCGTCCAGGGCCTGCTCAAATTCCTCACCCGCCATGCCGCCGACCTCTCGCCCGCCACGGCGCAGGACTGGCTGGGAGCCAATGCCAAACGGCGCCAGGCCGTCGCCGAGCAGCTCGCCGCGCCGCTGCCGCCGCGCCCGCCGCAGTTCTGCACCGGCTGCCCGGAGCGGCCGGTGTTCTCGGCACTCAAGCTGGCGCAGCAGAATGTCGGGCCGGTGCACATCGCCGGCGACATCGGCTGCCATGCCTTCGCCACCTTCGAACCCTTCTCCTTCGGCCACACCATCCTCGGCTACGGCATGAGCCTGGCCAGCCGCGCCGGCGTCTCGCCGATGCTCAAGCGCCGTGCGCTGGCGGTGATGGGCGACGGCGGCTTCTGGCACAACGGCCTGCTCACCGGCGTCGAGTCGGCGCTGTTCAACAATGACGATGCCGTGCTGCTGATCATGAAGAACGGCTACACCTCGGCCACCGGCACCCAGGACATCATCTCCACGCCCGACGACGAGGAGAAGACGAGCGCGCCGGACAAGCAGCAGAGCCTGGTCGATCGCAACCGGACCATCGAGAACACGCTGGCCGGCATCGGCGTCAAATGGCTGCGTACCGTACCGAGCTATGAAGTCGACCGCATGCGGCGCACGCTGGAGGAGGCCTTCACCACCGACACCGCCGGACTCAAGGTGATCATCGCCGAAGGCGAATGCCAGCTCGAACGGCAGCGCCGCGTCAAGCCCTGGCTGGCCTCGCTGCTCAAGGCCGGCAAGCGCGTGGTGCGGGTTAAGTACGGTGTCGATGACGAGGTCTGCTCGGGCGACCATTCCTGCATCCGCCTCTCCGGCTGCCCGACACTGACCCTCAAGGACAGCGACGATCCGCTCAAGGTCGATCCGGTCGCCACCGTCATCGACGGCTGCGTCGGCTGCGGCCTGTGCGGCGAGAACGCCCATGCCGCGACACTGTGTCCTTCCTTCTATCGCGTCGAGGTGGTGCGCAATCCGGGCCTTGCCGAGCGCACGTTCGACGCGCTGCGGCGCGGCGTCATCGGGATGTTCCAGAAGCCATGAATCAGCAACAGCCCATCGCCATACTGATCGCCGCGCTCGGCGGCGAGGGCGGCGGCGTACTGGCCGAATGGCTGGTCGAGCTGGCCGTCCGCGCCGGCCACCCGGCGCAGGCCACCTCGATTCCCGGCGTCGCCCAGCGCACCGGCGCCACCACCTACTACGTCGAAATCCATCCGCAAACCCTGGCCGCACTCGACGGCCGCGTGCCGGTACTGAGCCTGGCGCCGGTGCCGGGTTGCGTGGACCTGATGGTCGCCTCGGAACTACTGGAGGCGGTGCGCGCGATCCAGAACGGCTTCGTCTCGCGCGAACGCAGCCTGCTGCTGACCTCCTCGCAGCGCACCCTGACCACCTTCGAGAAAATCGCGCTGGGCGACGGCCGTTTCGACAGCGCGCGCCTGCTTGCGGTCGCCGCGGCCAACAGTCTGCAACTGGCTGCATTCGAGGTGGAGGCCACGGCGCGCGAGGCGGGCACCGTGCCCAGCGCCGTGCTGTTCGGCGCCATCGCCGCGAGCGGGGTGCTGCCCTTCGCGCGGACCTCCTTCGAAGAGGTGATCCGCGCTTCCGGGCGCGGCGTCGAGGCCAGCTTGCGCGGCTTCGCCCTCGGCTTCGAGCGCTGCCGCGCGGCGATCGGCGCAGCGCCGGCGCCGACTATTACCCCCGAGCCCGACCTCGTCGCATTGGGCCACACCCGCGTTGTCGACTTCCAGGATGCCGCCTATGGCGAGCTTTATCGACAACGAATCGAACGGCTGCGTGCGGCCGAACTGCTGGCCGATCCGCAAGCAAAGCACGGCGGCGCGCTGGCGCGCGAAGGCGGTCGCTTCCTCGCGCTGTGGATGGCCTTCGACGACGTGGTGCGCGTGGCCGATCTCAAGAGCCGCGCCAGCCGCTTTGCGCGCGTGCGCGCCGAGGCCGGTGCGCAACCGGGCGACCTGCTGCGCATCGCCGACCACTTCAAGCCCGGCGTCGCGGAACTGGCCGGTGTCTTGCCGCCGACGCTGGCGCAGCGCCTGCTGTCCTGGGAGAGTTCCCGAAGGAACGCACAGCGCTGGCGCGGTGGCAGGGCGCCGCTGGCTGTGCCGCTGAAACTGCGCGCCGACTGCATCTCCGGCTTCCTCGCGCTGCGCCTGCTGGCATCCCTGCGCTGGCTGCGCCGCCGCGGCCAGCGCTACGCCGACGAGCAGGCGCTGATCGAACGCTGGCTGGCGGCCGTGGAAGACGCGGCGACGCGCGAGTGGCAGCCCGCCTTCGAGCTGGCGCTGTGCGCACGGCTGATCAAGGGCTACGGCACGACCAACGAGCGCGCCAAGGAAAACCTGCGCCACATCATCGATCACCTGGCAAACAAGGATGCCGACGCCATCCACCAGGCGCGCGAGGCTGCGCTGGCCGACGAGGGTGGCCGCGCCTTGGACCAGGCGCTGCGGCAGGCCGGCGTTGCGCCGCGACCGCTCAAGCCGGTCCCGGTGCGCTGGCTCAAACGAGAGGGGAGAACTTCATGACCAAGCACGCGGCGACGCCGGTAGCTACCGGCCGCAGCCACATCCAGCACTACCGCATCGCGTTTTCGGATTGCGATCCGGCACAGATCGTCTTCTTCGCCAACTACTTCACCTGGTTCGACACCGCCAGCCGCGAATTCTTCACCGCCTGCGGCGTGCCGAGCTGGCGCGAGACGGAACGCGAGCGCGGCATCATCGGCACACCGTTGGTCGATGCCCAGGCGAAGTTCCTCAACTCCGCCACCTACGGCGAGGACATCGAGATCGAGACCTTCGTCGAGAGCTGGAACACGCGCAGTTTCGTCATGCGCCACGTCGCGCGGCGCGGCGACACCGTGCTGGTCGAGGGCCGCGAAGTGCGCATCTTCGCCATCCGCGATCCCGAGGATGCGAAGCGCATCAAGCCGATCCCGATTCCCGAGGACATCAAGGCGCTGTGCTGCTGACCGCCCGGCGGTTCCCGACCAGAACAAGACCAAGGCCAGATAGCTTTCAGGCTCCTGGCAATCCAATCCGGACCGTAGTGAACGCTGGTCCGCTTGGTGCCCGCAACAACCCGTATCGGCGCAATCTTTCTGCGGCTGGCGTTAGCGATTGCCGGCGGCGACCGTGAATGACATACACGTTATCTGCGTATAGCGTTATGCGCAGAAAGCCACTTACCGAGGTGCTCCGACTCTGCCCATTGCAGCCGCTCGCCGGGCCTCAGGCACTGCTTGGGGTGCTATCCTTGAGGCCTTTCTGCAACTCGTGAAGGTGGCTGACGCGATATTGGCGATTGGCTGCGACACCCGGCACCAGCGGTACTCCCCGAGGGTCCATTGAATTCCCTATCCCGTTTGCGAAGAAAACACGTTATTCCATAGCTCGCTTGGCAATAATTCAGATTAATTCAATGTTCCAATATATTCCAAACTCATGTCAGTCGATCTAACAAACGCCGAATACTACTGGAGAGGAAAGGTCAGCAGAATCAGGATACACGTCGAGAAACTCCAGGCTGCTCTTGATGGGAAGAAGAAGGCGGAGTGTTTTGAGCTTATGCAGGCAATAGACAGTACTCTCGCATCTCTCAGGTCTTCGGTCAGGGAAAACATGGATGGACCGGCGGATGAGCAAAATATGAAACGAAGGAAAGACGATAGATAGCGATAAAAAAGGCAGGCCTGCGGGCCTGCCTTTTTCTTGCGCAAAATACCGCTTGCTAGCTGCCGTACTTCTTCAGCAGCGTCACTGCGTCGTCGTAGAGCGCCTTGCCGTTGGCGCCCTTGGCGGCGGCTTCCTTCATCCAGGCGTCGTCGACCAGGTCGGCGGCCTTCTTCCAGCGCGCGTATTCGGCCGGCGTGATGGTGATGAAGGTGTTGTTGCGCTGCTGCGAGATCTTGCGTGCCTCGACTTCCGGCTGGTCGAAGACCTTGCCCGCCCACTTCGAGGTTTCGAGCCCGCTGTTGGCGTCGATCACTTTCTTCAGGTCCGCCGGCAGGCTGTCGTACTTGGCCTGGTTCATGGCGAAGATGAAAATCGAGTTGCCCGGCTTGGGCGTGTTGGCCGGCACCTCGACGTGGAACTTGGTGATTTCCTGCAGCTTGAACGGTGTCACCACTTCCCAGGGAATGTTGGCGCCATCCACCACACCCTTGGAGATCGCCTCGGACACCTGCGGTGCCGGCATCTGCACCGGAATCATGCCCAGCGCCTCGATCATCTTCGAGCCGAGGCGGCTCGGCGCGCGAACCTTGAGGCCCTTGAGTTCTTCCAGGGTCTTCGGCCCCAGCTTGCCGAAATGGAATACGGCGCCGTCGTGCATGTGCATGAAGATGATCTTGGTGCCCTTGAACTCGTCGAGCGCGTTCTTCTGCACGTACTCCCACAGCGCCGGGCTGGCGGTGGTGGCGTTCTTGGTCAGGAACGGCAGTTCGAAGACTTCCGCTTTGGTGAAGCGGCCGGCCTGGTAGGTGGGCAGGGTCCACACGATGTCGGCGACGCCGTCCTTGGCCTGGTCGAACAGTTGCGGCGGCGTGCCGCCGAGCTGCATCGCCGGGTAGATCTGGCACTTGAGGCGGTTCGCCGACTCCTTGGCGATCTTGTCGCACCAGGGCACGATCAGGTTGGCGTGGGCGTTGCCGCTGGGTGGCAGGAAATGGTGCACCTTGAGCGTGACCTCCTGCGCCAGGGCGGTGCCGGCAGCGGCGGCAAGCGCCGCGGCGGCGATGAGTCCGGTAAGTTTGCGGGTCTTCATGTCGTGTGTCTCCTCCGTGGAAAACTACTGTTTGAATGTATGCACCAGGTACAGCGAAATGATCGGGAAAAACAGCAGCAGGCCGATGCGCAGGAAGTCGGAGAGCAGGAAGGGAATCACGCCCTTGAAGGTTTCCACCAGCGGCACGTCCTTGGCCAGGCGGTTGATGATGTACACGTTCATGCCTACCGGCGGGTGCACCAGGCCGATCTCCACCACCATCAGGGCAAGGATGCCGAACCAGACCGACTTGTCGACTTGCGACATGCCCCAGTAGTCGAGTCCCATCACCACCGGGTAGAAGATCGGGATGGTGAGCAGGATCATCGCCAGCGAATCCATCACGCAGCCGAGCACGACGTAGATGAGCAGGATCATCACCATCACCAGCAGCGGCGACATGCCGCTGTTCTTGACCCAGGTAGCCAGCTCGCCCGGCATCTGCGACAGCGCCAGCGCTGTGTTGAGCATGTCGGCGCCGAGCAGGACGAGAAAAATCATCGCGGTGGCCTGGGCGGTGCCGACCAGGCTCTCCATCATCCCCTCGAAGCGCATACCGCCGGTGATCACGGCGAGCATGCCGCAGGCTGCCGCGCCGATCGCGGCGGCCTCGGTCGGATTGGCCCAGCCGCCGTAGATGCCGACGATGACCACGACGAATACCAGCAGCACCGGCAGCACGGTGAAAAAGCTGGTCAGCTTTTCCTTCCAGCTGGCCGCGGCACCGGCCGGGCCGGCCGCCGGGTTGAGCGTGACGATGATGCGCACCACGATCATGTAGCCCAGCATGGCGATGGCGCCGGGCAGCACGGCGGCCATGAACAGCTTGCCGATCGACTCCTGGGTCAGGATGGCGTAGATCACCAGCGGCACCGAGGGCGGGATCATGATGCCCAGCGTGCCGCCGGCAGCCAGCGCCCCGGTGGACAGCGCACCGGAATAACCGTAGCGGCGCAGCTCGGGCAGAGCCACCTGGCCCATGGTCGCCGCCGTCGCCAGCGAGGAGCCGCAGATCGCGCCAAAGCCGGCGCAGGCGCCGATCGCGGCGATCGCGACGCCGCCCTTGTGGTGGCCGAGGAAGGACGAGACGAAGCGGAACAGCGCCCGCGACAGGCCGCCGTGGGTGGCGAACTGGCCCATCAGCAGGAACAGCGGAATCACCACCAGATCGTAGTTGGAGAGCCGTGCGTAGGCCAGGTTCTTCAGCGAGTTGAGCAGCGGCAGGGTATCGCCGACCAGATAGACGTAGCCGCCGGCGCCGACCATGAACATCGCGATGCCGATCGGAATGCGCACCACCAGCAAGGCCATGAGGATGCCGAACATCAGGAAGCCGATCGTGGTACCGCTCATGGGACGACCCTCCCCCCAGCCCCCACCCCGGGGGTGGGGGTGACGGCGGTTCGCCGCTGCGCAGCTCCATGTATTGACTGGCGCCTCTGCGGGCGGCCGTGCGCGGCGCTCATGGCTTTTCCTTCATTGCCATGCGCAACTGATGCACGCACATGTAGCCGCCGGCGACCGCCAGCAGGGCGAAGCCCGGCACCATGAAGGCCTGCGGAATCCATACCGGCCAGGCCAGGATCATCGAGGTCTCGCCGGCCTCCTTGACGGTCATCGCGCCGGCCCAGGAACGCCAGGCGATCAGCGCACCGAACAGGCCGACCAGCAGCGAGCCGAAAGCGTCGATCCGCCACAAGGTCTGCTGCGGCAGGTTGTGGGTGAAGAAGTCCACCTTGACCTCGCCGTGCAGCAGGTGGCAATAGGGAAAGAAGGAGGCCGCCGCGCAGGCGGCCAGCATCTGCAGCACCTCGACATCGCCGGGCACGACGAAGCCGACCGTCTTGCGGCCGACGATGGAAATGATCGACATGACGACCAGACCGACGAAGATAAGGCCGCCGATGATGGCCATCAGCCGCGCGACCGAGAGGAGGAAGAGGCCTCCGGGTCCGAAGCTGTCCTTGAGCGCGAACGGAGTGGGTGCTTGCGGTTCCTGCATAGCTTGTCCCTGTTGAGTCGGGCCATTTTGGCAGGGGCGGCGAGTACCGTATAGGGAATGTGGGTACTAGTAGCTATCTCAAATTGTTATGGCCGCGCGGCCTGCCGGCAATCGCCGAAATCGCCTTGACGCAGCGCAGCTAATGCACCGCGTCATGACTTCCCGCGCAGAGCGTCCTATAAGAAGAAGGCATCGACACCGCGATGGCGAAACCAGGAGGAACGAAAAATGACTTGGACTGCATTGCACCACAGGGCGCAGCAATTGGGCTTCGAGTTGGCCTGCCACACCCGCGTGGCCGACGGCGGCTACGTTCCCGAATTGTCGTCGCCACCGGGGCATGATCGCTCCTGGGTCTGTGTCGGGCTTTACGACCAGATGGCCGGATTGTGGGCCCAGCCGATGACGGCACAAAACCGCGCGCTGCCCGCGGAACGGATCGCGGCGATGATATCCGGCTGCAGCCAGCACGTGGCGACGCTGGCCGATTACGACGACGAGTTTCATGCATCGTTACGGACCGCCGTCAATCATCCGGACTACGGCCGAATGCCCGCCTGAGGCGGCACCCCGATTCGAGCCGCCACGCCGCAGCCGCCGGCCGCATTTGCATACGCGGCGCCGGCTGGCGATAATCGCCCGGGCCAATTGCCATGGCATCCTGCCATGGCCGGGAGTCCGATTTGTGGTGGCTCGATGAACCTCAAGCAACTCGAATACTTCGTGCGCGTCGCCGAGCTGGGCAGCTTCAGCAAGGCGGCGCTGATCCTGAACATCGCCCAACCGGCACTGTCGCGCCAGGTGCGCTTGCTGGAAACCGACCTGCGCGTGACCTTGCTGATGCGCAACGGCCGCGGCGTGGTGCTGACCGAGGCCGGCCAGCGCCTATTCGACCATAGCGTCGGCATCCTGCAGTTGATGTCGCGGGTGCGCGAGGACATCGAATCCACCCGCGGCGAGCCGGCCGGACGCATCGTCGTCGGCCTGCCGCCAAGCATGGGCCGGCTGCTGACGCTGCCCCTGGTCGAGGGCTTTCGCCGCAGCTTGCCGAAGGCGCGGCTGGCCATTGTCGAAGGCCTGTCCACCCACCTCGCGGAATGGATCTCGACCGGCCGCGTCGATGTCGGCCTGCTGCACAACCCCGAATCGCAGGAGGCGCTGGAGTTCACGCCGGTGCTCGACGAGCCGCTGGGCATGGTCAGCCCAGCCGGCGCCGGCCCGAAAAGGAAAGTCGGCGCCGGCGCCACGGTGACCCTGGCCGAACTGACGGGCTTTCCGCTGATCCTGCCCGAACGCAGCCATGCCATCCGCAAGCTGCTGGAAACCCAGGCGGCACTGGCGGGCCACAAGCTGAACGTGGCGCTGGAAATCTCCAGCGTGCAGTCGATCCTGGAACTGGTGCGCGCCGGTTACGGCCACGCCATCCTGACGCCCACCGCACTGGCCGCCTCGGGCCAGCCCGAAGCCTTCGTCCTGCGCAAGCTGACCGAACCGCGCCTGACCAGCACGCTGTGCCTGGCGGTCTCCGCGCACAAGCCCTCGACGCCCCTGAGCAAGCATGTGCTGCGCCTGCTGCGCGAACTGATCCTGGCCGCCGCCGAGACGGTGCCGCCCACGCCTCCCGGCCGCAGCCATAACAAAACGCGATAGCCGTCGTGTCGACCCCGTTAACTCGAAACCACCGTTCGGGGCGAATGTTCAAGTGGATGGAGAGCCTATTCAGTATCCCCAGTGTTCGTGCCTGACCGGCAAACGGTTCAGCTCATCCCTAAGGTGCTGCCACTGGGGCATGAACAGATCCATCAGCGACTTGAAGCGCGCATTGTGGGTCGGCTCCAGCAGGTGCGCCATTTCATGCGCCAAGATGTACTCAAGGCACTCGGGCGGCTTCTTGGCCAAGTCTGTGTTGAGACGAATTGACCGGGAAGCTGGATTGCAACTACCCCATCGCGTCTTCATGCGCTGCACGAACACACGACCGGCCTTCACGCCCATCACAGGCTCCCATTTGGCGATCAGCGCGGGTGCGGCCGCGCGAATCTGCTCGCGATACCAGCCGTCCAGAATCTCCTGGCTACGCGCCTCGTCGGTGCCGGGGCGCACCTGCAATACCAGCTTGCTATGCCTGAGTTCAATGGCCGGGGCAGCGTCTCGCTCGATGCGCTTGAGCAGATAGCGCCGACCCCAGACGTAGTGACTTTCGCGGTCGAGGTATTCGCGCGGCGCTTCGCGTTCCTGGGCGCTCATCTTGCGCTGCTGGCTTCTGATCCAGGCAAGTTTGGAAATCACGAAGACCCGGATCGTGTCCAGATTCATGTGCCGGGGCGCGGCGATGCGCACCTTGCCCGATGGCGGCAGCACGGAGAGGTGCAGGTTCTTGATATCCTTCCTGAGCACTTCGATCCGCATGTCGCCCAGATCGATCTGCGCGACCATCAATACTCCTTCTGCGCGAAGATGATCGGGTAGATGCGATTCACTTCGTCGATGTCCATCAGCACCTCGTAGAGTGCCTGCCTCACCATCTGCTCGCGCGCCGGCACACCGCGCCAGCCGTCGGGGCGCTTCTGCTTCACCGCCGCGTCTATTCGCAGCGCCAGCTCGAGTGCCGGATCGCCCTCGCCATAGGCCGCTCCGGCTTCCCCGGCGCGGTTGGCGGCAACGTGGTCCTTCAGGTTGTTGTACAGCGCCAGCCGCCCCGGCGTGTTCAGTTGCTCGGGCGCGTCGGCAGCCTTGCCGGCCTGCACGCGGGTCGCCAGTTCGGCGATGCGCTTCAGATATTCCTCGTACTCGATGGCCTTTTCTTTGCGCAGCCTGATGATCTCGTCGAGCAACGCGGACATCTTCTCGTAATAGGCCGGGTCGGTCAGGTGTTCCTTGATGATCTTGCTGCGGACGTTGTTCTCGATGCTCTCCGCAATGGCATCCCGGTTGCCCCTCAGACCGCCAAGCTGGCTGGCGATGGCGCTGGCGATGCCCGTGTTCACGATCAGGTCGAGCAGGCCGATGCTGTCGAAAGGCGAAATCTTGCGCGGCGCCGAGGCTTCGATATAGGTGTCGATCAAGTGCCGCATGTCGGCCTCGAAGGGCTTGAGGTCCAGCGTTTCCCCGGCGGCCTTGCGGACGATTTCGCGCAGGTCGAGGTAGTGCCTTTGCTGGCCCTTGACGCGCTCGATGTCGGCGGCGCCGTAGCCTGCCGGCCCCAGTTCGTCGGCGATGTTCGCATAGGCGCGGATCAGCGCCACCACGCCTTTGTAGAGCGCGGCGCGATGCGGCTCGCGCGCCGCCAGGTCGGAGGCAATCTCGGTGTTGCCGCAGAAGTAGTGGATGTGCTCCAGTTCGGTTTTCGGCGGCTCGACCGGCTCGCAGAGCAGGGCCAAGGCCTCGATCGCCGCATCCAGCCGTTCGCGGCCCAGCTTCAGGCGATCCTTCACCATCACTTCGGGATCGGCGCCTGCCGCGCTGTGATCCAGTTCGGAGGTATAGACCGCGATCGCGTTCTCGACCTTGTTGAACAAATCCTTGTAATCGACGATGTAGCCGAAATCCTTGTCCTCGCCGTCGAGGCGGTTGGTGCGGCAGATGGCCTGGAACAACCCGTGGTCCTGCATCGACTTGTCGATGTAGAGATAGGTGCAGGGCGGCGCATCGAAACCGGTCAGGAGCTTGTCCACCACGATCAGCAGCTTCATGCCGGCCGGTTCCTTGATGAACAGCGCCTTGACCTTCTCTTCGTAGGTCTCGGTCTTGTTCATGCCGGGACTGGCTTCGACTTCCTTCAGCAACTCGCTGTAGGTGTTGTAGATGAACTGCTTGTCGGTTTCGGTATTGGCGCCGATTTCCTCCAGCGTCACATCGCGGGCCTGCGGGTTGTAGGAAGTCACCACCGCACTACGCCCCTTGAACGGCGTCTTCTGGAACAGCACGAAATACTTGCAGGCCTCGTGGATGCTGGAGGCTACCAGCAGTGCGTTGCCGCGCTCGCTGGAAAGGCGCGGCTTCACCGCGAAGTCGAAGATGATGTCGGCCACCACGCGATCCATGCGCGCCTTCGAACTCAGCACGTTCTGCATCGTGCCCCACTGCTTCTTGAGTTCGTCCTTCTGCCAGTCGTTCAGCGCGCGGGTCTTGGTCTCGAACCACTGGTCGATCTGCTCGCTGGAACCCAGCTTCTGGTCAATGTCGCGCGCCTCGTACACCAGGTCCAGCACCACGCCATCCGCCACTGCTTCGCTGAACTTGTAGGTGTGGATGTAGCCGCCGAACACTTCCAGGCTCGTCGCCTTGTCCTGCTTCAGCAGCGGCGTGCCGGTAAAGCCGATGAAAACGGCATTGGGCA
>MHZX01000140.1:0-8409 GCA_001828935.1 Rhodocyclales bacterium RIFCSPLOWO2_02_FULL_63_24
CGATACACGTCGCGAGCTTCGCGACGGCCTTGGGGGTGGCACTGGTGCTGGGCCTTATCAACACCGTGATCAGGCCCGTGCTGCTGTTGCTGACGCTGCCGGTCACCTTGCTGACGCTGGGCCTGTTCATCTTCGTCATCAACGGCATGATGTTCATGCTGGCGGCGTGGCTGCTTGACGGCTTCGTGGTGGACGGGATCTGGGCCGGAGTTCTCGGCTCGACGGCATACAGCGTGATCTCCTGGCTGCTGACGCGACTGCTGCTGAGTGCGCCACGGTCTTGAAAATCGCGCACAAAACACATTCAGGAACCCAGAATGAGCCTTGAACTATCCATCGAGTTTTTCCCGCCGCAGACGGCGGAAGGCATGGAGAAGCTGCGCGCGACGCGGAGCCGGCTGGCCGTGCTGAAGCCCGAGTTTTTTTCGGTCACCTACGGCGCCGGCGGCTCGACCCGCGAGCGCACGCTGGAAACGGTGATGGAGATCGCGACCGAGGGCTACTGTGCCGCGCCGCACCTGTCCTGCATCGGTTCCACGCGTGCGGGTATCCGCGAGATGCTGGGCATTTTCATCGAGCGCGGCATCCGCCGCATCGTCGCCCTGCGCGGCGATCTGCCCTCGGGCATGGCCGATGCCGGCGAATTCCGCTATGCCAATGAGCTGGTGGCGTTCATCCGGGCCGAAACCGGCGCGCGCTTCCACATCGAGGTGGCGGCCTATCCCGAATGGCACCCGCAGGCCAAGTGTCCGCGCGAGGATTTGCTGAACTTCAAGCGCAAGGTCGATGCCGGCGCCGATTCTGCGATCACCCAGTATTTCTACAACGCCGACGCCTACGAGCATTTCGTCGATGAGGCGCGTGCGCTCGGGGTGACTGTCCCCATTGTCCCGGGCATCATGCCGATCGGCAGTTTCTCGAAACTGGCGCGGTTTTCCGACGCCTGCGGGGCCGAGATCCCGCGCTGGATGCGGCGCAAGTTCGAATGCTTCGGCGACGACGCGGAATCGATCCGGGCCTTCGGCCTGGATGTGGTGACCGAGCTCTGCCAGCGCCTGATCGAACGCGGCGCGCCGGGCCTGCACTTCTATTCCATGAACCAGGCGGGGCTGACGCTGGAGTTGTGCCGCCGCCTCGGACTCGGCGCCGCGCGCTGATCCTGCGCGAGCGCCCGAAAGTTCCTTAGGCGCGCACCGCGAGCAAGTGCCGCAGGGCCGCCCGCAGGCGGCCCGGCGGTACCGGCTCCTTGAGCAGCGCGAAGCCGGCCCGACGCGCCGCGGTCTGGGCTTCGTCGCTGACGTCGGCGCTGATCAGCAGCACGGCCATGTGCCCGAATTCGCGCTGCAGTTCCTGCGCCAGTCCGATCCCGCTGACCAGGCCCGGCAGGCGAATATTGCAGATCGCCACGTCGGGCGGGGCGTCGCTCTCGTGGCACCGGTGCAGGGCTTCCTCGCGGTCCGCCGCCAGCAGCACCCGGCCGCCCCAGTTGATGATCGCCTGCTCCATGCCGGCGCTGACCAGCGCGTCGCTCTCCACCACCAGAACCGTGCCCGAGAGACTGGCGGAATCGGGCAGGTACATGGGCGGTGGCGCTTGGCCCACTGCTGCATTGTCGGACGCCTCTTGCGCTGCCATGGGCAACTCGATCCAGAACACCGAACCTCGCCCCGGTCGCGAACGAACCCCCATCTGGATCGACAGCAGGTTGGCAAGACGGCGGCAGATGGCCAGACCCAGACCCAGGCCTTTGGCGTGGTCACGCTCGGAGTTCCCCAGCTGCACGTAGTCCTCGAAGATTTCCTCGCGCGCATGTTCGGGAATTCCCTCGCCGGTATCCCAGACTTCCACCAGGGCCATGTCGCCGCGGTGACGACAGCTCACCAGCACGCCGCCCGCCCGCGTGTAGCGCAGGGCATTGCCGACCAGGTTGAGCAGGATGCGCTCGACGATCTTCTGGTCGCTGCGCACCCATGCCTGCGTCGGCCGCACCTTGAGTTGCAGGCCCTTCTGTTCCGCCAGCAGGGAAAGATCGTTGGCCAGGCGATCGAGTACCTGGCCCAGCGGGAAGCTGCCTATCTTGGGCACCAGGCCGTCGCCATCCAGCCGCGAAATATCGAGGATGGCGTCCAGCAGGTTTTGCAGCGTATCCACCGCCGACTGGATATGCGCGACCAGCTTCGGTTCATGTTTGGCCGCCTTCGACTGGGCCAGTCCGGAAACGAAGAGTCCGAGCGCGTGCAGGGGCTGCCGCAGATCGTGGCTGGCGGAGGCGAGGAAGTGCGACTTGGCGACGGTGGCATGTTCCGCCGCTTCCTTCTCCCGCATCAGGCCCAGGGTGGCCTCGGCGACCCGCGTACGCAGGTCTTCCTGGGTCAGGCCGATGCGTTCGGCCATGTCGTTGATGCCGGCCGCCAGGGGCTGCAGGGCGCCGGACGATGCGGTTACCATGCGCGCCGTAAGGTCGCCCTCGCCGATCCGCGCCACCACCTCGTTGGCCTCCAGCAACGGATCGGTCACCCCGCGGGCGATCCGTTGCGCCAGCCAGCCGCCGAGCGCCGCGCCGAGCACGGCGATGAGGACGCCGGCGGCAATCAGCCGCTCGCTCTTGCCGGCAACCTCGCGCAGCGACAATTCGACCAGGACGTGGCCGACGACCTTCGATTCGGCGGCACGCGCGACTTCCCCGCCGCCGTAGATATCGTCCACCGGCAGGCTGCTGCGCGTCACCGGTTCGACGAACAGCAGCACGTCCGGCCCCAGGCGGTAACCCTCCGTGCGGGCAAGCTCGGGCCAGGAGGAAGGGTTCAGGTCGCCGCTGCGCGCAATGACCACGCCGTCTGCGTCGATGATCGCCGCGCCGCGCGCATCGGGATCGATGCGCAGCGCCGAGTCGGTCAGGGCCGAGAGGCTGGCGCGCTGGCCGGAAAATATGCCGTACTCGGCGGCAGTCGACATCTGGCGGGAAATCGCCGCGCCGCGGGTACGCAGTCCCTGTTCGAGATTGTCGATCGCATGCAGCAGGAAAACGACCGTCAGCAGCACCGCCACCAGCGTCGCCGGCAACAGGGCGAGCAGCAGCATGCGCGTACGCAGTGTCATGTTCATGGCCGATCCCTCTGCCGCAATTGTTCCATAAGCTGTGCCTCATCCAGCGCAAGCCCCAGCGAACGGGCCACGTCCCGATTGATTGTCACGACGAACTCGCGCGCTCCCTGCGGCGGCGGCAAGGACTTGCCCGCCAGCGCCTGGCGCAGTAGTTCAGCACCGCGGACGCCGACCTGGGACGGCGTCGAATACAAGGCAAGCAAGGCGCCGGCCTTGGCATAGGCGGGAGAAAAACCGACCAGCGGCACGTGCCGACGATAGGCCGCGGTAAGGATATTGGCCGCCGTCTGGCTGTTGAACACAGTCGGATCGGGCAGCGCCAGCAGCACCTCGACTTCGGCCAACAGGGATTGCAGGGCCGCGAACAGGCCGTCTTGCCCCACCAGCGAAGTAGCGAGCCGCATGCCGCGCTTCTTGGCCGCTTTCTCCAGGCCGGGGCCATGCGTCTTGGATTCACCGCCGACGAGTATCCCGACATTGCGCACCGCCGGCAACGCCAGCCGGATCAACTCCAACTGGCGCGCCGGCGGCTGGTCGAGAAATACCGCCGACAGGGAGCCACCGCGCAAGCGGGCCGGCTCTGCAATCCGCTCGAAGGCGAGACGCGGCACCAGGATGGCCAACAAGGGCGGCGGCGTGGTATCTGCGGCAAACCTTTCCTGCATACCGCGATGCGCCGCGGTGCCGACGGCGATCACCCACTGCGGCTCCGGCAGCACGCTGCCGAACTGGCTCCAGTGCGCCACGCGCCATTCGAACCGCCCCGGCTGCGCCTGCTCGACGCTCGCGCGCAGGGCCTCGGCCGCCTCGGCATGGGCGCCGCCCGTCTCCGACAAGGCCACCCAGATCGATGTCGACGCCGCCGCTGCCGACCCATATGTCATTAGATATAGGCAGGCGAGGGCGAGAATGAAGCGCAGACGCCGGCTCATCGTCTAGAAATCCAGTCGCAGAGTGGCGAAGGCACGGCGATCGAAACGCTGGTTCATCTTGTATATCTGATGCCCCCCGTTGATCGCCTGCACCGTCACGCTCGCCTCGCCCCGCGTCGCGCCCACGGCGAATCGCCTCGCCAGACGAACATCGAGACGACGCGGCGTATTGATCAATTGACCTCCGCCTGCCCATTTGAACGGAGTCGTTGCGGTCGATATCGCGCTGAACTCCATGTCGCCCGGCAGTTGTTGCAACCATGTCAGTGCTGTGTTTCGATCCGGTGCCTCGCGCTCCTCGGAGACATCCCCGGAAGCGACGCGTGTATGCGCCTCGGCCAGCATCAGCCGGGTGGAAGCAAACGGGCGCCAGTCGAACTGGTATTCGAATCCATGAATATGAGGACCCGGACGATTCACAGCGTCATTGACGGACGCAAAGGCTCCGATTCGGCGGGACTGGAAATGGATTCGATTATTTATGCGCTCCACGAACGCGCGGGCATCAACCGACAGGTTGATCTCCCGAAACCGACCCAGATAGCCCAGTTCATTGGTGATGAGGGTCTCGGGCTTGACCGCGCCAGACGCATAGAACGTCCAGGCGACCTGTGTCGCCGGTGCGGCCAGCCAATACAGACGGGCATCTCCGCGCAACTCAAAGAATGTCGGCGCACGCTGCGACTTGGTGACGCCGAAGCGCACCGTGTGATCCGGGAGAATGTGAAAATTCGCCGTCAAGCGCGGCGAAAAGGAACTACCGGTATAGCTGTGTCCCTCATACATTCCGCCCGCCTGCAACAGCCACTGCCGGTGCGGCCGCCACTCGACGCTGCCGAACCCGCGCCATTGGTGCAGGGATATCCTCTCCGCGGTATAGAAAACAGGCGCCGAGCTTGCGGACTCGTAGCGCCATTCACCACCCCATACCATGCGCAGGGCGCTATTCGGTCTCAGCGAATGCTGAAGGCCCACTTCGGTACGCTGCCCCTCGCCACCGCTATCCGCAACGGCTGAAATGGCCCCGTCTTTAGCTATGTACCGGTCTCGGGGCCGGTCCAGTTCGTGGATGAAGTGCAACTGGAACATCTCGTCGGCCGCGAGTGTTCTCTGCCATCGCAATTGCAGATGAGCGTCCAGATTGCCCACGGTGCGGAAGGGATTGGTGCCGGTACCCTCGCCCTCGCCCCGCCAAGTTTCGCCGGCGCCGAGGTGAAGCATGATCTCGTCGCTGGTCGTCGGCACGAAATCGGCCCGGAGTTGAAGCCGGGAGATATGGCTGTCGTCATATCCGCCTCCGAAACCGGAATCGACCCTGCGCGCCCCGGTCAGACGAAAACTCGCCTTCTCGTCGCCCCAGCCGACCCGGATCGCGTTGTCGTTGATACCGTTCTCGCCCCCGGTTGCAGACAGCATGGCTCCATGTGTGTCGGCCGCATTGCTCGTGACGATGTTGATGACGCCCAGGAATGCGTTGGCGCCGTAGGACGAAGAGTTGGAACCGCGCAGGACTTCGATTCGGTCGATATCTTCAAGAACCAGGCCGCGCAGCCCAACGTGGGTATCGCCCAGATAGAAAGACGAGTAGAGCGATCGCCCGTCGACATACACCTGCATCCGGGCCCCGTAAACATCCATCCCGGAGTGATAGGACGCTTGCGGATTGGCGCCGTTGCGCGCCGTGAAGAGAAAGCCCGGCACCAGCCGCAATACTTCGCCCACCTCGCGGGCACCGGACCGGCGAATCAGCTCCCGGTCGATGATGGTCACCGCGCCCGGCACTTCGCTCAGCGGTTGCGCCAGGCGGCTGACGGACAGCACCACCGGCAGATCGCCGAAGTAATCCTGCTCCGACACTTCCTGGGCGCAGACGCCGACAGACAAGGCGGCGAAAGTTATGCAAAGCGGTATCCCCAGGGACGGCGCTGAGAGCACGGCGAAAAGTCGACGGCGGAACATGGTTATCCGATTATAGACAGATCGATCTGCTCAGCGACGGCTGACCGTTGCCACACCGCCGACGACCAGCGCGACGCCGATCATTTGCGCGGTAGAGAAGGCTTCATCGAGCAACATCCAGGCGAAGGCAATGGTCAACAACGGCCCAACCATGCCCACCAGCGCCGCCGGCCCGCTGCCGATGCGGCGAATCGCCGCCGACTGGGCGAATACCGGCAGCACCGTGCAGAACATGCCCATCGCCGCGCCCAGCGCATAGACCTGCCAAGGCTGCGCCAGGGCCGCCAGCGGCTGCGTCGCGAGGAAGTGGCCGCCGATGACGGCCGTCGATACGAGCATGGCCAGGGCGGTGAAGCGTGCCGCACCGAGCTTCGCGATCATCCCGGCGCTGCCCGAAAGATAAAGCGCATAACTCACCGAGGAGGCGAAGACGAAGCCGCCACCGACCCACACCGCGGCGGTGTCGCCGGAGAACTGCAGGTCGTGGGCGAAGGCCGCCGCGATACCGGCGTAGCACAGCGCCAGGGCAAGGCCCTCGCGTCGCGAAATGGCGCGGCCGTGCAGCACCACGCCGAACAACAGGGTCAGCGTCGGGTAGGTAAACAGGATCAGCCGTTCCAGGCCGGCCGAAATGTACTTGAGGCCAAGAAAATCCAGAATGCTGGCGCCGTAGTAACCGAGCGCGCCCAGCGCCGCAACCACGAGCCAGTCGCGCCACGACAGGGCCGGGGCATTGCGCGAAGCGGTGAAACCCACCCAGAGGAATACCGGCAGCGCGAAGGCCATGCGCAGCGCCAGCAGCGTCACGGCATCGACGCCATAGGGATAGGCCAGCTTGACCAGGATCGCCTTGAAGGAGAAGCCGAACGCCGCAATAACGGCGAATACCACTCCAGCGCGATGTGCGGCAGGCGAGCCGGCCGCATGCGTCATCGGCGACGGCCGCCCAGGATCGAACCAAGCACGCCGCGCACGATCTCGCGGCCGAGCGAAGAACCGATGGCGCGCACGGTGCTGCTCACCGCCGCTTCGACCACCGTCTGCCGTCCACGCGAACCGAAGCGCGCACCGCCGCCGAGCATGCCGCCGAGCGCATCGCCGAGGCCGCCGAAAAAGCCGCCGCCTCCGCCTGTTGCTGGCGGTTCTGCCGTCCCGGTCGCCGTACCGCCAGCGCCGACTTTTTGCGACGCCTGCTGTGCCGCCGCGCCTTGCAGTTTTTCATAGGCGGATTCGCGGTCAAGCAGCTTCTCGTAATGCCCGGCTATCGGAGAGTCGGCGATGGCGGCACGGCGTTCCGCTTCCGTCAGCGGCCCGATGCGCGAGGCGGGCGGCAGCACCATGCCGCGTTCGACCACGGTCGGCCGGCCATGTTCGTCGAGGAAGGACACCAGCGCCTCGCCGACGCCGAGTTCGGTGATCACGCTCGCCGCGTCGAAGGCCGGGTTGGCGCGCAGGGTGTCGGCCGCCGCCTTGACCGCCTTCTGGTCGCGCGGGGTGAAGGCGCGCAGCGCATGCTGCACGCAGTTGCCCAACTGGCCGAGCACGGCGTCGGGAATGTCAAGCGGGTTCTGCGTCACGAAATAGACGCCGACGCCTTTCGAGCGGATCAGGCGCACCACCTGCTCCACCTTCTCCAGCAAAGCCGGCGGCGCGTCGCTGAAAAGCAAGTGTGCTTCGTCGAAAAAGAAGGCCAGCTTCGGCTTCGGCAGGTCGCCCGCTTCGGGCAGCTGCTCGAACAGTTCGGCCAGCAGCCAGAGCAGAAAGCACGCGTAGAGGCGAGGCGCGTTCATCAGTTTTTCGGCGGCCAGCACGTTGATCACGCCCCGCCCGTCCTGCGTCTGCATCAGGTCTTCGATGTCGAGCATCGGCTCGCCGAAGAAGCGGTCGCCGCCCTGCTCTTCGAGCGTCAGCAGACCGCGCTGGATGGCCGGATTCGCCGAACACATCCCAGAACACGATCGGATTGGCTTGCGGCCGCCAGTCCTCGACGCCGAGGCTGGCCAGCCGCTGCTGCAATTTTTCGGAGCCCACGCCGGGAGCGCCGAGACCGGACAGGTCGCCTTTGGCATCGGCGAGGAACACCGGCACGCCGGCCAATGAGATCTGCTCCGCCATGCGCTGCAGGCTCACCGTCTTGCCGGTGCCGGTGGCGCCGGTGATCAGACCGTGGCGGTTGGCGAGTTGCGGCAGCAGGGCGATCTCGGTAGCGCCGCTTTTAGCGATGGTAAGGGCGTGGATCATGGCGGGAATTCCGGGGATGCTAAAATTTGCGATTTTAAGTGACAACATCGCGGCAAACCCGCGCAACCAGGGAAACGACTATGGCCGGACATTCCAAATGGGCCAACATCCAGCATCGCAAGGGGCGTCAGGACGCCAAGCGGGGCAAGGTCTTCACCAAGCTGATCAAGGA
>MHZX01000140.1:8419-49650 GCA_001828935.1 Rhodocyclales bacterium RIFCSPLOWO2_02_FULL_63_24
GGGCAAGGTCTTCACCAAGCTGATCAAGGAAATCACCGTCGCCGCCAAGATGGGCGGGGGCGATGTCAGCGCCAATCCGCGGCTGCGGCTGGCCATCGAAAAGGCCAAGGGACAGAGCCTGCCCAAGGACAACATCGACAACGCGGTCAAGCGCGGCACCGGGCAGCTCGAGGGCGTGAACTACGAAGAAATCCGCTACGAGGGCTATGGCATCAACGGCGCCGCGGTGATGGTGGATTGCCTCACCGACAACAAGGTGCGCACCGTCGCCGAGGTGCGCCACGCCTTCGCCAAGCATGGCGGCAACATGGGCACCGACGGCAGCGTCGCCTTCCTGTTCACCCACTGCGGACAGATGCTGTTCGCGCCGGGCACCGATGAAGCAGCGCTGATGGACGCGGCGATCGAGGCCGGCGCCGACGACATCCAGAGCAATGACGACGGCTCGATCGAAGTCATCACGCCGCCCAACGACTTCGCCGCGGTCAAGGAAGCACTGGAGAAGGCCGGCTTCAAGGCCGAATTCGGCGAAGTGATCATGAAGCCGCAAAACGAAACCGAATTCACCGGCGAAGATGCGCTGAGAATGCAGAAGCTGCTCGATGCGCTCGAATCCCTGGACGACGTGCAAGAGGTCTACACCACCGCGGTGATCGACGAATAAACGCCCCGCGCCGCCGTGCCGGCCTGCCGCTCAACGACCGGCGGCCCCGCCCTGCAGCGTTTTCAGGTCGGCCACGATCTCCTGCGCATGGCGCGCGGGGTCGACCGACAGATAGACCTTGGCGATGCGCCCCGCCGGGTCGACGATGAAGGTGTAGCGCTTCGCCATCTTGAGTACCAGCCAGTCCGACAGCGCGCCATACTGCCGCGCCACCGCTGCCGTGGCGTCCGCCAGCAGCGGGAAGGGAAGACGATACTTTTCGGCGAAGGCCTTGTGCGATACCGAATCGTCGACGCTGATGCCGACCACCTGCGCCCCCAATGCGGTAATCAGGGAAATGTCGTCGCGGAAGTTGCAGGCTTCCGTGGTGCAGCCCGGCGTGTCGTCCCTGGGGTAGAAGTAGAGCACCACCCAGCGTCCGCGCCATTCCGCCAGACGGCGCGGCGCGCCGTCCTGGTCCGGCAGCGAGAATCCGGGCGCCGCACTGCCGATTGCAGGAACTTCCGCCCTCGCCGCAGCGACCAGAATCAACAGCGTCAGCAGTCCCGCAGCAAACTTGCGCATCGCGTCCTTCTCCTCGCTTGGTTGACACCATCATAGCGCCGCCCCGGCACAGCGCGCCGATTACGAATCGGTTACCCTTGCGGGTTGAATTTTTCGACCACGCATGCAATGAACCGTTCCATCCCTTTGCTGTTCGTCCTGCTCTGGAGCACCGGCTTCATCGGCGCCAAACTCGGTTTGCCGCATGCCGAGCCGCTCTCCTTCCTGCTGGTGCGCTACCTGCTGGTGTTGTCGCTAATGACCCTGCTGGCGCTGGCGATGCGCGCGCCCTGGCCGCGGGACGCGCGCCACTGGTTCCATATCGGGGTCTCCGGCCTGCTGCTGCATGGCATCTACCTGGGCGGCGTCTTCATGTCGATCGCGAAGGGCCTGCCGGCCGGCGTCGCCAGTCTGGTGGTGGGCATCCAACCGCTGCTGACCGCGGTCGGCGCCGGCTGGCTGCTGAACGAAGCCGTGCTGACGCGGCAATGGGTCGGCCTGGTGCTCGGCTTCGTCGGCGTCGCGCTGGTGGTGTCGGGCAAGCTGGGCAGCGGCTTCGGCCTGGATGCCCTGTGGCCGGCCTTGGCCGCGCTGGCCGGGATCACCCTCGGCACGCTGTACCAGAAACGCTTTTGTCCCAGCTTCGACTGGCGCACCGGCGCCATCGCCCAGTTCCTGCCGACGGCGGTCGCCACCGCCGCGGTCGTTGCGCTTTCAGAGAATTTCCGCGTCGAGTGGGCGCCCGATTTCATCTTCGCCATGGCCTGGCTGGTGCTGGTGCTTTCCCTGGGTGCAGTCTCCCTGCTCAACATGCTGATCCGGCGCGGCAGCGCGGTGAATCTCGCCAGCCTGTTCTATCTGGTGCCGCCCAGCACCGCCCTGATCGCCTGGCTGCTGTTCGACGAACGCCTGGCCGGCATGGCCCTGGTGGGCATGGCGCTCGCCGTGTGGGGCGTGTATCTTGCGCGAAAATGACGACCATCCCCCCGCCCCCCTGCCCATGGCAGGGGGTGACAACGGTTCAGCGGCTATCGCCGCTTCCGTATTTTGGCTCGCCACCTCCTTGGGGCGGCCCGGCTGAGGTGGCATGAAAACCCCGGCCTCGACATCCTTTCGTATTCTCGGCATTGACCCCGGTCTGAGGAGTACCGGCTTCGGCGTCATCGACAAGGCCGGCAGCACCCTCAGCTACGTCGTCAGCGGCTGTATCAAGACGGATGCAGAGGGCAGCCTGCCGCAGCGGATCAAGACCATACTCGACGGGCTCGCCGAAATCGTCGCCACCTATCAGCCGCAGCAGGCCGCGGTCGAAATCGTCTTCGTCAACGTCAATCCGCAATCCACGCTGCTGCTCGGTCAGGCGCGCGGCGCGGCGATTTCCGCGCTGGTCGCGGCAAACCTGCCGGTGGCCGAGTACACCGCGCTGCAAGTCAAGCAGGCCGTGGTCGGCCACGGCAAGGCGGCCAAGGAACAGGTGCAGGCCATGGTCGCGCGCCTGCTTGGCCTGCCCGGCACGCCGAGTGCCGATGCCGCCGATGCGCTGGCCTGTGCGATTGCCCACGCCCATGGCGGACAGGGCATGGGCGCACTGGCAACGCTGGGCCGGCGAGTGCGCGGCGGCAGGCTGGTGTAATGGCCGTGCCAAGCGCCGGGCCGCCCCAAGCGCGGCACAGCCAATCACCCGGAGGCCGCACCGCGGCCGAACCGGCGTCACCCCCTTTCGCGGAAAGGGGGCCGGAGGGAAAGCACTCCATTCTCTACGCCTGGGAATTCGGCGCCAATCTGGGCCACGTCGGCGCCTTCATGCCGCTGGCGCGGGCGCTGCGCGACGCCGGCCACGAGGTGCATTGGACGGTCACGCAAGCGGCGGTGGTCGGCGATTTCCTGGCGAGCGAAGGCTTCACCTGGCTGGCCGCCCCCACCGTGGCGGAGTCCGCCCGGCCGGGCCCGCCCCTGACTTATGCCGATATCCTGCTGCGCTTCGGCTACGCGGATTCCCGTTCGCTGTTCGGCCTGGTCGGCGCCTGGCGCGAAGCCATGCGCCTGACCGGCGCCCGGTTGGTGCTGGCCGACCACGCGCCGACCGCGCTGCTCGCGGCGCGCAGCCTGGGCCTGCCCGTCATGTTGTTCTCCAACGGCTTCACCGCCCCGCCGAGGCAAAGCCCCTTGCCCAACATGCGGCCCTGGACCCAGGTGCCGGAGCAGACCATCAGCCAGCTCGATCTCGCCGCGCTGTTCGCGGCGAACCATGTCCTGGCGCGCTACGGCTGTGCGCAGATGCAGCATCTGGCCGAGTTGTTCGATGTCGCCGAAGAGGCGCTGGTGACCTTTCCCGAGCTCGACCACTATGCCGAGCGCGGACCGGCGCGCTACTGGGGCAGCCTGCCCAGCGCCGGGACCGGACGGCAGGTGGCGTGGCCGGATGCCAGTGGCAAACGCGTGTTCGCCTATCTGCGTCCGGAAAGCCCGCATCACGAAGCCGTGCTGGCGGCCCTGCTGGCGCTCGGCCACGCGACCGTGATCTACTTCCCGAACCTGCCGCCGACCCTGGCGGCGCGGTATGCCGCGCCCCATCTGGTGTTTCTCGATCACCCGGCCGATATCGAGCAAATGACGCGAGAAGCCGATCTCGCGGTCACCTACGCCAGCCTGGCGACCACCACCGCGTTTCTGCTCGCCGGCAAGCCGCTGCTGCTGCTGCCCGGACATCTGGAACAGTTCCTGGTGGCGCGCCGCGTCGAGGAAATGGGCGCCGGCCGGCTGGTGAACCCCGAGCAGCCGCCGGACGGACTGCACGGCATACTCGCCGACCTGATCGCCAATCCATCCTGGCGCGCCAACGCCCAGGCCTTTGCCGCCAAGTACGCCGCATTCGACCAGCAGGCGGTCATCGGCAACCTGGTCCGCCGCATCGACGAAATGCTCGCATGAAAGGAATGCCATGATCGGCCGCATCACCGGAATCCTGATCGAAAAGAACCCGCCGGCTATCACGGTGGACGTGCATGGCCTCGGCTACGAGGTCGACGTACCCATGAGCACTTTCTACAACCTGCCGGCCAGCGGCGAGAAAGTGTCCCTGCACACCCACCTGATCGTGCGCGAGGACGGCCACTTCCTGTATGGCTTCGCCTCGGAAGGCGAGCGCGCCGCCTTCCGCCAGTTGCTGAAGATTTCCGGCATCGGCGCGCGCACGGCGCTGGCGGTGCTCTCGGGCATGTCGGTGACCGAACTGGCGCAGGCCGTCACGCTCCAGGAAGCCGGACGCCTGACCAAGGTGCCGGGCATCGGCAAGAAGACCGCGGAGCGCCTGCTGCTGGAACTGCGCGACCGCCTGCCGAAGACGCTTGCCACGGCAAGCCCGAGAGTCGGCGCCGGCGAGACGGCGTCCGACGCGGCCAGCGACATCATGAATGCGCTGCTGGCGCTCGGCTACAACGAACGCGAGGCGCTCTCGGCGATGAAGGGGCTGGCGCCCGATGTATCCGTCTCCGACGGCATCCGCGCGGCGCTGAAGCTGCTCTCGAAGTCGTCTTGAGACGGCCCCTGCCTGCCTCGGCTAAACTGCCGGCATGAGCATCCAGACCGACAAGTTCGCCGAACCCGTCCCCGAGCGCCTGATCTCGGCGACCCGGGAATCGAGCCAGGAGGACGTGCTGGAGCGCGCCCTGCGGCCCAAGCGGCTGGCCGATTACATCGGCCAGCAGAAGATTCGCAGCCAGCTCGAAATTTTCATCGAGGCCGCCAAGCGGCGCGCCGAATCGATGGACCACGTGCTGCTGTTCGGCCCGCCGGGCCTGGGCAAGACCACGCTGGCGCACATCATCGCCCACGAAATGGGCGTCAATCTGCGCCAGACCTCGGGGCCGGTGCTGGAGCGCGCCGGCGACCTGGCGGCGATGCTGACCAACCTGGAACCGCACGACGTGCTGTTCATCGACGAGATCCATCGCCTGAGTCCGGTGGTCGAGGAAATCCTCTACCCGGCGCTGGAGGATTTCCAGATCGACATCATGATCGGCGAAGGCCCCTCGGCGCGCTCGGTCAAGCTCGACCTGCCGCCCTTCACCCTGATCGGCGCCACCACGCGCGCCGGCATGCTGACCAACCCGCTGCGCGACCGCTTCGGCATCGTCGCCCGGCTGGAGTTCTACACGCCGGAAGAACTCAGCCTCATCGTGCGCCGTTCGGCCCACCTGCTCAACTGCGACATCGTCGAGGAAGGCGCGGTCGAGATCGCCCGGCGCAGCCGCGGCACGCCGCGCATCTCCAACCGCCTGCTGCGCCGCGTGCGCGATTTCGCCGAGGTCAAGGCCGACGGCAGGATCACGCGCGCCGTCGCCGACGCGGCGCTGACCATGCTCGACGTCGATCACCTCGGCCTCGACGTGATGGACCGCAAGCTGCTCGGCGCCATGCTGGAGAAGTTCGGCGGCGGTCCGGTCGGTGTGGACAATCTCGCCGCCGCCATCGGCGAAGCGCGCGACACCATCGAGGACGTGCTGGAGCCCTACCTGATCCAGCAGGGCTATTTGCAGCGCACGCCGCGCGGACGGGTGGCGACGGCGAGCATCTGGCGGCACTTCGGACTGGCGCCGGCAGCCAGTGCGGGCGGCGAGGACCTGTTTGGATGACTCCGCGCAAGGCCGTGGTGGTCTCGGGCTGCAACAGCGACTACTTTCACTACCTGCGCGACTTGCTGCATTCCTTCTTTGCCTGCGGCGCGGCGCGAAAATATGATTTCGGGGTGATCGACGGCGGACTCCTGCCAGAGCAGCTGGACTGGCTGCGCCACTTCGGCGTGCACAGCATCGTCAGGCCGGACTGGCCGATCAGCGGCATGGAGGGTCAGCCGGAATGGTACAAGGTCTGCATCGGCCGGCCGTTCTTTCCCGACTTCTTCCCGGCCTGGGACGTCATCGTCTATCTTGACTCCGACACCTGGCTGCAAAACTGCGATGCCGTCGATGCGGCAGTCGAAGGAGCCTGGCGGGACGGCTTCGCTGCGTGTCCCATGACGGATCGAAGTCTTTGGCCGCTCAGGGTTCAGACCAACGTGGTACTTTCGATGCAATGGCACATGGGCTGCCTGGATGCCTATTTCGGGCCGGCCATTGCGCAACAGTTCCAGTTGCATCCGATCCTGAGCGGCAGCCTGTTTGCCGGCCGGCGCGGAGCCCCGCACTGGGGCGTATGGCAGAGGCTGCTGGTCGAAGGTCTGCGCCGCAAGATCCACTACGACGTCGATCAGGCTTCAATGACGTTGGCAATTCATCAAAGCCAGCTGCCCACGCATTTCCTGCCGCTCAATTACCACTGGATTGGCCACCTCGGCCCCATCGGTCTGGACACGCGCACGGCAACCTACGTCGAGCCCTATCTGCCGCACCAGCCGATTTCCTCGCTCAGTCTGGCCGCCCACTCGAAGACCGAACCGGTGTTGGTGCGCACCACCGACGGCCGCACGCTGAGCAAGTTGCTGCGCTATGGGCAGCAGGGCAAGCGCTTTTCAATCGGCGCGATACTCGCCGGCGGCCAGCAGAACGTCGATGGCATAGCCTCAGCCCGCTTCCGTGACGCCGTTTTCGACGCCATCGGCATGGACGGAGCTTCCCGGTTTCTGCACATCGGTGCCATGGATGGTGTTTCGTTCGATCCGATGTACGCGGCAATCAGGCGCTATGGCTGGAGCGGCACCTTTGTCGAGCCGATGCCCGAATACCATGAGCGGCTGCGGCAGAACATGGCTGGACAGACCAATGTTAATTTCGTGCAGATTGCGATTGCCGAAACGAGCGGGCGCCGCCCGATGCGAAGAGTCCGGCCGCAGGCCATCGAATCTGGACGCCTGCCGCAGTGGGCTGCCGGCCTGTCCTCGCTGACACCCGAGCGGAACGCCCTGAGCGGCAAAAGCCTGACGGCGGAACAGCATCAGCGCATGCAAGAGGAATCGGAAACCGTCGAAGTTGACTGTCTGAGCTTTGCGGATTTCGAAGCCGCCCACGGGATAGAGGGATTCGATGTGTTGTTGATCGATACCGAAGGTTACGACTGGAAGATTCTCAGCCAGATCGACCTCCGACGCCTCGCGCCGAAGTGCATCCACATCGGGATTCTTCACCTGCCGCCCGACGAAACTGCGTTGGCGATCACGCTGCTGCGCGATGCGGGATATGCGTGCTATGCCATGGAGGACGGTAACGACCTGCTGGCGATCCGCAACGATTTCGGCTCAGCCCACTTTCGCATGCTCTGAGGTGGCCGGGGCCGGCTCCCATGCCGCCTCTTCGAGTTCGGCCCAGGCGCGTATCGCCAGGACAATCCTCTCCCGCGCGGCCTCATCGATGAACCAGCCGCAGGGAACGTTCGTCTGGTGCGCGGAAAAGTATTCCACACCGGGCAGTTCCGACTTGATGGCCGAATCGAAGCACGGATTGACGTCATTGCGGGAATGCACCTGGCCGACCGCGATGCCGCGCTCCGCCATGAAAGACTCGAAGCGCACCGGACTCGACACCTGAATTGGGTAGAACCACCAGCTGGCTCCCGCGTCGTACGGGGGAATCACAACGTGTGCAAGGCAATCCAGGGCCTGGAAAAAATGGCGGGCGTTGGCGCGGCTGGTCTCGATCCTGCCCTTCACATCTGCGAGGTTGGCAAGCCCTATCGTCGCAAGAACGTCGTTCAACTGCATTTTGAAGCCGGCCTCGGAAACTCGCTGGTAGCACCGCATGGAATCGCCCCGCGTTCTGTCCAGGCCCGCCCAGCGCAGCAGTCGACCACGTTCGTGCAGGGCGAGGCCGGGGCAAACCAGGCCGCCGCCATCCACGGTCGTGAAGTGCTTGATGGCCTGGAAGCTGTAGCAGATGTAGTCGCCCCGCGCCGGCGCGTTCGCCCCAAAGGCGTGGGCCGCGTCTTCGATCAGAGATATTCCCCTGGTATATTTTCTCAAGGTGGCGAAATCGCAGACGCGTCCCGACCAGTCGACCGCGACGATCGCCACCGTCTTCGACGAAACCTTGGACAGGACGTCCGCCGGATCGATGTTGCCGGTCACCCGATCCACGTCGGCCCAGACGATCGTGGCGCCGGTTTCCAGAATTGCGGTATTGGTCAGCAGGCACGTCTGCGGCGTCGAGATCACTTCCGTGCCCTTGCGTGCGCCGGCCAGATGCAACGCGAGCTTGATCGCGGACGTACCGCTATTGACCAGAAGTATCCGCTCGTGGCCGAGAATCTCCGGCAGCCGGGTCTCGAGTTCCGCGCAGCGCGGACCCTCGCCGATGTAGAAGCTACCGTCCGCACGCGGCGTCAATACCTGCGCCAGTTGGCTGAGGACGGTGGGCGCCATCGCCACCTGAAACAACGGAATCATCGGATTCTTGCCCATGGTCGTGTGATCGAAATGAACTCGCCGCGCCAGCAAGGCGCCAATCCCCTGGCTTCGAAACGCCGAAGGGTTTCTATTATGAAGTGCCAGTCGCCCTCATAGACGTCTTCGCGCCACGCGCCGAACAACTCCTTCACGTTCGGGACAACGAGCATGTGACCGCCGATTTGGCCTAAGTCCAGAACTCCCTGCCGCTTCCACATGACCCACGGCTCCCTCAGCGGCACGTCGCCGATATGGAACGACGCCATCCGGAACATCATCGGTCGTCCAGGATTGGCCTCGCAAGCTCTGCCGACATCGGCCAGGGCATTCGGGAAAAACTCGTCGTCCTGATCCTGAAAGCAGACGATGTCGCCGCTGGCCTCCTGCAACAGGGCGTTGCGCTGGGGATTTCCCCATTTTCCGGAAAACGGATATTCGAAATAACGGATCGCTGGGTGCCAGTCGCTGCGCGACTCCAACCACGAGTCGACGGTATTGCGCACTGTTGGCACAACGCCATCGGATCCGATCAGTATTTCGACGTTGCCGTGCCCGGCATTGGCGATCGAATCCAGGGACGCCCGCAAGCGAGGATGGGGCAAGCCATCCAAATCGGCTGGCCGAGGCCAAGCGCACACTGGCAGGATCACGGAAATCTTCATTCTTGGAACACCATCTTCACGTACGGATGCAATGCGTCCGGATCGCCTTCGGGAGCAATGCGGGGCAGGTAGCGAACGGGAAAGTTCGGGTCCTCGACGAAGCCCGATTTTCGGTAAATCGAAACGGCTGGCAGGTTTTCGGCAAACACCCATAGCGCGAGAGGGCTGCCCAACTTGGCCGCTTCGGAACAGACCAGGCGAAACAGGGAGCAGCCCAGACCCATGCCCCGGTATTGCTCGAAGACATCCAACCCGACCAGGACCTCGTTGGCCCCTGAGGAGTCAATCCGGGCCAAGCCGATGGGTTTGCCCTGATATTCGATGATTCTCAGCGCGACCGCCCCGCCACCCTGGTACCAGACGTTCTGCTGGGCTTCGGTGATGAGCGATTGATGCTCAAGCCAACGCCGCGTCGACTCCTTGTTTCGGTGTGCACGCAGCAAAGGCAGATCGGATTCGACGACCGATCTCAAGCTCGCGGCTTCCACGTCGACGGTGGAACGCCGATCCTTCCCGGAAGCATCGTCGGCAGGCAAACCGTTCATGTTCGAATCTTAACCCAGCGGGGATCGATACCCGGTTGCGCCACCGTCACGACCCGTACCCATCGCGACGAGCTACAATTTTGCAATGACTTGCCCGCCCAACATTGGTCTTCGTGTGTATTACGAGGACACCGACGCCGCCGGCATCGTCTATTACGCCAATTATTTCCGGTTCCTGGAACGGGGTCGCACCGAGTTGCTGCGGACGCTCGGCCACGACCAGAATGTCCTCATGAAGGAGGGTACTGCCTTCGCGGTGCGCTCGGCCAGCGCCGAATTCCTCAAACCGGCACGACTGGACGATCTGCTGACGGTCGAAACCGGGGTAAGCTCGCTCGGTCGCGCGCAGGTAAGCTTTGCCCAGCGCATCCTGCGCGACCGGGAATTGCTGCTTGATGCGAAAATACGCGTCGCCTGCATCGATCCTGTACGCGGCAGGCCGATTCCGATGCCGCAGACCCTTCACCAACAACTATCCGCCCTGCTGGGATCTTCGCAATGAACGTTACCCAAGACCTATCCATCATCGAACTTGTCATCCATGCCAGCCTGGTGGTCAAGCTGGTGATGCTGCTGCTGACGCTGGTATCGCTGACTTCCTGGTACTGGATCTTCCGCAAGGCGTTCGCGATTCGCGATGCACGGACCAAGACCGACAAGTTCGAACGCGACTTCTGGAGCGGCGGCGACCTCAACGCGCTGTACCAGAGCGCCGTCAACGACAGGCACCACAGCGGCGCGCTGGAGCGGATATTTGAAGCCGGCTACCGCGAATTCATCAAGCTGCGCGGACAGAAGATCATCGATCCGTCCACTGTGGTCGACGGCGCACGGCGAGCGATGCGCGCCACCTATCAGCGCGAGATCGACGACCTGGAGGCGCACCTGGCCTTCCTCGCCTCGGTCGGTTCCGTCTCGCCCTATGTCGGCCTGTTCGGCACCGTATGGGGCATCATGCACGCCTTCCGCGGCCTGGCCAACATGAGCACCGCGACGCTCTCCGCCGTCGCGCCGGGCATCGCCGAAGCGCTGGTCGCCACGGCGATCGGCCTCTTCGCCGCGATTCCCGCGGTGATCGCCTACAACCGCTTCGCCCACGACGTCGATCGTGTCGCAGTGCGCTTCGAGAGCTTCATGGAGGAGTTCTCCAACATCCTGCAGCGGCAAACACGATGACTTCGTTCGGACCCCTGATTTTTTTGTGCCCGACTGTCGCGCCCCGCGCGGCACTGACATCGTCGCCCCCCTTCGCGGAAGGGGGGACGGGGGGGAAGCACGCAAAATGGCATGAGCCTGCGCTGTCTCATTGGGGAACCCAATGAGACAGCGCAGGCTCATGAATGAAATAAATGTCGTGCCCTACATCGACGTGATGCTGGTCTTGCTCGTCATCTTCATGGTCACCGCGCCGATGATCCAGACCGGCAGCGTCGACCTGCCCAGCGTCGGCAAGAGCAGCCAGCCGCCGGTGGCACCGCTGGAGGTCATCATCAAGGCCGACGCATCGCTCGCGCTGCGCGACCGCGCCAAGGGCGGTGCCGAGCAGATCGTGACGCGCGCCGAACTGCCGACCCGCCTCAAGCAGGCGCAGGCCGCCAACCCGCAGCAGGCGGTACTGATCGCCGGCGACCGCAGCGTGAAATATGAAGTGGTGCTGGGTGTCATGGACGAGTTGCAGCGTCAGCAGGTGGTCAGGATCGGCCTCCTGGTGCAGCCGGTGGCGACGGGCAAGTGAGCGTCGATTCGCCCTTCCGGCCGCCAGCCAACAAGGCCGGCAAGCGAATTTCCATCGCACTGGCGATTGCCGTCCATCTGCTGCTGGCCGGCTTTCTGTTCTACGGCGTGCGCTGGCAGACCAAGGCCACGGATGTGGTCGAAGTCGAACTGGTGCGCGCCGCACCGGAGCCCGCCCCGGCCGCCGTAGCGCCGGCGCCGACTCCCGAGCCGCCCCCGGTCCCGGCGCCAAAGCCGGAACCGCAGCCCGAACCGACGCCGAAACCGGCGCCGCCCAAGCCGGACATCGTGATCAAGGACAAGGAAAAACCCAAGCCGCCGCCGAAAGCGACCCCCGCGCCGCGCGTCGATCCCTTCCAGGAACAACTCAGGCGCGAAGCCGAGCAGTTTGCCCAGCGCAAGAGCGCCGACACGGCCGCCCAGGAGCTATCGAAGATGCAGGCTGCGCAGGCCGCCGCGGCACGCAACAAGGCCATGGCTTCCTACGTCGGCAGCATCCGCGGCAAGATTCGCGGCAACATCGTGGCGCCGCCCGAGGTCAAGGGCAATCCCGAGGCGGTGTTCGATGTCACCCAGTTGCCCAGCGGCGAAATCGTCACCGTCCGCCTCAAACGCTCGTCTGGCCACGCGGCGCTCGACGCCGCCATCGAGCGCGCCATTCTCAAGTCCAATCCGCTGCCGAAACCGCCGCAGCCCGAACTGTTCGAGCGCTCGCTTGAACTGAAATTCCGCCCGCTGGATGACTGACGCCGGCCCGCGAAGCGGACGCCTGCCCCCGAAGGGGATTCCCAGGCGTGCAGAGCACCCCGGCGCGCAAAGCGCTTCGCCCCAGCGGCGCCATATCGAGGCGTTATAATGCCCGCGATGAAATTCCATCGTCTTGTTCTTGCTGGCGCCACCGGCCTGGCCCTGTGTTCCCTCGCCGCCCATGCGCAACTTACGGTCGAGATTACCGGTGCTGGCGCCAACCGCCTGCCGGTAGCGATCGCCGACTTCACCGGCGAACGCATCGTCGCCCAGGCTCTGGCCTCGGTGGTGCGTGCCGACCTCGAACGCAGCGGCCTGTTCCGCCTGGTCGATGCCGGCAGCCCGCTGGCCGACAATGCCACGCCGCCCTTCGAAGACTTGAAGACACGCGGCGCGGATGCCGTTGCCGGCGGCAACGTCAGCGCCGCCGCCGACGGCCGCTACGAAACCCGGGTGCGCCTGTCGGACGTACCCAAGCAGGCGGTGCTGGGCAATCCGGCCTACCTGCACACGGGCGCCCAGTTGCGCGCGACGGCGCATCGCATCGCCGATTTCATCTACGAAAAGCTCACTGGCGAACCGGGCGTGTTCTCGACCCGCATCGCCTACGTGGTGAAGAGCACCGGCCGCTACGAACTGAAAATTGCCGATGCCGATGGCAGCAACGATCAGGCCGCGCTGGCCTCGCGCGAACCGATCATCTCGCCGGCCTGGTCGCCCGACGGCGGCAAGCTCGCCTACGTGTCGTTCGAGGCAAAGAAGCCGGTGGTGTATGTGCATGACCTCGCCAGCGGGCGGCGCCATGTCGCGGCCAACTTCAAGGGCTCGAATTCGGCGCCGGCCTGGTCTCCGGACGGCAAGCAGCTGGCCGTGGTGCTGACCAAGGACGGATCGTCCCAGTTGTATATCGTCAATGCCGATGGCAGCGGCGTGATGCGCGTGGCGACCTCGTCCGGCATCGACACCGAACCGCGTTGGTCGCCCGACGGCCAGTTCGTCTACTTCACGTCGGATCGCGGCGGCAGCCCGCAGATCTACCGCATCGCGATCTCCGGGGGCGCGGCAAGCCCGGCCGAACGGGTCACCTTCGAAGGCAGCTACAACGTCACTCCGCGCCCCTCGCCGGACGGCAAGAGCCTCGCCTTCATTGCCCGCAACAATGGCCGCTTCCAGCTGGCGCTGATGGATCTGGCGACCAAGCAAACGCAGATTCTCACCGATTCCGCCAAGGACGAATCGCCCAGCTTTGCCCCCAACGGCCGCATGATCCTGTATGCCACCGAAATTGGCGGACGCGGGATACTGGCCGCCGTGTCGAGCGACGGCCGGGTCAAGCAAAAGCTCTCGGTACAGGCCGCCGACGTGCGGGAACCCGCCTGGGGGCCCCTGGTCCGATAATACTTAACACCGAATCCATCAAGGAAGCCATCATGCGCGCACCGTTCATCTCCCTCTCCTCCCTTGCCGCCCTGAGTGTGCTGCTGGCCGCCTGCGGCTCGCAGCCGCCGGCGCCGGAACAGAGCCCGGCCGGCGTCGAGTCGCGCAGCCCCGGCGCGATCAAAGTCGACACCGCCCCCATCGCCCAGGTGCAACCGGAGGCCTTCGATCCCGCCAGCATCGCGGCGCTGAAGGACCCGCGCAGCCCGCTGTCCAAGCGCAGCATTTATTTCGACTACGACAGCTATGTCGTCAAGGACGAGTTCCAGGCGCTGCTGGTGGCCCACGGCAAGTTTCTCGCAGCCAATCCGAAAATGAAAATGCTGATCCAGGGCAACGCCGACGAACGCGGCAGCCGCGAATACAACCTGGCCCTGGGCCAGAAGCGTGCCGACGCGGTCAGAAAGGCGCTCAACCTGCTTGGCGCCAAGGAAACCCAGCTTGAAGCCGTCAGCCTGGGCGAAGAGAAGCCGATGTGCACGGAATCCGGCGAAGAGTGCTGGAGCAAGAATCGCCGCGGCGACATGCTCTACTCGGGCGAGTTCTGAGCATGCGCCGCCGCTTCGCCGCACCGCTGGTCGCGCTGCTACTGGCAGCGGCGATGCCCTTGCCGGCGCAAGCCGGCATGTTCGACGACGAGGAAGCGCACGCCAAGATCGAACAACTGCGCGATCAACTGTGGCTGGAAGTGACCGACCTCGGCAAGCGCGCGGACACCACCAGTCGCAACCAGGTCGACTTCGCCAACCAGGTCGAGGCGATCAAGGCCGATATCGCCAAGTTGCGCGGCCAGATCGAGGTGCTGACCTACGAGCTCGAGGCGGCGCAGAAGCGCCAGAAGGATTTCTACGTCGACCTCGACAACCGGCTGCGAAAGCTCGAGCAACCGCCCGCCGAGGTCAAGGCCGAAGCGCCGAAGCCCGATCCCGCACAGGAAACCCGCGACTATGAAGCCGCACTGGCCGGCCTCAAGGAGTCGAAGTTCAGGGAGGCGGCGGCTTCCTTCCTGGCCTTCATCAAGGCCTATCCGAACAGCACCCTGATCGCCTCGGCCCACTACTGGGGCGCCTACGCACACGCCCAGATCAAGGACCACGCCGGGGCCGCCGAGCTGTTCGGCAAGTTCGCCGAAACCTGGCCCAACGACGAGCGCGCGCCGGGGGCGCTCGAAAGCCGCCTGGCGAGCCTGGAGGCGATGCGGGACGTCAAGGCTGTCCGCGCCACGCTCGAACAATTGGCCGACAAGTATCCCAACAGCGAGGCCGGCAGGCGGGCGAAACTCAGGCTGAAGAAGAAGAAGAAGTAGTAGTGCCTACCGAACCCGATCGCGGGCTACGCGCCGCGTTGCGCGTCACCGAGATTTTCCACTCCATCCAGGGCGAGTCCAGCCGCGTCGGGTTGCCCACGGTGTTTGTGCGTCTCACCGGCTGCCCCCTGCGTTGCGTCTGGTGCGATACCGCCTACGCCTTCAGCGGCGGCGAATCCCTCGCCATTGCCGAAATCCTGCGGCGCATTGCCGAATTCGACTGCGCCACGGTCTGCGTCACCGGCGGCGAACCCCTGGCACAAAAGAACTGCCTGCCGCTGCTCGCCGCCTTGTGCGACGCCGGCCATTCGGTATCGCTCGAAACCAGCGGCGCGCTCGACATCGGCGATGTCGATCCGCGCGTGGCGCGCATCGTCGACCTCAAGGCACCCGGCTCGGGAGAGCTGGCGAAGAACCGCTGGGAAAATCTCGATCGGCTGACGGCGCGCGACGAGCTGAAGTTCGTTCTCGCCTCGCGCGAGGACTACGACTGGGCGGTTGCGGCGTGTCGCCAGCGCCGACTCTTCGAGCGCTGCCCGGTGCTGTTCTCTCCGGCGCAGGGACAACTCGACCCGACGCAGCTGGCGCAGTGGATTCTCGACGACCGCCTGCAGCTGCGCTTTCAGCTGCAGCTGCACAAGTTGCTGTGGGGCAACACCCAAGGACGCTGAAATACTAGCCCTGCAAGGGCGGACAGGGCGGGCGCTTGGCGGAGATCACCTGCGTATTGACGCCGGCGAAGTTGAGGCCACCAAACAAGCGCGCGTACTCGATTTTCACGCAACGATCCATGACCACGTCAAGCCCGGCAGCGTCAGCCTTGGCGGCGGCCTCCCGGTTGATCACGCCGAGTTGCAGCCACAAGCACCTGGCGCCGATGCGAATCGCCTCGTCCGCGATCGGCATTACGTCGTCGGGTTTGCGGAACACATCGACCAGGTCGACCCTGACGGGAATCGCGCCGAGATCCGGATAGCATTTCTGGCCGAGAATCTCGGTCGCGCTGGGATTCACCGGAATCACCGTGTAGCCGTGTTCCAGCATGTACTTGGCGGCGAAATAGCTGGGCCGGTTCCAGTTCGGCGACAGGCCGACCACGGCAATCACGCGGTTAGCCTGTAGGACTCGGCGCAGGCCGGCAACATCGTCAACGATCATCACGCTTCCTTTCAGGTTTCGCGACGATTATCGCACCCCAGGGCATTCCGTCATCGGCGCCGGACCGCGGGGTACGCGACGCAGTTGCCAGTTCGCCAGCGCCCAGGCCCAGAGCTCGGCGACGCCGGCGCGGGAAAGTTCCGCAGGGGGATGCTGGCCGAGAAACTCCAGGGCCGCGCACAGTGCCGGGCCGGGCCGTGAGCCATCGACGGGCGCCGCGCGCGTCTGCTTGGAAAGTTTTTCGCCTGCCGCATCGACCACCACCGGCAGGTGCGCATACGCCGGGGTCGGCACGCCCAGGCACTGCTGCAGAAATATCTGGCGCGCGGTCGAGGCCAGCAGATCGGCGCCGCGCACGACATCGGTGATGGCGGCCTCGGCGTCATCGACCACCACCGCCAATTGATAGGCAAACAGGCCATCGGCGCGCAACAGCACGAAGTCTCCCGCGGCAACAGCCAGATCGCTCGCGATGCGGCCCTGGATCGCGTCATCGAAGGCGACGCGGGCATCGCCCACGCGCAGGCGCCAGGCGCGCGCCGCGCGTCCCGCCGGCAACCCCTGGCGACAGGTGCCCGGATAGACCACCGCACCATCGGCGGCGAAAGCCGAATCCGCCAGATCCCGGCGCGTGCAGGCGCAGGGAAATACCCGGCCGGCGGCCTTCAGCCGCTCCAGCGCATCCGCATAGGCCGCGGTCCGGCGGCTCTGCCAGACCAGCGCGCCATCCCAGGCAAAACCGCAGTTTTCCAGCACGCGCAGGATTTCGCTGGCGGCGGCCAGCGAGCAGCGCGGCGTGTCGACATCGTCCATGCGCAGGTGCCATTCGCCGCCCCTCGTCCTCGCCTCAAGGAACGAGCCGACGGCCGCCACCAGCGAACCGAAATGCAAGGGTCCGGTAGGCGACGGCGCGAAGCGGCCACGATAAGAAAATCCGGGAGTCGTCATCGGGCGGAGTGATAGCACGTCGCGCGGCAAAACGGTAGCATCCGGTTCAAATCATAGGAGAGCTGATCATGTCCACGCTGGAACTCAACACCGACAATTTTCAACAGACCATCAACAATAACGCCACCGTCATCGTGGATTTCTGGGCGCCCTGGTGCGCCCCCTGTCGCGCCTTTGCGCCAACCTTCGAGGCCGCTTCGGAAAAGCGCGCCGACGTCATCTTCGCCAAGGTGAATACCGAGGAGCAGCAGGACATCGCCGCCGCCTTCAACATACGTTCGATACCGACCCTGATGGTGTTTCGCGACCAGATCATCATTTATTCCGAAGCCGGCTCACTGCCCGCCAGCGCCTTCGAAAAGCTGATCGAGCAGGCCATGGCGCTCGACATGGATACGGTGCGCGCGGAAATCGCGGGGCAGACCGGGGCCGGTTAGACGGTCCGGATACGGAGTTATGATGGACCACGCGACAGACGACAGGCCATGAATTCCATTTTCTCCCCGAACCTGAGCAGCGACGCGGAAGTCCGTCGTGTCGAAATGCTGTTCGATAGCCTGCCGTCGAGCATCGTGGTCGCGCTGATCAGCATCTTTCTCTGCTTTCTGGTGTTGTTCGACGCCGTCGCCTTGCAGATCCTGAAGGCATGGGCGGCCTATATGCTCTCGGTGTCGGCCCTGCGCGTATGGCTCTGGTACATGTTCGGCAATGCCGATCACGTCAGAAACAGCATCTCGCGCTGGGAATGGGCATTTGCCGCCGGGGCCTTTCTCACCAGCCTCGGCTGGGGCGCCTTGTTCGGCCCGCTGTATCCTTCGGCCGCGCACGCCGATGCACAAATGTTCATCGGGCTGATGGTGGTCATCACGGCCTTCACCGGCTCGGTCTTCCTCGCCTTGAGCAACGTCACGTTCTGGCTTTTCATCATTCCCACCCTGGGACCCGCCGTCCTGCACTACGCGTCCACACTCGGGCGTCAGGCGCAATGGCCGATCACCGCCGCCGCCTGTTGCATCGCCGTATTCATCATCGTGCAGCGCACGCTCTACCGGTCCACCACCGCCAACGTCAAGCGCAGCACGGAGGCCGAATCCGTGCTGGCCGAGCAGCAGGCAATTTTCGAATCGTCGCCGATGGGCATTGCCGTGGTCCACGACAATCGGATCCTCAAGTGCAACCAGCGGCTCGGCGAACTTCTCGGCTGCCGCCTGCAGGATCTCGCGAGCGCGGCTTTCGATGCCCATTTTGTCAGTGCCGCGGAGGCCGAGCAGTTTTGCGCCGACAGCATCGCCGCATTCGACCGCGGGCATCCGGCGCAAGGCATGTATCGCCTGCGGCGGGCAGACGGTACCCAGTTCTGGGCCGAACTCTCGGGGCGCAAGATGAAGGGCGGGACTACCCATAGCGTCTGGATGATCGCCGACGTCACCTTGCGCGTAGCCGGCGAGCGGCGGGCGCATCCACGCGACCAGGCCTGATCCGGCGCCTTGCTCTGCACTTCCTTCGGTCGTCGCCGGCGCCGACTCTCGACCGTTTTACTTAGACGTTGAACAGGAAGTTCAGCACGTCGCCATCCTTGACGACGTACTCCTTGCCTTCGGCGCGCATCTTGCCGGCTTCCTTGGCGCCGGCTTCGCCCTTGTAGGCAATGAAGTCGTCGAAGGCGATGGTCTGGGCGCGGATGAAGCCCTTCTCGAAATCGGTATGGATCACGCCGGCGGCCTTGGGCGCCGTATCGCCGACATGGATGGTCCAGGCCCGCACTTCCTTGACGCCGGCGGTGAAGTAGGTCTGCAACCCGAGCAGTTTGTAGGCGGCGCGGATCAGTCGGTTCAGGCCAGGTTCTTCGAGACCCATGTCGGCGAGGAACATCTGCTTCTCGTCGTCCTCCAGATCGGCGATCTCGGCTTCGATGGCGGCGCAGACCGCCACCACTTCGGCCTTCTCGGCCTTGGCGTGAGCCTGTACGGCGTCGAGATAGGGATTGTTGTCGAAGCCGCCTTCCTTGACGTTGGCGACATACAACACCGGCTTGGCGGTGATCAGGCAGAAGGGCTTGAGGCTGGCCCATTCCTCCTTCGACAGGTCGAGCGCCCGCACCGGCTTGGCCTGGTCCAGTTGGGCGATGCATTTTTCGAGCACCGCGCAGAGTATCTTGGCGTCCTTGTCGCCCGCACTGGCGGGTTTCTTGTAACGGTTCAGGGCCTTTTCGGCCGTGGTCATGTCGGCCAGCGCGAGTTCGGTATCGATCACCTCGATGTCATGCAGCGGATCGATCTTGCCCGCCACGTGCACCACGTTGTCGTCGCTGAAACAGCGCACCACATGCACCACGGCGTCAGTTTCGCGGATGTTGGCAAGAAACTGGTTGCCCAGGCCCTCGCCCTTGCTGGCACCGGCCACCAGGCCGGCAATATCGACGAATTCGACGATGGCGTGCTGGATGCGCTGAGGCTTGACGATGGCGGACAAGGCTTCCAGCCGCGGGTCGGGTACTTCGACGATGCCGACATTCGGCTCGATGGTGCAGAAGGGGTAGTTCTCCGCCGCAATGCCCGACTTGGTCAACGCATTGAACAGGGTGGATTTGCCGACGTTGGGCAGTCCGACGATGCCGCATTTCATGGTTTTTCTTTCTTCAAAGCTTCTGTTCCGGCAGGCGCCGGTTTGGAATTGATGCGCTGCGTGGCGGCGTTGAAATCTCCCTTGGCGAGGACCGGCCAGGCCAACAGCGCGCGATCCAGGGCCGCATCAATCTCGCTTCGCTCGTCCTTGCGCGGCGGCTTCAGCACGTAATCGACCACCTCGTTCCGATCGCCAGGATGGCCGATGCCGATGCGCAGACGCCAGTAATCCTGCGTGCCCAGATGTGCGGTGATGTCCTTGAGGCCGTTGTGTCCGCCCAGGCCGCCGCCGAACTTGAGCCGCATCTGGCCCGGCGGCAGATCCAGTTCGTCGTGCATCACCAGCATTTCGGCCGGCTCGATGCGATAGAACTGCATCAGCGCACGCACCGACTGGCCGCTGCGGTTCATGAAGGTCTGCGGCAACAGGAGCCACAGGCTGCCGGCGCGCGCAGCGCCATCCCCGGCAGGCAAAGCCCCGGCCAGGCCGTGAAAACGCGACTCGCGATGAAGGCTCGCGCCGAGTTCCGTCGCCAGACGCTCACAAAGCCAAAACCCGGCGTTGTGCCGGGTTTCAGCGTATTCGGCCCCGGGGTTGCCGAGGCCGACGATCAGACGCAACGATGCCTGCAAGAATTATCTCTTGTCGGTCTTCTCTGACTTCTTCGCCGGGGCCGGCGCGGCCGCCGGAGCGGCCTCAACCACCGGTGCCTCTTCTTCCTCGGCCTTGCCGCCGCGCACGATGACGGTCGCCACCACCGGATCTTCGCCCTTGTGCAGCACGGCCTCGACGCCGGCGGGCAGCTTGATATGCGAAACATGCATCGAATGGCCGGCGACCATGTCCTTCAGGTCCACTTCGATGAAGGCCGGCAGGTCCTTCGGCAGGCAACGCACATCGAGGTCGGACATCACGTGCTGCACCATGCCGCCGGAGAGCTTCACGCCCGGCGCAATGTCGGCATTGACGAAATGCAGCGGCACCTTCTGGTGCAGCTTGTGCGTGGCGTCGATGCGCTGGAAATCGGCGTGCAGGATCACCGGCCGATAGGGGTGGCGCTGCACATCGCGCAGCAGGCACATTTCCTTCTTGCCTTCGAGATTGACGTTGAGCACGGAAGAATAGAAGGCCTCCTTGCGCAGCAGCTGGAACAGCTCGTTGTGGTCGATGTCGATCTGTTGCGGCGCGGCACCGCCGCCGTAGAGGATGCCGGGAACCCGGCCGGTGCGACGCAGGCGGCGGCTCGCTCCAGTGCCCTGTCCATCGCGCTTGTTTGCGTTGAATTCGAGTTGCATGATTTACTCCAGTAAGTGCTGCTTGAAATATCCCTCGCCCGCGACCAGGCCAGGGGGTGAAATCAGTCCATGAAAAGCGAGGAGACCGAGGACTCGTTGCTGATGCGCAGCATGGTCTCGGCCATCAACTCGGCAATCGATATCTGGCGGATGCGGTTGCAGGCACGCGCTTCCTCGGACAGCGGAATGGTATCGGTGACCACCAGTTCGTCGAGCTCGGACTCCATGATCCGCGATACGGCGCTGCCTGACAGCACCGGATGGGTACAGTAGGCCAACACGCGTTTGGCGCCGTGCTCCTTCAACGCCTGGGCCGCCTTGCACAGCGTGCCGGCGGTGTCCACCATGTCATCCATGATGACGCAGGTGCGGCCATCGACTTCGCCGATGATGTTCATGACTTCCGATACGTTCGCCTTCGGCCGCCGCTTGTCGATGATCGCCAGGTCGGATTCCAGGCGCTTGGCCAGGGCGCGGGCGCGCACCACGCCGCCAACGTCGGGCGACACCACCAGCAAGTCCTCGTGCCGCTGCTTCCAGATGTCGCCGAGCAGGATCGGCGCGGCATACACGTTGTCGACCGGAATGTCGAAGAAGCCCTGGATCTGGTCGGCGTGCAAATCGACGGTCAGCACGCGCTGCACGCCGGCGGTTTGCAGCATGTTGGCAACCACCTTGGCCGTGATCGCGACGCGCGCCGAGCGGGTCCGGCGGTCCTGGCGGGCATAGCCGAAATACGGGATGGCGGCGGTGATGCGCCCGGCGGAGGCCCGTTTCAGGGCATCCACCATGACCATCAATTCCATCAGGTTGTCGTTGGTCGGATAGCAGGTCGACTGCAGGACAAACACATCGTGGCCGCGCACATGCTCAAGAATTTCGCAGTTCACCTCGCCGTCGGAAAAACGGCCGACATTGGCGCGGCCGAGCGAGATGTGCAGGCGCTTGACGACATCGGCCGCCAACTTCGGGTTGGCGTTGCCGGTGAACACCATCAGGCTGTCGTAGGCCATCTCGCTCTGCTCGAATGAAGCTGGCAGGAATCTCCCTGCCGGCGCGATCACTGTGAATAGGTTGGCTGGGGAGGAAGGATTCGAACCTTCGCATGCTGGAATCAAAATCCAGTGCCTTAACCAACTTGGCGACTCCCCAACATCGGCACTCCGCCTTGGGGGCGGAGGTCGAAAGGACGCGCATTTTCGGGGTTTTCGCGCCCGCTGTCAAATCACAACGATCGGGTGCCGGTCCAGGCCGGCCGCGACGATGCCGCGCATATCGGCCGGCAGGGCGGCCAGGGCTTGCCGCGCCGCCGACTCGCGGTCGAATTCGACGAAACAACAAGCGCCCGATCCGCTCATGCGCGCGTCGCCGTAGCCACGCAGCCAGTCGAGATGGCGCGCCACCTCGGGATAGAGCGCACAGGCCACGGCTTCCAGGTCGTTGCGGCCGAAACCCGGACGCCATTCGGCAGCGGCGATGGCCGGCGTGTCGCGGCGCAGTTGGGCGGAACGAAAGATTTCGAGGGTTGGCACGGCCACTGCGGGAACCAGCAGCAGATACCAGGCCGCCGGCAAACTGAGGTCGGTAAAGTGCTCGCCGATGCCTTCGGCAAAGGCAGTGCGGCCATGGATGAAGATCGGTACGTCGGCGCCCAGGCCCAGCCCTATCCGTTGCAAGCGGGAGGAATCGAGGCCGGTCCGCCACAGACGATTCAAAGCCATCAGCGTGGTCGCTGCGTCGGAACTGCCACCGCCCAGGCCGCCGCCCATCGGCAAGCGCTTGTCGACATGCAGCGCGACCCCGGCCGTGGCGCCGGTCGCTGCGCGCAACGCAGTAGCCGCACGGACCGTCAGATCGCTCTCGGGCGCTACGCCGGGCAGGGGCGTGGCAAGCAGGATGCGTCCGTCGCCGCGCGGTTCGCAACGTATCGTGTCGCTGAAATCCAGGAAACGGAACACGGTTTGCAGCAGGTGGTAGCCGTCGGCGCGGCGTCCGACGACATGCAGGAACAGGTTGATCTTGGCCGGGGCCGGCCAGTCGCGATCCCATTCGCTCATTCCGGCGCATCCCAGTCATCGACGATGAGCTTGAACTCGACATCGGCACGGCGGGCTTCCATGACCCGCAAGAGTCGGTGCTGGCGGAACGCCGAGGTTTCGCTGATCAGCACCGTCCACCCCTCGACTTCCCCATCGCGAGCCGCTCTTGCACCGCGCAGCCAGTCCGCCATGGCTTCCAGCGGCAACGGCGCACCGAGCGCGCGCTGCACCAGTTGCGGCAGGGTGTCGGCGACGATGGTGGCCTGATTCGGCTGCATCAGCCGCGCACCCGACGCATCCCGGGTCAGTTCGGCCAGACCCTGCCCCAATGGCGACATGAGCAGTACGCTGTCATTTTGCGGAGCGTGTTCCCAGCGGAAACGCAGGTGATCGCGCTGCTCTCCCTGACGCAGCGAAATGCGCCCCTCGGCAGTGAAGCGCTGCAATGGCGGACCAAGATCCTGTGGCGCCCCGGATTGCTGCGGAAACTCGGCACAGGCCGCCAGCAACAGGGCCGCAAGTCCTGCCAGCCAAGCTCTCAAGGGACAAATCGCTTGATGGTCGCCGCCAGTGTTTCATTGGTCGGATAGGCCTTAGCCGCGTCGCGCCAAACGGACAATGCCTCGTTGGAACGGCCAAGAGACCACAACACTTCGCCGATGTGCGCGGCAATCTCGGGATCGGGCTTCTTGGCGAAGGCTTTCTGCAAGGCCCCCAGTGCCGCCGTGGCGTTGCCCTGACGGAACAGCAGCCAGCCCTTGCTATCGAGAATGAAAGGGTCATCCGGTGCCAGCGACAAGGCCTTGTCGATCAGTTGCGCTGCCTCGTCAAGGCGCAGGTTGCGGTCGGCCAGCGAGTAGCCGAGCGCGTTGTAGGCCGCCGCCGAATCCGGTTTGAGCACCATCAGGCGACGCATGTGACGTTCCAGCAGGTCCACATAACCCAGCTTCTCCGCCGCCAGCGCCGTTTCGTAAAGAATGTCCGGCTGATCGGGCTGCACTTCGAGCGCCTTGACCAGAAAGGCAAAGGCGTCGGCGTGGCGCCCCACGTCGCGCAGCAATTGGGCTTCCGCCACCACCAGGCGCGCGTCGCCCGGCGAATTCGCCCGTGCCGCCGCAAGCCGTTCGCGTGCCTCGTCGAGCTTGTTCTGACGCACCAGCAATTGGGCGCCGCGCACTTTCGCCGGCAGCAAATGTTCGCCGGCGGCGACCAGGTCGTACCAACGCAAGGCTTCCTCGGGACGCCCGGCCTGGTCGGCTATCTGGCCCAGGTAGAAACGCGCCGGGTCGAGATCGCCGCGTCCGATTTCGATGAATCGCTTGAGCTGCTGCTCGGCGTCGACCGCATCGTTGATTTGCAGCGAGAGTATTCCCACCGCATAAATCATGTCCGGATTGTTGGGGTTCGCCGTCAGCAGGCGACGAAATTCGGTACGCGAGGCTTCATAGTGCTTCTCGCTCACCAGGCCTCTGGCATAAGCCAGACGCACATCCTGGGCGTCTGGATTGGCGGCCAGCCAACTCTTCAGAAAATCCAGCTGCGCCGCCCCCTTGGGCAACAGTTCTGCCTTGAACAGAGCCCCCAGCTCCCAGTTCGAACGCAGTTCCAGCGCCCGGTCGATCTCGCTGCGCGCCCGGTCGGCATCCCCGGTGCCGACCGCCGCCTGGGCGCGCACAAAATGGGCTTCTGCAAGATCGGGGTAGGGCTCGGTCAGCTGGTCGAACAGGCGCCGCACCGCGGCCTTGTCCGGATAGCGGGTGAAGGCGCGCACCATCCGGATCAGCGCGTCGCCGATCTGCGGGGCTTCGGCCGCCAGATCGCGGGCGAGGCTGCCGGCCAGTTCATCGATGCGCCCGCTGGCGAGCAGCAGCGTCGATACCATCTGTCGCGCCTGCGGCGAATCAGGCTCGAGGGTCAGCCACAAGCGGGCGGCCTCCAGCGCGGAATCGTACTGACGCGCATGGAAGGCGATCTCCGCGGCCCGGCGCACAACCCGCGGATCGCGCGTGCTCATGGCCAGGTCGAGATAGGCACTGGCCGCAAGTCCGAACTGGCCTCGCTGCGCCGCAATTTCGGCAAGCAGGAATTGATACAGAATCTGTCCGGTCAGTTCCTGCTTCGGCAGTCGATCCTCTTCCTTCACCGGCGCCGCTGGCGCTGCGGGGGCCTGCGCCGAGACACACGCACTGGCCAGCATGAGGCAAAGCGCAAGGGCAGAGGAAAAATGGTTCATCGACGTAGTACCTGGGCGAAACACGGCGGTCGCATACAATGCGGTGATGTTAGCAGTTTCGCCAGAGGTTTCGTGCGAGTTCCGGCATGCCTGAATTGCCCGAGGTCGAAGTTACCCGCCGCGGCATCGCGCCGACGCTGACCGGCCGGCGCGTTTGCGACGTCATCGTGCGGACGCCGGCGCTGCGCTATCCGCTGCCGGCGAAACTGGACCGGATACTCGACGGGCATCGCCTGGCGGGCGTCACCCGCCGCGGCAAGTACCTGCTGCTGGACTTCGGCCACGGTCATTTGGTCATCCATCTCGGCATGTCCGGCAGCTTGCGGCTGGTTCCCGCCGGCCTGGCCGCAGAAAAGCATGATCATTTCGACCTGGTCTTCGCCGCCAAAGGTGGCCAGGTGGCTTTGCGGCTGCGGGACCCGCGCCGCTTCGGTGCGATCCTCTGGCTGGCGGGCGACCCGCTGCTGCATCCGTTGCTGGCCGTGCTCGGCATCGAACCATTGACCGAGGAGTTCAATTCCGCCTGGCTGAAGAAGGAACTTGGCGGGCTGTCGGCGGCGATCAAACCGACCTTGATGGACAGCCATCGCGTCGTCGGCATCGGCAACATCTATGCGTCGGAAAGCCTGTTCCGCGCCGGGATTGATCCACGCACGGCCGCCGGCCGGCTATCCCTGAAACGCCTGGAACGGCTTGTCCCGGCGATCAAGGCGACGCTTGCCGCCGCGATCGAGGCGGGCGGCAGCAGCCTGCGCGACTTCATTCGTTCGGATGGCAGTTCCGGCTATTTCCAGCAACAGTATTTTGTCTATGGCCGCGGCGGCGAACCCTGCCGTGTCTGCGGCACGCCGATCCGGGAACTGCGGCAAGGACAGCGCGCGACGTTCTTCTGTCCACGCTGCCAGCGATAAACGGATTGCCGAGCTGACTACTTGGCCGTCAGCTGGAGAAACTTCGCCATCAACTGATCCTTCGATTCGACATGATTCGGATCGTCAGGAATACAGTCGACCGGGCAGACTTCGCGACACTGGGGCGTGTCGAAGTGACCGACGCACTCGGTACACTTGTTGGGGTCGATGACGTAGATCTCATCGCCCTGCGAAATCGCATTGTTCGGGCACTCGGGCTCGCAAACATCGCAGTTGATGCATTCGTCGGTGATCATCAGGGACATGATTATTTCCTTTGGAGTAGCTCGAAACGGTCAGTTGAGTTGCTGCATCTTTTTGGCAAGCCGTCGCTGGACTTGCGGCGGAACAAATTTGGAAACGTCGCCACCGAGCGAAGCGATTTCGCGCACCATCGTCGCCGAGACGAACATGTACTGGTCCGACGGTGTGAGGAATACAGTTTCGACATCGGGATAGAGGTTGCGGTTCATCCCCGCCATCTGGAATTCGTACTCGAAATCCGAAACGGCGCGCAAGCCGCGCATGATCACGCTGGCGCCATGCTGGCGCATGAAATCCATGAGCAGGCAGTCGAACCCGTGGATCTCGACATTCGCATAGCCCACCAGCACCTCGCGCGCAATCTCGACGCGCTCCTGCAGCGAAAACAGGGGGCGCTTGGCGCGACTCTCGGCAACGCCGATGATGACCCGGTCGAACAGGTTCGCTGCGCGTCGCACGAGGTCCTCGTGACCGCTGGTCAGGGGATCGAAGGTCCCCGGGTAAACCGCAATGCTCTTGCTCATGCCTGCTCCAGCAGGTGAAAGAAAACCTGGCCAGCCCGTCCCTGCTTCGTCACCGCCCAGCGACCCAATTGCTCCAGAGGCATCTCCGCCTCTGCGTACAGCCTCGCCTGCGGCGCGGCCAGTTCATCCAGCCGGGACTCTACCCGGGTCAACCAGCCTTGCCCATAAGGTGGATCAAGAAACAGCACATCAAAACGCCGCCCCGATGGGGGGGCGAATTTTACCGCATCGCAGCAAAACAAATCCAGCCGCGGACAGTCGAAACCGTCGGCGTGTTTTTTCAGCGCCGCGAACGCTGTCCGCGAACGCTCCACCAGCGCGACGTAGTCCGCGCCTCGCGAAGCCGCCTCGAAGCCGAGAATGCCGCTGCCGGCAAACAGGTCGAGACAGGCGAGTCCGTGAAGATCCTGGCCCAGCCAGTTGAACAAGGTCTCGCGCACCCGGTCCGGCGTCGGCCGCAAGCCGGGCGCATCGGGCACCTGGATCAGGCGGCTGCGCCATGCGCCGCCGGTGATGCGGATCCGGCTCAAGTCAAGGCTCAGTCGGCGGCGACGACCACGGTCACTAGGTTTTCCGGCTTCACGTGACGGGCAAAGGCGGCTTTCACCTGCTCGGCGGTGACGGCGTTGACCTTGGCCGGAAAGTCATCGAGATAGGTCAGCGGCAGTTCGTAAAAGCCGATCGCGGAAAGGTAGCCGAGCAGCTTGGCGTTGCTGTCCATGCGCAGTGCCAGGCCATCGACCATGTTCTTCTTGGCGGCCGCCAGTTCCTTCGGGGTCGGTCCCTTGGCCATGTATTCGGTCAGCACCGCGTCGACCACCTTGAGTGCATCGCCGACCTGCTCGCGCTTGGTCTGCAGCCCGATCTCGAACGGGCCTTCGAGTTTGCGCGGAGAAAAGTACGAATACACGCTGTAGGCGTAGCCGCGCTTCTCGCGGACTTCCTTCATCAGTCGCGAGACAAAACCCCCGCCGCCCAAGGTGTAGTTGCCTACCAGCAGCGGGAAATAGTCTGCATCGCTGCGACGGATCGCCGGCAGGCCGATGTGCACATGGCTCTGTGCCGCCGGATGGGCAACCTTGAGCGTTCCGCGCTGCGGCTTTTTCACGGCCGGCGGCACCAGATTGCCACCACCCGCGGGCAAGGACTCGGTCAAACGCTGGGCGATCGCCTCGGCTTCGGCCCGCGATACGTCGCCGATGATGGACACTACGGCACCCTTGGCGCCGTAGTGCTGGCGATGGAATGCCGCGAGGTCCTCGCGCGTGATGGCCGCCACGCTATCTACCGTCGGACTCACGCCATAGGGGTGGTCGGGATAGATGGCTGCGGCGAAACGCTTGCCGGCAATCGCGTCGGGGCGGGTCTCCGCCTCGCGGATGCTGGCGATGGCGCGCCCCTTTTCGCGCTCCAGCACCGATTGCGGAAAAGTCGGCGCCGACAATACGGTGCGCATCAGGTCGAGCGCGGCTTCACGCTCTGTCTTGGCCGAAAGCGTGCGCAGACTGAGGCTGGCGCGGTCGCTGTCGGCGCCACCGCCCAGGCGCGCGCCGATATCGACCAGACGCCCGGCGATGTGCTCCTCATCCAGGTCGGCCGCGCCGGCTTCCAGCAGGCTCTGGGTCAAACCGGCCAGGCCGGACTTGGCGGCGGGAACAAATGCGGCGCCGGCGGCAAAATCGATCTGCACGTCGAGGATGGGAAGCACCCTTGTCTCGACGAAATACACCTTCGCGCCGGACGGGGCCACCCAGTGCTCGATCTTGACCCCGGCCAGGGTCAGGCTCGATGCCAGGGACGTCAGCAGACAGATCAACGTGAAACGAGTTCGCGAGCACCCCACAATAATCGAGCGAAGCGAGCCGATCAGTAGCCCCGCCCCGGGGCGGGGATGGGGGTGGGGGGCGTTCAATTTGCTTTGCTTCATCAGTGCCTCACTGCCCCGGCGGGCTTCTTCGGTTTGCTTCGTTCGACGGATTGCGGATCGAGCACGGCGATGCTCAGGGTATCGTCCGTAAAGTATTTTCTGGCCACGGCCTGGACCTCTTCCGCAGTAACGGTTTTCACTTTCTCCAGCAAGGTATCGATGTCGCGCCAGGACAGTCCGGAGGCCTCGGCGCCGCCGATTTCCATGGCCTGCGCCATCAGCGAGTCGCGCTTGTAGATCTGCGCGGCGATCGACAGGGTCTTGACCCGGGCGAGTTCCTCGGCGGACACCCCTTCGTCCTGGATACGCTTGATCTCGGCCCGCAGCGCGGCTTCCAGTTCGGCAATGGTCTTGCCTTCGGCGGGCTGTCCATCGAGGACGAAGTTGGCCTCGCCGCGCAGTGTGGCGTCGTAGCCGGCCCCGGCCGACTGCGCGACGCGGCTGCCGCGCACCAGGCTGCGGGCGAAGCGCGAAGCGTCGTGCCCGTCGAGCACCGCGGCCAGCACGTCCAGCGCGTACGGATCGCGATCCTTTTGCACGTCGCGCAGCTTGGGCGCCTTCCATGCCATGGCAAGATAGGGCAGCTTGGCCGGCGCCTTGACGCTGACCCGGCGAATGCCGGCCTGCTCGGGTTCGTTCTGCGGCTTGCGCTGCGGCAAGGCGTGCGGCTTGAGCGAGCCGTAGTACTTCTGCGCCAGGCGGAACACCTCGCGGTGGTCGACGTCGCCGACAATCACCACATAGGCGTTGTTCGGTGCGTACCATTGCTTGTACCAGTCGCGCGCATCCTGCCAGGTCATGTGTTCGAGATCGTCCATCCAGCCGATGATCGGGCGCCGATAGGGATGCGCCTGGAATATCACCGAATTGAGCGCCTCATGCACCTGCGCATGTGGATTGTCATCGGTGCGCAAGCGCCGTTCTTCCATCACCACCTTGATCTCGGCGGCGAATTCCTTGGCGTCCAGCGTCAGATTCGCCATGCGATCCGACTCGAGTTTCATCATTTCCGGCAACGCGGCTTTCGGCACGATCTGGAAGTAGGCGGTGTAATCGCGGCTGGTGAAGGCGTTGTCGCGGCCGCCGGCTTCGGCCACGCGCTTGTTGAATTCGCCCGACTTGAGATTCTTGGTGCCCTTGAACATCAAGTGCTCCAGGGCATGGGCAACGCCGGAGGTACCGTCCTTTTCGTCCATGCTGCCGGCGCGGTACCAGACCATATGCACGGCGGTCGGCGCCCGGCGGTCTTCCTTGACGATGACGCGCAAGCCGTTGGCGAGTTTCGTTTCGAAGGGATTGGCAAGAGTCGGCGCTGGCGCTACGGCGGCAAGCAGCAGGGTTAGGACGACAATCGATGGTTTCATGTTTGGATGGGTCGCGAGGCGATCACGGCTGGAATTGGGAAACAGGGCTTCTGCTAAAATTCGCGGGCCGTGCATCTTAGCGCGGCTCCAGCCTCCGACCACATTCCACATGTTTGGTTTCCTAAAGACGAAGGACGACCCCGCTGCCCAGGCTGCTCCAGTCCCGGCGCCGCGCGCCTCATGGAGCGAACGCCTCAAGGCCGGTCTTTCCCGCACCCGCGCCACACTAAACACGCCGCTGGGCGAGCTCTTCAGCCGGGCCAAGATCGACGACGAACTGCTCGAAGATCTGGAAACCACATTGCTGATGGCCGATTGCGGGGTCGAGGCGACGCACTGGCTGCTGGCGGAACTCAAAGCCACGGTCAAGCGCGAGAAGCTGGAAACTCCGAGTCAGCTCCGCGCTGCCTTGGCCAAGAACCTGCAAACCCTGCTCGCGCCACTTGAACAACCACTGCAATTCAGCGGCCAACAACCCTTCGTGATCATGATCGCCGGTGTCAACGGTGCCGGCAAGACCACCTCCATCGGCAAGCTGGCCAAGCACTTCCAGGGCCAGGGCAAGAGCGTCCTGCTCGCCGCCGGCGACACCTTTCGCGCCGCAGCCCGGGAACAACTGACGGCCTGGGGGGAAAGAAATGACGTCACCGTCATCGCACAGGAATCCGGCGATCCGGCGGCGGTGGTGTTCGACGCCATCAATGCCGCCCGCGCCCGCAAGATCGACGTCGTACTCGCCGACACCGCGGGACGGTTGCCGACGCAACTGCATCTGATGGAAGAGATCGCCAAGGTGCGCCGCGTAATCCAGAAGGCAGACGCCAGCGGCCCCCACGAGGTATTGCTGGTGCTTGATGCGAACATCGGCCAGAACGCTGTGCAGCAGGTCAAGGCCTTCGACAAGGCGATCGGCGTCAGCGGCCTGGTCATCACCAAGCTCGACGGCACCGCCAAGGGCGGCGTGCTGGCCGCCATCGCCCGCCAGTGCCCGAAGCCGGTGCGCTTCATCGGCGTCGGCGAGGGTATCGACGATCTGCAGCCCTTCCGCGCCGGAGAGTTTGTCGAGGCGCTGCTGGGACCCTCGTAGTGATCCGGTTCGACCGCGTTTCCAAGCGCTACCCGCCGGGTCTCGACGCGCTGTCCGACCTCAGCTTCGTGGTGGCCGAGCGCGAAATGGTGGTCGTCAGCGGCCATTCCGGCGCCGGCAAATCGACCCTGCTCAAGCTCATTGCCGCAGTGGAAAAATCCACCGGTGGCGCCGTCCTGGTCGGCGGCCAGAACCTGAGCGGGCTCGCGCGTTCGGCTCTGCCCTTCCTGCGCCGGCGCATCGGCATGGTGTTCCAGGACCAGAAGCTGCTGTTCGATCGCACCGTGTTTGAAAATGTGCTGTTGCCTTTGTCGATTGCAGGCTTCCACCCCAGGGAAGCCGCTCAGCGCGTGCGCGCCGCATTGGACAAGGTCGGTCTGGCCAGCCGCGAGAAAGCGTTGCCGGTCATGCTTTCGGGTGGCGAGCAGCAGCGCCTGGCGATCGCCCGCGCCGTGGTGAATCGCCCCAGCCTGCTGCTGGCGGACGAGCCCACCGCCCATCTCGACCAGGAGACGGCGGAGGATGTGGCGCGCATTTTTCACGAATTCCACCATGTCGGCGTGACGGTGTTGATCGCCACCTACGCCAGCGAGTTGTTCCCAGGCGCGCGCCGTCTGCAACTCGATCACGGCAGGCTGCTGCCATGATGGGCTGGCTGGCTCAACATGGCGCGGCGGCCTTACTGGCACTGCGCCGGCTGGCCATCGCCCCGGTGAATAGCCTGCTGTCGCTGCTCGCCATTGGCATTGCCCTGGCCCTGCCGGCGGGCGGCCAGATGTTGTTGTCCAACGCGCTGCATCTGGCCGGTACAAGCTCCGCGGTACCCCAGATTTCCGTCTTCATGGCCGCCAATGCGGAACGGCGAGCCGCGACGGAAATCGAGTCGCGCCTGGGTAAGTATGGCGGCGTCAAGCAGGTGCAGTTCTTGGCGCGGGAAGAGACGCTGGCACGCATGAAAGCCAACCCGGGCCTGCGCGACGTAATCGAAGTTCTGCCAGCCAATCCCTTTCCCGATGCTTTCGTCGTCACTGCCACCGATGACCGCCCGGAAGCGATGGAGAAACTCGCGATCGAGTTCCGCCAATGGCCAAAAGTCGAACATGTGCAACTCGACTCGGCCTGGGTGCGTCGGCTCGACGCCTTGCTCAAGCTTGGCCGTACGGCGGTGTTGCTGCTTGGCGCGCTGCTCGGTGCCGGGCTGGTCGCGATCAGCTTCAGCATCATCCGCATGCAAGTACTCACGCATCGCACCGAAATCGAGGTGAGTCAATTGCTTGGCGCCACCGATGGATTCATCCAGCGCCCCTTCCTTTATTACGGCGTCCTGCTGGGACTGGGGGGAGGCGTCGTGGCTTGGCTGCTGGTCGGCGCCGCAGCGCTCTGGCTGCGCGCTCCCTTGGGTGAACTGGTGCAACTCTATGACCTCACTCTCGTGCTGGAGGCGCTTGATGCGCGAGACTCGGCCGTGCTGCTGGGCTTCGCGGCCGGCCTTGGCTGGCTGGGCGCCACGATCTCTTTGCAGCAGCATTTGAGGCAACGCTGAAGGAAAAAACCCACATTGCGTTTGGCGCGAAGGCCGATACTGGATCGGAATGCACTATTCGGGCGATAATATTGATATGAACGAAGAACAACCTATTGAACAGCCGCCCGTCGAGTCTGCGGGCAGCGAGCAACCGCCTGCCGAACCAGTGCGCAACGATCCACCGCCTCAAGACCCGCGTCGCCGTTTGCGGGAACTTCTGGCGATTCCAGACCACCAGCGCACCGATGCGATCTGGGATGAAATTATCGAACTCGAGATTTGCCTGGCGCCGGGCAACCGCGTCCAGGGAGCCCAGCAGGAGCCGGGACGACGCCAGCAGGGTCCCGGCCAAAACCAGGGACGACGCCCCGAGCAGCCGAGACGGCAGGATTCGACGCCCGGGTCCAAGCCTTCGAAACGCTTTTTCAAGAAGCCGAAACGTCCTCCCGGCGCTCCGCCGAAAGCCTGAAAATCGCCAAGCGGATGGCGCGGCGAACCCGGCACGGGCGCGTTGTCTTGGCAAGGGAATAGCCCAAAGCCTCGTTTGCCGCGCTGAGCTTTGACAGGGAGGCTTTCGGGGAATTCTCTGAAACTCGATTTTTGCAGACCAGCAATTCCCGATAAAAATAGTCAGGAACTTCTTCGGCCTTTAGCACTCCCAGATCAGGAGTGCTAATATTGGTTTAAAGGAGGTCGTACCGTGAGTCATACCGTGTCTATCGATCAGTTTCCGATGCTCGCTGCCAGCGGAAGCATTGAGGCGTTTATATCGGCCGCGAATCGCGTCCCGATGCTGAGCGAGGCCGAAGAGCAAAGTCTTGCCCGTCGCTTTCGCGATCAGCAGGATTTGGATGCCGCGCGTCAATTGGTCACCTCTCACCTGCGCTTGGTGATCGCCATCGCGCGGGGCTATCTCGGGTACGGTTTGCCTCATGCCGATTTGATTCAGGAAGGTAACATCGGCTTGATGAAGGCGGTCAAACGCTTCGATCCCGATCGTGGCGTGCGCTTGGTGTCTTTTGCCATGCACTGGATCAAGGCAGAGATACATGAATATATTCTGAAGAACTGGCGTCTGGTGAAGATTGCCACGACCAAGGCGCAGCGCAAGCTGTTCTTCAATCTGCGCAGCATCAAGGCTGCATTGGCTCAGGATGCGGATTCGCGGCAGGGCTTCAACACCTTGGGTGCCGAGGAAGTGATGGCGGTAGCCAAACAGCTTGGCGTCAAGCCGGAAGAAGTCGTCGAAATGGAAACGCGCCTCACCGGCGCTGACGTATCGCTGGAACCGACATCGGATGATGAGGAAGACAGTTATGCGCCGATTGCCTACCTGACGGCCGATCGCAGCATCGAGCCTTCCGCAATGCTGGAGCGCAAGGAATATGACCGTCTGCAGGACGAGGGGTTGAGTTTCGCGCTGGCCAGCCTTGACGAGCGCAGCCGCGCCATTGTCCAGCGTCGCTGGTTGGTCGCCGACGGCGAAGAGGCGGCCACGCTGCATGAGTTGGCTGCCGAATACGGTGTTTCTGCCGAACGTATCCGCCAGATCGAAGTCAAGGCCTTGCAGAAGATGAAAGGCAAGCTGGCAGCCTGACGGCTCCAGCACCGACAAGGGGCAGCCCGAGCAGTCGGGCTGCCCCTTGTATTTTTCGGCCACACGCGCCACTCGCCTGCCAACAGGCGCCTGACGTCGTGGCGACGCACTCCGAAGCCTCGCCTTGGCGCAGACGGAGCCCCGCAAGCAACGGCGGCAGGGCGCGGCGCATCAGACCGGCAAGTAATGATCGACCAGCAGTGCGGCGAACAGCAGCGCGAGATAGAGAATCGACCAGCGGAAGGTAATCCGCGCCACGGCATCCGAGTAGTCACGCCAGATCAGCCATGCGTAACCAAGAAACACGGTGTCGAGCAGGACGGCCGACGTCAGATAGAACCAGCCGGTCATGCCTATCACATACGGCACCAAGGTGACCAGCGTCAGGCCGACGGTATAGAAAAACACGTGGCGGCGGGTATATTCGGCGCCATGCGTTACCGGCAACATCGGCAGACCGGCGGCGGCGTATTCCTTGGTGCGATACAAGGCCAGCGACCAGAAATGCGGTGGCGTCCAGACGAAGATGATAAGGAACAGCAACCATGCCTCGCCCGGAGCATCCCCCGTTACTGCCGCCCAACCGAGTACCGGAGGCATGGCGCCGGAGGCACCGCCGATCACAATGTTCTGTGAGGTATTGGGCTTGAGGAATACGGTGTAGATCACCGCATAACCGACGAAGGTGGCGAGCGTCAGCCACATCGTGAAAGGGTTCACCAGAGCGTAGAGTAGAAAGAGTCCGGCGCCGCCGATGAGTCCAGAGAACAGCAGCGTCTCCATGGAATTGACTTCGCCGAGCGGCAGGGGCCGGCCGCGCGTGCGCGCCATCAGCGCATCGATCCGCTGCTCGATCAGGCAATTCGCCGCCGCCGCCGCGCCCGCTACCAGCGCGATACCTGCCGTGCCAGCCAGCAATATGCGCCAGGGAACCATTCCCGGCACGGCAAGGAACATTCCGATCACCGCACAGAACACGATCAGCGATACCACGCGCGGCTTCGTCAACTGAAAATACTGACGCAGGCGATGGGAGCCATGTTGCAGCTTAAGGGTAGTGGATTTCACGCTTGAGGAATGAATGATTGAACCCGGAACCGGCGGTCGAGTTTATCACGCAGGAAGTTCGGGCATGCCGGCGATGCGTCGGTTAGTGCAACACGATGCGCAGATAGTCGGCAACCAGCTTGCTTGCCACCTGCGGCGGCGGAAACACCGCGGCCAACCGTCCCAGAGGGTCGACCAGATAAATGGCCGCGGAGTGATCGACGGTATAGTGCGTTGTGTCCGCGCCATCGTTGCGCTGATAGTAAACACCCAGCTTCTTGGCCAGGGGTGCAAGCGCCGCGTCGTCGCCGGAGACGCCAACAAAGGATGGATCAAATGCTCCGATATAGTCGGCCAGCAGTCCGGATGTATCGCGGCGCGGGTCGACCGAAATGAATACGACCTGGAAAGTCGGCGCTGGCGATCCGGCGGCCTGCGTCAATAGTGCCGCCTTGACCTCTTTCATCAGGGTCAGTGCAGTCGGGCAGATATCCGGGCACTGGGTATAGCCAAAGAACAGGAAGCTCCAATGCCCGGCAAGCTTGGCGTTGTCGAATGGCCCCTTTGGTCCGTTCAGGAGAAAGGCTGGCAGAGGAGCATCGTCGCGAATTTCCGTAACGCTGGGTAGGTCGCCAGCCGGCACAGGCCCGGCGCCCAGGCTACGCCACGTCAGATAGCTCCCGGCGAGAACCAGCGCCATTCCAACGGCCAGCAGCCATTGCCCGAAGCCAAATTTCATGCAGACACCCAGAAAAACAGGGCTCCCCAAAGTCTGGGGCGCCCTGCAAGCAAAACACCCGCCTCAACCCTTCTTGTAGGCGTAGGGATGCCAGTCTTCTGACACGGACGGCGGTGACGGCCAATTGCCATGCGGCGGCGGCGATACGGTGGTCCACTCCAGTGACGGCGAACCCCAGGGGTTATCTTCGGCTAGCGGGCCTTTCACAGCGCCGATGATCCAGTTCAGCACGGCAATCGCAAACCCCAGACCAAGAATTACGGCACCCGCCGTCATCCACTGGTGCGCATGCTCGAATTGCGGGAAATGCGCGTAATCATAATAGCGGCGTGGCATGCCCTGAACACCGATGTCCATCATGATCCAGAACACAATGTTGCTGCCGAGAAAGGTCAGCCAGAAGCCCAGTTTGCCCCAGAACTCGTTGTACATCCTGCCGGTGAACTTGGGAAACCAGTGGTAGATGCCAGCGAAGATGGCAAAGGTACCCGCTACTGCCATCACGTAGTGGAAGTGCCCGACAACATAGTAGGTATCGGATACCGCCAGGGTCAGGGACGGAACAGCGAGCGGAATGCCGGTCAGGCCGCCGATAAGGAAGAGGAAGACGACGCCCAAGGCATACATCATCGGCGTGGTGAAGGCGATCGAACTCTTGTACAGCGTCCCTACCAGACCGATCATCATCAGGCCGACCGGGATCGAGATCATCAGCGTCGTGACCATCTGTCCGATGCGCAACCAGTCGGCCATGCCCGATACGTAGAGATGGTGCACCCATACCTCGCCGGCCAGCAAAACGATGCCGCCGATGCCGCCATAGACGACCATCTTGTAGTTGAATACGGCGCTCCTCGCATGGGAGGAGATCACCTCGAACACCACGCCAATGAAGGGCAGGAAAATCACGTAGACAGCCGGGTGAGAGTAAAACCAGAACAGGTTCTGGTAAGTCAGCACGTCACCACCCTTGGCCGGATCGAAGAAGTTGGTGCCCAGATACTTGTCCATGCTGATCAGCGTCACCGCGGTACCCAGCACCGGCACGAAGATGAGCTGGAGAACAAAGGCGCCCAAGGTGCACCAAACGAAGATGTTGAGTTTGTTGAGCGTGATCCCAGGGGCACGCATATAGGCCACGGTGGTAAGAAAATTGACCCCACCGATGATCGAAGCGAAACCGAGAATCAACACGGTGAACGAATACATCGCCGTATTGCCGGTGGTGATGGTGGAGTAGGGCGGATAGCCGGTCCACATGATGTCGGGGGGGTCAGGAATGAAGAAGGTAGCCAGCGCCAGTATCACGCCGACATAGAAGAGCCAGACCGACAGCGCATTGACGCGGGGGAAGGCCACGTCCTTGGCGCCAATCATCAGCGGAATGCAGAAATTGGCGAAGAAACCGGTCAGCGCCGGAATCTGGAAACCGAGGATCATTACCGCGCCATGGGTGTAGAGCCAAACGTTGTAGTTCGTCGGATTGGCGGTGATGGTCGGACCAATAGCCGAGAGTTCGGCGCGCATCAACAGTGCCATTATCCCAGCGACGGCAAATGCGGCGAGCGATCCGATCAGATAGAGAATGCCAACCCGCTTGTGGTCGGTAGTGAAAATCCATTCCTTGAGATTCATCTTGTACTTCTCCCTCAGGTCTTCTTTGGCTTGGCAGCCGGCTGGCCGGTCTTTACCGAGGCTGGCGCATCGGTCGCCGAGGCGGCGGCGAACTGGATTTCTTCCTGTTTCATCCAGGCGGCGTATTCATCGGCCGACTTGACGATGATCCGGCCGGCCATGTAACCGTGCATGACGCCGCAGTATTCGGCGCAGGTGACGACGTGCTCTCCCGGCTTCTCGGGATAGAACCACAAATAGGTGACCCGGCCCGGCATGGAGTCTTCCTTGACGCGAAAGTCCGGAATGTAATGGCTGTGCAGGGTATCGCGACTGGTCATGCGCAGCATCACCGGCTTGCCGGCAGGAACGACCAACTGATTCTGCGTGCGCACCCCGTTGGGATAGGTGTAGTCCCAGCTGTACATGCCCGATTCGAGCTTGACTTCGAGGCGATCGGCCGGAACGTCTCGGTAGTGGTTCCACAAAACCCAGCCGTTGGCGGCAGTGTAAAGGTCGATCGACAGGAAGATGAAGATGGGTATCACCACCCAAGCCACCGCCGCCGCCGGCGACAGTGTCGGCGAGGCACCCACCTGATTCTCGGCAGTACGCCGCGACCTGATGACGAAGTAGGCCGTCACCAAAGCGAACAGGATGCCGATGATCGTGATGTCGACAATGACCTCGCGCCACAGATGGTCCCAGCCCCGCGCCGGGTCGTTTATCTTCTGCAGCGCAGCTTGCGAAGTATCCGCCGCCCATGATGGGGCGGCAAGCATCCCGCCGAGGACTGCGGCGGACGCCCATCGAATTGCGCCTGTGACTTGTTCCTTATGCATTCCCTGCCTCCCCTTTCCTTTCTTCAATTTCTCTCCGCTTGTGGGCTATTCGCCTGCGGTAAATCCACGCCCCAGATCCCATCGAAACCAGACCCAGCAACAGCGAACCGACGCCGGCCAGCAACGAGTAATTCCATTGGTACCTGCCTTCAGCGTAGTTGTAGCTGAAACAAGCCCCGGTAATCATGTCGAACACCGCTGTCGAACTGGAAATCCGCTCCCAATCTGCATCGGTAATCGCCAGTTCAATCGTCTGGGCATCCATCCGAGTGCCGTAGATATAGCGGGCAACACGTCCTTCTGGCGTCAGAAACACCAACACGTTCGGATGCAAGAATGCCTTTGCCGCATCCGACCAGAAGAAGCGGAAACCCACCTCCCCCGCAAACCCCTGCACATCCCCTGCCTGCAGGACGGCATGACGCCAGCCGCCTGTCATTGCCGCCGGCACACCGGTCGATTTGGCGAAAAACGCCTTCGCCGTCGCCGCCGTGTCCCGCTTGTCGAAGGACACGGTAAGCACCCTGTAGTCCCTGCCAAGCTGGAAGCGCTTGACGTTTTCCAACACCTTCGCCAGTTCGGCGTTCATGGTTGGACATGAACCGTCGCAACCGTAATACGACAACAGCAAAATCAGCGGTTTGCCCATCATGTCGGCAATACGGAAATGCCGTCCTTCGGCGTCCGTCAGCCAGGTTCCCGGCTGCATCCGATTGCCCAGGAAACGCGGCTCGTCGATCTGCATGATCGACGAATCCGGCACGCTGCTCCGTGTCGGCTCGCTGACTGCCCGGGCAACGCCAGGCATCACCCAGACCGCCGTCGCAGCAATTACCAGTAATAGATTTGCGAAACGACGAAGAACCAAATGATGTCTACAAAATGCCAGTACAGGCCAGCGGTACGCATGAAACCGTGATCGACCTCAGCGCCGCGCATTACCGAAGGAAGCCCGGCCATGAAGATAGCCAGGCCGACCACTACGTGCGATCCGTGCAAGCCAGTGACGGAGAAGAATATGGTACTGAAGGCATTGGTACTGATGGTGAAACCGTCATGGATCAGGTGTGACCACTCGTAAATTGACATGCCGAGAAAGATGGCGCCAAGTACTATCGTCAATAGGTACCAGGTACGGAAGCCGGCCTTGTTGCCGAGATGCAAGAGATGCTCGGCATAGTGAATCGTCAGGGACGAGGATACCAAGGCGAGGGTCATCACCAGCGGCATCACTTTCGGCAAGCTGACTGTTCCCGCAGGTGGCCAGACGTCGACATGCAGCTTGGTGTACCAGTAGGCAACGAAGAAAGAGATAAAAATCATCGCCTCGGCAAGGATGAACCAGCCCATGGCCCCATAGGACAGTCCCTCGCCTTTGCCCATCGCTTCGCTGGTCCAGCCGGCAACACCGGCAATGATCATCGGCAGGCCGAGACCCAGCGAAAGAACGGCCGCAAAGCTACTGTGATAGACGAAATGCAATGAAAACGCGACGGCGAGGAACATGATGCCGAAGCTGATGACGAATGGCCAGACACTGGTATCCCAGTGAGCGTGAGCATGTCCTTCCGCGCTATGCGCGCCGTGCGCCAAAGCCATATTCTCTCCCCTGTTCTTAGGCCGTCATCCGCAGAAAATATTGCCGGGACGGTTGCCAGCTGCTCAATGTTAAAACATAATTGATCTAAATCAACTTGGGCAGATTATTCCAAGCTTCGACAATTTTCGCAACCCAATTCGGGAGGAGATAACAAAAATGGGCATCAAGCATCTGCTTGTCGCGCTTGCTTGCGCGTCGTTGGCTACGACATCACTGGCTGCCGGCAAGACATCCGCGAAGCCATCCGGCAATGCCGAGGCGGGACAACAAAAGGCGGCCGCCTGCGGTGGCTGCCATGGGGCAGACGGCAACAGCGCGCCCGAAATCTACGCTGCGCTGAAGGCGCCAAAGCTTGCCGCACAGGTTCCTGAGTACATCGTGAAGTCGCTGCATGACTTCAAGTCCGGGCGACGCACCAATGAAACCATGAGCCCACAAGCCCAGGCCGTGGCCGAAGTCGACATGGCGGACATCGCCGCCTGGTTCGCCAGTCAGAAGGTCGCGCCGAATGCGGCGCCGAAAAAGGAACTGCTGGCTCAGGGGGAGAAGATCTTCATGAAGGGCAAAGGACGCCCAGATGTTATTGCCGCCTGCGTAGGCTGTCACGGCCTCAAAGGAATCGGCAATCGCGACTGGGCCAAGGTGATGTCCAACGTGCCCGCGGTTCTGGCACCCGCCATCGGCGGCCAACATGCGGGTTACGTCAGCGACCAGTTGAAGGCCTACAAGTCCGGCAAGCGCGCCACCGACCCGGGCAAGATCATGCGCGACATTGCAAGTCGCATGGACGAAAAGGATATCGTTGCCGTGTCCGAATACATCGCCAGCCTGGGGAAATAAGCCCGACGGAGATATCGGGGCTCCGCAGCACGCAATCGG
>MHZX01000140.1:49665-75157 GCA_001828935.1 Rhodocyclales bacterium RIFCSPLOWO2_02_FULL_63_24
CAAGCAGCTTGCCGTGTACGCCGCCAAACCCTCCGTTGCTCATGACCAGGACTTGGTCACCCTCTTCGGCATCGGCAGCGACGGCAGTCACCAAGCTATCCAGATCGTCGAAACTGCGCGCCTTGCTACCCAACGGCGCCAGGGTTTCGGCCGCGTCCCAGCCCAGATTGCTGGCATAGCAATAAGTCGCATCGGCATCGGCCAGGCTCTCCGGAAGTTGCGCCTTCATCGCGCCCAGCTTCATGGTGTTCGACCGCGGCTCCAGAACGGCAAGGATTCTGGCGCGACCGACCCGCTGACGCAGACCTTCGAGGGTGACGCGGATCGCCGTGGGATGATGAGCGAAATCGTCGATCACAGTGACGCCGCGCACCGTACCGCGTATCTCCAGCCGGCGCTTGATGCCGCTGAAACTTTCCAGGGCCTTGAGGCCGACAGCCACAGGAACGCCGGCGTGTCGCGCGGCGGCCAGCGCCGCCACGGCGTTGGCCCGATTGTGGGCACCCGCAAGAGCGAAGCGAGCGACGCGGCCTTGAACATTACCTGCCAGATTCACGGCAAACCCGCCCGATCCATCCGGGTCCCCGCTCTGCCATCCGTCCACACCGTTGAACCACTCGACCGGGGTCCAGCAACCTCGGTTCAGCACGCGCTTGAGCGAAGCCTCCTGTTGGTTTGCGACAATCAGGCCATTCGCCGGCAAGGTTCTGACCAAGTGATGGAATTGCGTCTCGATAGCAGCTAGATCGCCGAAGATATCTGCGTGATCAAATTCAAGATTATTCAGGATCGCTGTGCGCGGATGATAGTGCACAAACTTTGAACGCTTGTCGCAGAATGCCGTGTCGTACTCGTCGGCCTCGATGACGAAGAAGGGGGAATCGGTAAGCCGGGCGGAAACGCCAAACCCTTGCGGCACCCCACCCACCAGGAAGGAGGGATTCAGGCCAGCCTCTTCGAGAATCCACGCCAGGAGCGAAGTCGTGGTGGTTTTGCCGTGCGTACCCGCCACGCCCAATACCCAACGACCGTACAGGATGTTCTGGGCCAGCCATTGCGGACCGGAAACATAGGGCAGATTGCGGTCCAGAATTGATTCAAGCAGCGGATTGCCGCGCGAAATCGCATTGCCGATCACGAACAAGTCCGGATTCAATGCCAACTGTCCGGGATCGTAGCCGGCTACCAGATCGATGCCTTGTTCCCCGAGCTGCGTGCTCATCGGTGGATAGACATTGGCGTCGCACCCAGTCACGCGATGCCCTGCCGCACGCGCGAGCAATGCAATGCCGCCCATGAAGGTGCCGCAGATGCCGAGGATGTGGATATGCATGTCACGGTTCCGTGGAATAATGAAGCGGATTCTAACCGTCCGCTGTCTTTGCCAAACGCCCCATGCCACGCCGCAAGCTTACCTCCTCCGCCTCCAGCCATTTGCGCCGTAGCATTGCCAGCGCTGCGGCGCGCCTGATGGCCGAGGAGGGTTTCATCGACTATGGCGCCGCCAAGCGCAAGGCGGCCCGCAGTTTGGGGGCCGGCGAAGGCGAGGCGCTACCAACCAACGAGGAGATCGAAACCGAACTGCGCGCCTGGCAATCGCTTTACCAGGAGGATGAGCAGCGCGAACGCGTTCATGATTTGCGCGCGACGGCGCTGGAGGTGATGCAGTTGCTGGCCGAATTCAAGCCTTACCTCACCGGCGGCGCACTCGACGGTACCGCCGGCCGTTATTCCGCCGTGGAGATAGAACTTTTCGCCGATAGCAGCAAAGATGTAGAGATCGCGCTTCTATCTCACGGCATCTCCTATGATATTCTCGACAACCGTCGAGCAGGCGTCGACGCCCAACTACGTCTCGACTGGAATGATTTTCCAGTATTGATCTCGATATTTCCGCCCTTTGCGGAACGGCAACAGGCGAAAAATCCTCATGGCGGGCGTGGCCGCCATCGGGTCCGCGCCGAAGCGGTGATGGAACTTCTGCGGGACGCGCCAAAATGAAACACGCGCGAGTCTGGTTGATGCTTGGCGGCATAGCCCTGCTTGCAGTTGCGGTCGGCTATCGACTGGGTCTGTTGGGAAAAAGCGCCGAGACCGCAACACTCGCAACCCCGACCCAGAGCATTTTCGGGCTAGTCCTGACCGATCTGAAAGGCCGGGTGCAGGGCCTCGATCAATACCGTGGCAAGATACTCGTAGTCAATTACTGGGCAACCTGGTGCCATCCCTGCCGCGAAGAAATGCCCGGATTCTCCCGCCTGCAGGACAAATTTCGCGACAAAGGCGTGCAATTTATCGGTATCAGTACCGATGATGCTCCTAAAATCATCGAATTTCAGAAAGAGGCGCCAGTTAGTTACCCCCTCCTGATCGGCGATATGGGCATCATGAAGAATAGCGCCGATCTTGGGAACTCCAGACAGGCCCTGCCTTTCACCGCAGTCTTCGACCGTGAGGGCAAGCTTTCCGCCGCCAAACTGGGGCGCTATGCGGAAGCCGATCTGGACCGGTTGCTGCTCGATCTGGTTTCGCCATAGTGGACAAACTGCAGGTATTTGCGGCAAACTCGCACCCATGACGAAGCCAAAGCGCAGCAAAGCCCCAAACAGTGGAGAGTCGAACGACGCTGTTCTGGTACTCCATGGCCCCAACCTGAACCTGCTCGGAACGCGCGAACCGGAAATTTACGGACGCACAACGCTGGCCACCATTCACCAGGCCATGGAAGCCCGAGCCCATGCCTTCGGGGTTCGGCTGGAAAGCTTCCAGAGCAACCACGAGGGTGAGCTGATTGACCGGGTGCAGTCGGCACGCGAACAAGGGGTGCGTTTCATCATCATCAACCCAGCCGGCTACAGCCATACCAGCGTTGCCCTGCGCGATGCCCTTGCGGCGGTGGCCATCCCGTTCATTGAAGTTCACTTGTCGAATGTGCATGCGCGGGAGCCGTTCCGCCGTCACTCGTATTTTTCGGACATCGCCGTCGGCGTTGTTTCCGGTCTTGGCGCACAAGGCTACGAACTGGCACTGGAAGCCGCCCTGGCCCGCTTGCGCGCTGTCTGATCCATCCAATAAACCGCGGCCACGGCTGCGGTTCCCCTGTTGAGGAGTCCCCATGGACCTGAGAAAACTCAAGACCCTGATTGATCTCGTGCAGAACTCCGGTATTTCGGAGCTTGAAATCAGTGAAGGCGAAGAAAAGATTCGCATCGCCAAGCATCTCACCGCAGCGCCCGCCCACACCGTCGTCAGCATGCCGGTTGCCGCCGCCCCGGCCGCCGTGGCGCCAGCGCCGACTCCTGCGACCGCCCCCCCTTCCCAGCCGGAAGGCCACGTGATGAAAGCGCCCATGGTGGGCACCTTCTACCGGTCGAGCGGCCCCGATGCCGCCCCCTTCGTCGAGGTTGGCCAAACCGTGAAGGCGGGCGATACGCTGTGCATCATCGAGGCGATGAAGTTGATGAACGAGATCGAAGCCGACATTTCGGGCGTGATCAAGTCTATCCAGGTCGAAAACGGCCAGGCGGTCGAGTACGGTCAGCCCATGTTCGTGATCGGCTAAGCCATGTTCGGTAAGGTTCTCATCGCCCACCGCGGCGACCAGCCGCCGCGAGGCGGCACAGCAGCGAAGCTAAATTGCCCCGTGGCCGAAGGCCGCAAGGGCGATTTTGCCGCGGGAGATACATATGTTTGGTAAGGTATTGATCGCCAACCGCGGCGAAATCGCCCTGCGGGTTCTGCGCGCCTGCCGCGAACTCGGGGTGCGCACGGTCGCCGTGCATTCGGAAGCCGACACCGAGGCGAAATACGTCAAGCTCGCCGACGAATCGGTCTGCATCGGTCCGGCGCCTTCGAGCCAGAGCTACCTCAACATCCCCGCCATCATTTCCGCGGCCGAAGTCACCGACGCCGAGGCGATCCACCCCGGTTACGGCTTTTTGTCGGAAAACGCCGACTTCGCCGAGCGCGTCGAAAAGTCCGGCTTCGCCTTCATTGGCCCGCGTCCCGAGACCATTCGCCTGATGGGCGACAAGGTCAGCGCAAAGAATGCCATGCGCGAGGCCGGGGTTCCCTGCGTGCCGGGTTCCGACGGCGCCCTGCCCGAGGACCCGAAGGAAATCATCAAGATCGGTCGTGCCGTGGGCTACCCGGTGATCATCAAGGCGGCAGGCGGCGGCGGCGGCCGCGGTATGCGCGTGGTGCACACCGAGGCGGCACTGCTCAATGCGGTGAACATGACCCGCGCCGAGGCCGGGGCCGCCTTCAACAACCCGACGGTGTACATGGAGAAATTCCTCGAGAATCCGCGCCATGTGGAGATCCAGGTGCTCTCGGACGCCCATCGCAATTCGATCTATCTGGGCGAACGCGACTGCTCGATGCAGCGCCGGCACCAGAAGGTGATCGAGGAAGCGCCGGCGCCTGACATCAACCGGCGCATGATCGGCCGCGTCGGCGACCGCTGCGCCGAGGCCTGCCGCCGCATCAACTACCGTGGCGCCGGCACTTTCGAATTCCTCTACGAGAACGGCGAGTTCTATTTCATCGAGATGAACACCCGGGTCCAGGTCGAACACCCCGTCACGGAACTGATCACGGGCGTAGACATCGTGCAGGCGCAGATCCGCGTCGCTGCCGGGGAAAAGCTCTGGCTCAAGCAACGCGAGATCGAGATTCGCGGACACGCCATCGAGTGCCGCATCAATGCCGAGGATCCCTTCAAATTCACGCCCTCGCCGGGAAAGATCACCAACTGGCACCCGCCTGGCGGCCCCGGCATCCGCGTCGATTCCCATGCTTATTCCGGCTACACTGTGCCACCCCACTACGACTCGATGATCGGCAAAGTGATCGCTTACGGCGACACCCGCGAACAGGCCATCAAACGGATGCGGATCGCCCTCTCGGAAATGATGGTCGACGGTATCAAGACCAACATCCCGCTGCACCAGGAGCTGATGCTGGACGAGCGCTTCATCAAGGGCGGCACCAGTATCCATTACCTCGAAGAAAAGCTCGCCGCCAAGAGCGACGCCTCGAAGGGCAAGTAGGCGCCATGTGGGTCAGCGTCGCTCTGGAGACCGACGCCGCGCACGCGGATGCGCTCTCCGACGCTCTGCTGGCGGCCGGCGCGATTTCCGTCAGCGTCGAGGACGCACTGGCCGGAACCGATCTGGAGACCCCGCAGTTCGGCGAGCCTGACGCGTCGGGAAGCGGGCCGACGACCCCGCTGTGGACCGAAAGCCGCGTCGTGGCGCTGTTCGACCCGAGCACGGACCTGCTTGGCAGCATCGCCGCGGCCGCCGCCGCCGCCGGGATCGAAGACCTGCCCGAGATCGAACTGGAAGACGTCGCCGAGCAGGACTGGGTACGGCTCACGCAGTCGCAGTTCGATCCGATCCGGGTGAACGAGCGCTTGTGGATCGTGCCCTCGTGGCACGCCGCGCCCGACCCGGACGCAATCAATCTGGTGCTCGATCCCGGCCTCGCCTTCGGCACCGGCTCGCATCCGACCACCTTTCTCTGCCTGCAATGGCTGACCGAGACACTACGCGACGGCGCGGGGACACAACTAAGCCTGCTCGATTACGGCTGCGGCTCGGGCATCCTCGGCATCGCCGCCGCCAAGCTGGGAGCGGCATCGGTACTGGGGGTGGACATTGACGACAATGCCCTGCTCGCGGCAAAAGACAATGCCGCCAGAAACGAGGTCGCCATCGCCTTGCGCCACTCGCGCGAAAAGCTCGACGAGCGCTTCGACATCGTCGTCGCCAACATTCTCACCAACCCCCTGTGCGTTCTCGCACCGCTGCTGGCCGGGTGCCTGGCCCCCGGCGGGCGCATCGCGCTGTCCGGCGTGCTGGCTGCGCAGGCGGAGCACGTCATCGCCACCTATGCGCCGCTGATCGCCCTGCAGGTCGGTGCCGAGCGTGAAGGCTGGGTGCGCCTGGAAGGCCAGCGCCCTGCCACCGGGAAGACAACCTGATGTCCGCGGGCCATCAATGCTGACGCGCTGCCCCGCCTGCGAAACCCATTTTCGGGTCACCCCCGAACAGCTCAAGGCGCGCTCGGGTCGCGTCCGTTGTGGCGAATGCCAGCATGTCTTCAACGCGCTCGACAGCCTGATCGAGGAGCCGCTGGTCATCGTCGCGCCCCGGACACCCGAAGCTCCCCCGCAGGCCCTTGCGCAGCCTCTAGCCGAAACCGGGGCGACCGCCGATGCGAATCCCGACACCGGTGCGAATCACGTCGCCGCACCGCCAGCGCCGACTCTTGAGCCGATGCCCGAACCGACAGGCGAAGTGCTGCAAGAACTCACCTCTGTGCTACCCGAAACCTTGGACGAACTGCCCAGCGAACCCCCGGATGCCACTGCAACCGAACCATCCGCACCAATGGTGGCGACCGGGGACGACGACGCGGCGCAGTGGGATCCAAGCTTTCCCGCACCGACCTCCCCACCGCGCCGCTGGCCGTGGGCGATCGGCAGCATGCTGGCACTCGCCGCAATCGGTCTGCAGGCGCTGCTCGCCTTCCGCGTCGAACTGGCCGTGCTGTGGCCGGAGGTCAAACCGGCCCTGGTCACCCTATGCGAAATGGCTGACTGCGAAGTCGGCCTGCCGGCAAAAGTGGGCCTGGTCGGAATCGAGGCTTCCGACCTGCACCCCGACGGTGAGCACCCTGGCCGCCTGGCATTGACCGCGACCCTGAAAAATCGCGCCCCCTTTTCCCAGCGGTTTCCGCATCTGGAACTCACGCTCACCGATACCGCAGACAAAGCCATCGCGCGCAAGGTGTTGGGTCCGGCCGACTATCTGCCGCCGAAAACCGCTTTCGCCCAAGGCATGCTGTCCAACGCCGACATCGCGGTGGCGGTCGGCATCGACCCCGGCGAACTGGCCGCCAGCGGCTACCGGTTGTATCTCTTTTATCCCTGACCTGGAATTTCCGAACGCTTCCATGAAGACACTTATCTGCGGATCGATGGCCTACGACACCATCATGGTATTTGGCGACCGTTTCAAGAACCATATCCTGCCCGAGCAAATCCACATCCTCAACGTCGCCTTCCTGGTGCCCGACATGCGCCGCGAATTCGGCGGCTGCGCCGGCAACATCGCCTACAGCCTCAAACTGCTGGGCGGCGAGCCGCTGATCATGGCGACCATCGGCGACGACAGCGCGCCCTACATGCATCGCCTCAAGCAGCTTGGCCTCGATCCCACCCACGTCACGGATGTGCCCGACACCTTCACCGCCCAGGCCTTCATTACCACCGACCTCGACGACAACCAGATCACGGCCTTCCATCCGGGAGCAATGACCCAGTCGCACCGGAACAAGGTGACGGATGCGAAGGATGTAAGTCTCGGCATCGTTTCGCCGGATGGCCGCGACGGTATGCTGCAGCATGCCCGCGAATTCCACGAGGCCCGGATTCCCTTCGTTTTCGATCCGGGCCAGGGATTGCCGATGTTCGATGGCGATGAGCTCATGGCCTTCCTGAAACTTGCCGACTACTGTACGGTCAATGACTACGAAGCCAAGCTGCTGAGCGAGCGCACCGGACGTACGCTGGAACAACTGGCCGGTGAAGTCGAAGCGCTGATCGTGACGCTGGGCGGCAGCGGATCGCACATCTACAGCAACGGCCAGCGCTTAGAGATTCCGGTGACGACGCCGGAAGCGCTGATCGACCCGACGGGTTGCGGCGATGCCTACCGCGCCGGTCTGCTGTATGGCATCGGCAAGGGATGGGAATGGGAGAAGACCGGACGGCTGGCTTCGTTGATGGGTTCGATCAAGATCGCCCATCGCGGCGGCCAGAATCACAAGCCGAAAAGAGACGAGATTGCCGAGCGTTTCAGTGCCGCATTCGGCGAGACTCTCGGCTAGGGCCGACATCTGGCGGCAATGAATAAAGGAAATCTCATGAAGTCATATCGCGTGCTTGCTCTCGCCGTCGCTGCCGTGATCGTGCTGGCACTTACGGGCTGCGCCGGCAGCCAGTCCGGGTCGGCGTACTCGCGCGCACAAACCCGCGGCGAAATGCATGTGCGCATGGGCGTCGTGGAATCCGTGCGGCAGGTGACGATCGAAGGCACGCAATCAGGCGTCGGCGCGGGGGCAGGCGCCATTGTCGGCGGCATTGCAGGCAGCAATGTGGGGCAGGGCAAGGGTTCCACCGTCGGCTCGGTGCTCGGCGCCGTGGTCGGCGGCATGGCGGGCCAGGCGATCGAAGAGAAAACCAGCAAGAAAGAAGGGCTGGAAATCACCATCAAGCTCGACAGCGGCCAAATCATCGCCGTGACCCAGGAAGCCGACGAGCAATTCCGCGCTGGCGAGCGGGTGCGCGTTTTGTCCGGCAGTGGAACCACCCGCGTGTCACACTGAAGTAACCGCATTGTCTGATGATTGACGGATGACAACGCTGCCGCTGCTCCACATTCGCCTGCGTGCCCTGCTGCGCTTGGCGAAGACCGCCTTGCATCTGATTGGTGGCGCTCTGATTGTCTTGCTGGTCTATCCCGGCAGCACGGACGCGCGGCGTCTCATGCTCAAGCAGCGCTGGTCGCAGCAGTTGCTGGACGCTCTCGGCGTGACGCTGAAAGTCGGCGCCGGAACTACGGCGATCTGCGCGCCAAACGGCATGCTGGTCGCGAATCACGTGTCCTTCCTCGACGTCTTCGTGATCAACGCCCTGGCGCCCGCCGCCTTCGTCGCCAAGGACGACGTGAGAAAGTGGCCGCTGATCGGCTGGATGAGCACCCGCACCGATACGATCTTCATCGAGCGCGGCTCGCGCCGTGCCGCGCAGCTCACGCGCGAGAATCTGGTCGGCCATCTGCGTGACGGCAAGCGGGTGGTGGTCTTCCCCGAAGGCACTACCAGCGACGGTCGCCAGGTCCTGCCGTTTCACGGCGCCCTGCTGCAAAGCGCGATCGATGCTGGCGTCGCGGTGACGCCTCTTGCGTTGCGCTACACCGATGTCACGGGTGCCCAAAGCGCGGCGGCCGATTACATCGGCGATACCAGCCTGGCCGCATGCCTGTGGGCAATAGCCTGCGCCGACGGACTGGCGGCATGCATCGAAACCTTGCCCGCGTTACCGACCACCGCTACCGATCGCCGTCATCTCGCCGCCCATGCCCATCGCGCCGTGAGCCACGCCCTCAAACACGCGCTCAGTCCCAGCCCGAAGGCTTTACCAGCTGCGGACAGGGTTGGCGCATTACCCGACGGTCTTCCAGCCGCACCGCGGTAAGACAGCCGCCCCACAAGCAACCCGTGTCGAGCGCAAGGACGTTCGCCTCGTCACGAAAACCCAGGGCCGACCAGTGTCCGCAAACAATCGAGTGGTCGACGCTGGCGCGTCCGGGTGCGGCAAACCACGGCAGACATCCCGGCAGCCCTATCTCGGGCGGTGCCTTGGCTCCCGCCGCGCGAAACTCCATGGCCCCGGCCGGCGTCACATAGCGCATGCGCGTCATCGCATTCACCACCACGCGCAGACGATCCCAGCCCGCGAGCTCATCCTGCCAACCGGTCGGCTCCGAGCCCCACATGTTGGCCAGGAAGTCACGGTAATTGTCGGCCGTCAGCGCCGCCGAGGCCTCGTCGGAGAGCGTCTTGGCCTGCGCCACGGTCCAGCTCGGCAACAGCCCGGCATGCACCATCGCCCAGTCGCCTTCGACATGGAATAGCGGCTGCGCCCGCAGCCAGGCCAGCAACTCATCCCGGTCGGCGGCGCCCAGCACCGCGTCGAGCGTATCTTCCTTGTTGGGCTTGCCGTAGCCCTCGGCCTGCATCGCCAGATGCAGATCATGATTGCCTAGAACCACGGTCGCCGCGGTGCCGAGCGACTTGACGAAGCGCAGCACCTCGAGCGAAGCGGGACCGCGATTGACCAGGTCGCCGACGAACCAGATGCGGTCAATGGCCGGATCGAAACTGATATAGTCCAAGAGGCGGCGCAGCGGGTCGTAACAGCCCTGCAGGTCGCCGATCGCGTATGTAGCCATAGCCCGCCAGTCTACCTTGAGCCTTCCTTCCACCCCAAAAATACTCGTCATTCGCCGCGACAATATCGGCGACCTGGTGTGCACCACGCCGCTGATTCATGCCTTGCGCCAGCGATTTCCAAAGGGATGGATCGGTGCGCTGGTGAATAGCTACAACGCGCCGGTACTGGCCGGCAATCCCGATCTCGACGAAGTTTTCGTGTATACCAAGGCCAAGCATCGGGGTGCAGACGAGTCCTTACCGGGCATCCTCTGGCGGCGCCTGCAGATGATGCGCCGGCTGCGCCAAATGCAGCTTGACGACGTGATCATCGCCACCACGTCGCCGCAGCCGCGTACCGTCAAGCTCGCGCAATGGCTGAAACCAAAACGGATTATCGGATTCGGCGATGCAGAAGGCCTTGATATCGTACTGCCGCTCGAACGCCAGGATTGCCATGAGGTCGAAGACGTGTTTCGTGTCGCGGCCATCTACGGCATCAAAGGCCCACCGCCGGCATGCCGCGTATTTGCCCCAGCCGCAGTACGTCCCGCGCCAGCGCGGGACGTCCCTCCGGATACCCTTACGATAGGCATCCACATCAGCGCCCGCAAGCCGTCGCAACGCTGGCCCGCTGACCGCTTTGCCGAAACCATCCGCGCCATCGCAGCACAGGGATCAGTGCGCTTCCTGCTGCTCTGGTCGCCCGGGGCCGAAGAGAACCCGCTGCATCCTGGCGACGACGCCAAAGCAAAGGAAGTCATGGCGAAAGTTCCCGGAGGGACGCAGCGCGCTGGCGCTGGCGCCACGGTGATTCCTAGGCCTACCGCAACACTCGCGGAATTGATTGGCGCGCTGGCGGAATGCGACGCTTTGATCTGCGCCGACGGCGGCGCCATGCACCTGGGTGCCGGACTTGGACTGCCCATCGTCTGCCTGTTCGGCAATTCAGGCGCCGCGCGCTGGCGCCCCGGGGACGTGCCCTACCGACTGTTGCAGAAACCTTCGCTCGAAGTACTGGACATCACAGTCGGCGAGGTAATCGCCGCCTTCAATGCGTTGCGGGGCGATATTCGGGGACCCAGCGCCTGAGCCCCTCTTTCACTTCGGCTTGGTCGCGCCATGGCGCTGCCAGCCAGTCCTCCAGTTCTGCCAGCCAGGCCGCATCCGGTACAGCGCTCGGCCGGGCGATTCGCAGCTTGGGATGCGGCGTCGGCAATGTCGCCTCGCCGTCCGCCAGCAATTCTTCGTAGAGCTTCTCGCCGGGACGCAGGCCGGTGAATTCGATTTTTATCTCATCCTCGCTAAAACCGGAAAGCCGGATCATGTCACGCGCCAGGTCGATGATCTTTACCGGCTCGCCCATGTCCAGGACAAAAACCCGGCCGCCCTCGGCTGCGCGCACCGCCATCAGGCCCGCCTGCAACACCAGTTGCGCCGCCTCCGGAATCAGCATGAAGTAGCGGATGATGTCCGGATGTGTGACGGTCACCGGCCCGCCCTTCGCAATCTGTTCGCGAAAGCGTGGGATCACGCTACCCGAGGAACCCAGTACATTGCCGAAACGCACCATGACAAAGCGCGTCGCCGAGCTTTGTGCCTGCACGGCCTGACACACTACCTCCGCCAGCCGCTTGCTGGCGCCCATGACGTTGGTCGGATTGACCGCCTTGTCGGTGGAAATCAGCACGAATTCGCCGGTGCCATTGGCCAGCGCGGCGCGTGCGACGTTGAGCGTGCCCTGCACGTTGTTCCTCACCGCCTCCCACGCATTGGCACACTCCATCAGCGGCACATGCTTGTAAGCAGCCGCATGAAACACCACGTCGGGCCGATATTCGGCGAACACGGTACCCATGCGCGCCGCATCCTTGACGTCGCCGACCACGCAATCCACCGACCGCCCGGCGAATTCCTGCTCAATGCTGTATAGCGCGAATTCGGACTGTTCAAGGAACACCAGTTTCCGCGGCCCGAAACATGCGATCTGGCGACACAGCTCGGAGCCGATGGAACCTCCCGCTCCCGTCACCAGCACGGTCTTGTCCGCCAGAAGCTCCTGCAAACCCGCTTCATCGAGTTCGATGCGGTCACGGCCGAGTAAATCCTCCAACTCGACCTTGCGAATGGCCGATATCGCCACCCGACCCGTAAGTAGATCGTCGAGCGATGGCACGGTCAGCACCGACAATCCCGCTGCTGCTGCCAATTCCGTCGCACGCCGCCGTTCCGCAACTGATGCAGACGGCATGGCAATGATGGCATGGCGGGCATCGGACCGTTGCGCATGATCTCCAATCGACTCAAGTCCGCCCAGAATCGGTACGCCGCCCAGTTGACGACCGGCCTGGGCCGACCCGGCATCGACGAAGCCGACGACGCGCCAGACGCGACTGGGTTCCAGTTCCTTGATCAGGCCCATCGCCGTCTCGCCAGCGCCGACTATCAGTACGGGTGTGCCCACCCCCGTACGCCGCAGGAAGAAATGCCCGTCCTTCCACGCCCGGTAGGTAAACCGGACCCCGCCCATCAGCAGGACCAGTAACAAGGGATCGAGAATGAAAACCGAGCGCGGCACCATGCTCAGCTGCTGTGCCATCACCAGGGCGGCAGGCGATGCCAGGGCAGCCACGCCACATGCGATCAGGATGCGCTTCAGATCGGAAACGCTGGCGAAGCGCCAAAGTCCGCGGTACAAACCGAAGGCATAGAAAACAATGCCCTGCACCGGAATCACGACCACCAGCGCTGACCACATGGCATGGATGAATTCAACTGGAATGTCCAGATTGAAGCGCAGCCAATAGGCGCCAAGCCACGCAAGCACAACCATCGTCAGATCGTGAAGAAAAATTAGGGCACTGCGCCTCATGTCTGACCTCCGCGACTCGCCACTCTGCTTGCCCAACGCCTGTCGATACTTAGCATCAAGCCCGCATAGACAGCAGCCCACAGCAACAAACCTAACGCCTGGAGCGCTATTCCCACATGCAACATGGTCAGAGCAGAGACACCGCACGTCGCCATCAAGGCGTATTCCGTCAGGGCTAAGCGACGATGCGACCAGCCCATGCGCACGAGGCGCTGATAGTAGTGCTCGCGGTGAGCCAACCAAAACCTTTCCCGGCGTGCCAAGCGGCGCAGCAATGTTATGGTGGCATCAACAACAAACGGCGAGAAGACCAACAACGGAAACCAAGCGGGCCAGATTCCCTTCACTACGCCGAGCAAACCCAATCCTCCCGCCAGAAATCCGAGCGGAATCGATCCGGCATCGCCAAGAAATACCCTGGCCGGATCGAAATTGAATAACAGAAAACCAAGTGCCGCGCCGCTCAATGCGAACGCCAGCGCAGACTCGCCCAAAGCCAAGCCGCAGACCGAAAAGCCTATGGCCGCCATGCCTCCCGCCAATCCGTTGGCGCCATCCATAAAATTGAAGAGATTCGTCATCCATCCAATGATTACAATAGCCGCCAGCATCGGCAGCCAGGCTCCCATTAGTCCGAACGCAATTGAAGCGGCAGCCAGAATGTGGATACCGAATCTGAGAATTACGGGAAGACCATGCCGGTCGTCAAAGATCGATAGCAAAAACAGCCCTCCAGCCACTTCGAGCAGAAGTAGCAGATTCGCATCCTGCACTCCCGACGCAAGGTAACCCAGAACGACACCGGGAAATAGCGCCAACCCCCCAATGCGAGGTGTCGGGTATCGATGAAGCGAGCGCTCGTTTGGGTGATCAACCGGCAAGGCATCAGGCCGTCGCAAGAGAATTGCGAGCAGAACGACGGTGGCGAGTCCAGCCACAGAAGAGGCGATCCAGTTTGACACTATAGGTATCAGATCAAGGCCCGTTGCCGCGCGGCCTGAACAATCCTCTCCAGCTGCAGCGCAACAACTTTTTTTTCATCATACAACATCAGCGCACGCTGTCTGCCCATCTGCCCAAGCCGCACGCCCCAAGCCGGGTCGCGGACAAAACGTTCGATCGCCGCAACAAGCCGCTGCGGCGATCGGGTGGGGACTAATACTCCCGTTTCTTCTGGAACTACTTCTTCCCGCACGCCACGAATGTTCGTGGCTACTACCGGCCGGCCCATGAACATTGCCTCGATAATGGTGCGCGGCATACCCTCCCGCCACGAAGGCAAGCAAAACAGATCCATCGCTGCAAGTAACTCCGGAATGTCCGAACGCAGGCCGGGCGCGACCAAGCGGTTACCAAGTACGGTCTTCGCGGTTGTGAACTCCATGTCTACCCCACCGTCGTGATCACTGGCTAAACGTTCCCCAACAAGCAGAAACCACACCTGCGGAAATCTCTGAGCCAATTCGGCGGCCGCAGCGAGGAATTCGGCGACCCCTTTCTCACGCACCTGACGACCAATCATGCCGACGACAAAAGCATCGGCAGGGATGCCCAACTCCGTGCGGACCGCTCCACCACCACCGACTATTGCAGGATCGAAGCGTGAGATATCGACCCCGTTTCCAATTGCCAACACGCACTCACGTGGGGCGATCTTCTCCCTGACAGCGTCATCCGCATCTTCACTGCTTTGCGAAAACAGGAGATCAGTGAAGTGGCCACCAAAGCGTTCGAGTGCGACAAAGATGGACCGTTTCCAGCGGGGCATTTCATCGTGAAAATAGAAACCATGTGCAGTGTAAATAACAAGCGGAACTTTCGCCAATCGTGCTGCCACTCTACCGATTAGAGCTGCCACAGGCGTATGTGCATGCAGCACATCAAAGCGCTCACGACGAAACAACCGAAGCAAGCCGATCAAAGACCGCAGCGCAGCCAAGAGACTCATGCTGCGGGTAATCGACAGTGTTTCAATCCGATACCCTAGCGCTCTGAGATCAGCTACATACGGGCCGTCAGAGCATACGGCTGTGACGGTCCAACCTTGTTCCTGCATGCCATCAATCAGCGGTAACAGGAACTTCTTCAACGTAAAGTCAACTGCACAGAGTTGACAGATCTTCACAAACGCATTCCCCTCTCAGGGGTGTCGAGTAAACCCTGGCTCTTGATGCGACGACAGTAGCGGTAGAAGGCGTTGACCACGAAAACAGTCATGATCGGCTCAATCGGCAGACGATACTTTCCTCCGATGATCGGTCCCGTTACGGCAACGAAGTAAGCAATCACCAAGGTAAAAAAAATCAATATCCCATAGCCTGCCCAGCCGCTTCTTACAGCAACCGATCCTCGAAGAGTTTCCCACCAGCCAACCAGGGAGGCAAGAAAAAAGACCAGCGACGTGAGCGTGCCAACCACAAGGATCGACAGATACAGGACGCCGCTCGAATTGTTTGCGTAGTTCCAGAGTTTCTCCAGCACACCGACGCCCGGTGTCTCATAAAAGGAGGGATGGTCCATGGCTCTCACCGCTGGCGCAAACGCCGCACTGGGGGTAACAAAGTTGACCGCTGCGCCAATAGTCCACGCCTTCATCATATTCACCCACCCCAAGTCCTTGAGTATCTGTCTGGCGATCTCTGACCGATACCGGCTTGCTGCAAACGGATTCTCCGGAAGTACCGAAAGGCCATCGTCGGCCATTGCCTTTTCCAGCCTTGAGTGCGCCAGTGCCTGCCCCTGTTGATACGAACCTTGCCCCGAATATTGATAAGTGGCCGGCACCACCCATCCCAACAGATGCGTACCACCCTGGCTGACATAGGATAGCGTGTCGTGCTTCTGCCAATTGTGCAGGTGCTGAGGTCCGAGTATCACCACGGCGATGGTCACGCCCGCCAGAAACTGGAAACCAATCCGCTTTGGCGTTGTTCGCGCAAGGATTGACCAGAAAACCAACGCCAGCATGATGCATGGCACCAGATAGTAGCTTGCAGAACGGATCGCGGTGGCCAGAACCAGAAAGGACAGACACCAAGCATAGTCAGATGACTTGCGGCCGTGGAGAAAGCGGATAAGGAAGAGCAGAAAGAGCGTGAAAAGGCAGAGGAACAAAGAATCGGTCAATACCATGGCCGAAAGAATAACCATGTTCAGGTTTGCCGCCGCCAGCAGTCCGGCGAACAAGAAGCCTCGGCCAAGAGCCACGTGGGCTAGTCTACCCACGCAAACACATGTAGCGCTGTCGATAACCGCCTGGACACCAAGCAGGCCATACTGTCCTTGACCAAACAGGAAGAAGACAGAACTCAAAAACAGAGGGTAACCAGAGACTCGCTCGGTCGTTGTGACCGTAAACCCATTAGTCATAATCGACTGGGCCATTGAAAGGTAGAGCAACTGATCTTCTGCGCCCAAGTGCTCCGGGGCAACAAACAAGAAAATGTAGGCGACACGAACAAGCAGCGCAACGCAAAAAATGCCTGCCGCATTCCTCATTCTTTCTCCAGCACCACCATCAGACGAAACGCCATGAGCCCGCCGATCAATGGAAGCAAGCGGTCCTCAAGGCGCAACAGCGGTTTGACCCATTCCGCAGGAATCAGCGACCATGACTTGAAGCCTCCCGTCAGGGGATAGGCAATCAGGCTGAGCCATCTGGAATCGACAACCCGCAGGGATGCATCGGCCTTGCGAAACAAATGCGGGGACCGCTTGAAAAGTATCGTCGGAATCGCCTGATTGGATGCGTAAGGATCCTTGTCCGGATTCAGTTCGCAGTCTTCATCCGGCACCCAGGACATATCCACCGGCTCCTCGTGACCCATGCCGTAAAGCAGCCGGCTGACCGGCGTAATCCCGGGCTCGATCATGATTACGCGGCCACCCGGCCGCAAGACACGATCTGCCTCGGCGAAGAAAACCAGGGGGCATTGCAGGTGGTGCAATACGTCGAAGAGGTAGATATTGGAAAAGACCTGGCTTGCGAACGGAAGTCGATGCGCATCCGCCGCGAGGGCGACTCCGGGTGATCGCTGAATGTCCATGCGCAGCAGATCGCTGTTGCCGGCATCGAGATTTCCGATTCCGCCGCCGATTTCCAGGCTTGGGCCGGGCATAGATGCTTTCGCCATCCTGCGGTGGAGATCGCCGTACACCGCGCGCAGCGCTGGCTTCTCCAACCAGCGCCGCTGATACTCATCAAGCTGCATCAGTTGATCTTCAGCTTTCGGTACGCGAACACAACCATCTTCAGCAACAGCCACCCATGCCGGAAGCGGGAGATCTGGGTTTCACCGTACTCTCGGGCGGCGTAACGAATGGGAATCTCGATCACCTTGAGGTTGAGCTTGGTCGCGCCGAAGATCAGGTCAAAATCGCCGAACGGGTCGAAGTCGCCGAAGTAGGACCGATTGGCATACAGCACTTCGTAGTTTTTCCGGCTCAGAACCTTCGTGCCGCATAGCGTATCGGTATAGCGCTGATTCAACAGCCAGGTGAAGAGCCACGAAAAGGTGCGGTTTGCCAGGAAATTCAGAAAACGCATGGCCTGATCCTGCATCGGGTAGACGAGACGGCTGCCGTTGATGAACTCCCCTTTGCCTTTCGCGATCGCATCGTAAAACTTGGTGAGATCTTCCGGCGCAACTGTCAGATCGGCATCGAGAATCATCAATATGTCGCCCCGGGCGTTGGCAAAGCCTTTGCGCACCGCATCGCCCTTGCCTTTTCCGTCCTGCACCAGAACCTTGATGTCCAGATCGGGATAGAGCGCAATCACGCGATGGATTTCTTCCAGGGTCCCATCGCTACTGTGCCCCTCGACATACATGACCTCCAGATCCGAGCAGAATCTGGGCAGGCGCTTCACCGCGTTCTCTATATTGCCCTGTTCGTTACGGCAGGGAATCAGGACAGTTACCGAAGGATCCTTCAACGCGGCATTCCGTAGCGGGCGTGCAACAAGGTAGTTGCGCAGGGACAAGCGCCTGATCAGGGGCAAGGTACCGACAAAACGATTGATCAGCGTGCCAAGGCCCAGGATCTGTTTCGGGACAATTTGTCTCCACTCGCGCTTTACCGGCTCGAAGTCCGCCAGGTGAAGGAATCCCATCGTGTCCTCGGTGGATAGCCAGTTCAGTTCGACTGACGGCATCTTGAGGCCGAGCTTTTCTCCCAGTTTAAGTATCGGCTCCCAGAACCACGCGTAGTAGGTGATCACAATTCGTGTTTCCGGGGTGCAGAGACTATGCAGGCTTTCCAGTGTCTGGGCGCAATCATCAAGATAGCCGATCGTGTCGGACAGAATGATCACGTCGAACGGACCGTCGAGAGACGCCAGCAGTTCGGCATCCTCGATGTCTCCTTGCAGGAATTGCAAATGGGGAAAGCGGCGGCGGGCGACGTCGACCATGTTTGAACTGAGATCGACGCCGACGCCGCGTGCAGGTTCCAGTTCGCTCAGCAGGTCGCCGGTACCGCAGCCCAACTCCAGTACGCGCTGACCCGGGCGAACCAGAAAACGCATATAGGCGCGATCGTCCCGGTAATAGAACGAGTTCCTAGCAATCCAGTCATCGCGACTGCCAGCAAGCAAGTCAGCGTTAGCCTGAATCGCCCGTTTACGTTTACTTAATTTCATTCTGTCCCGAGCGCTTTCGATTTTGTTGATTTATGACGTCCATCAAGCAGCCAGACAAACCCTCCCGGCAACGCTACCACCAGCAATAACAGACCATACAGAATGGACAGTGCAACTGCCTGCTCGGCGGCCATGCCAGCATAACCCAATCCAACCACCATCACTCCCTCGCGAACCCCCCAACCGGCAACCGATACCGGCACCGTCATCAAGAGGCTGGCCAGCGGCACCACGATCACGAATGCCAGCCAATGCACATCGAACTTGGCGGCCATTGCTAGTACCGCCATCGCTCCAACCGAGATCAAATGCACGCCGATCGACAGAAGTATCAGCCGAATTCCCGGGCCATCTGAAAAAAACAGACCCCGCGCATCCATCGACAATGCGGTCATACCTCTGGCTATTCGCCAATGCCTGAATCTTGAAGTAAGGCGATCGAGGACCAGGACGATGACAATTGCACCTGCGGCACCGCCGGCAACCACAAGCACGCCCCAGCGCGTTGGGCCATCGGTGATGTATTGAAAGGAAAGCGGCAGGTTTAAAAGAACCAGCAGAACCAACCCCGCCATGCCGCACATCCGGTCCAGCAATACCGCTACCGACGCGCTGCCGATGCCGCACCCTTCCCTGACGAGGCAATATGCTCGTGCCGCATCGCCGCCGACGCTGGACGGCAGGACCTGATTGAAGAAAAGCCCCAGCCAGAAATAGCGCAACAATGCGCCGAACGAGAACTGTAGTCGCTGGTGGCGCATGACCAGGCGCCACCTCGCAACCGCAAGAAGAGCCTGGAGCACCATGACGCCACAGGCGCCGAGAAAGAGCCAGAGACTCGTCTCGCCAAGGAACTCGGCAGTTCGCCGAAGGTCGATATTTCGCGCCAGCAGGGCAAGCAAGCCTACTGTTACCAGGCCCTTCACGAGCGGCATCATTCGGCCGATCAGTCCGCTACGCATTGGAGTGTTATCTGAAGCGGACAGGGCCGACCTCCTCGAGTTTATTGATGCTGGGTTTCCTGCCATGCCTGGAACATCAGGATGCTCCAAAGATCGTATTGCCGGTTTCTGCGTCCCGAAAGATGTTCGTTCCATGCGTTGCGCACCAATACGGGATCGAAATACCCCTCTCGTCCCAGCCGTGATTCATTCAGCAGTTCCTCGCACCAATCCCTCAACGGCCCGCGCAGCCAGTCATGAATAGGTAATGCGAAGCCGGACTTCGGACGTTCCACCAGTTCTCTTGGCACGTAGCGATCCAGGACCGTCCGCAGCAAATGCTTTCCGCTGTTGCGCCGGACCCGGAAGCTCAAAGGAAGCGACCAGACAAACTCAAACACACGATGATCAAGAAACGGGGTGCGGGTCTCTAAACTCACACCCATTGCCGCCCGGTCTACTTTGACGAGGATGTCGTCGGGCAGATAGTTTAGCGTATCGGCCAGCATCATACTTTCCGTCATTCCCCGTTTCGGTTGCCATGCGTTAGCGCGGATGGAAACCGGGTGTCCCGCCGAGCCCAGAACAGGGTTGCCTGACTGCCAGAACGAAATCAAACGCTCGTGAAAAGCATGGGGGCTGTCGGCACCCAGCAGGCTCGCAAACTTGTGCAGTTTTTCTCCCGGTTGTCGCACGGCAGAGACACCTGGGAGCAAGCCCGCGCAGACATCCCATGCCGCGGGCGAGCCTGCCTGCAGGGCTTTGCGCAGGAGTTCCTGCGACCAGGTCGGGACCAGCCCCATGCGCCGCCACAGGGCTTCACCCCACACATACCGGTTGTAGCCGCCGAAGATTTCATCGCCGCCGTCACCTGACAACGCAACGGTAACTTCCTCCCTTGCCATTCGCGACACCAGAATCGTCGGCAGTTGCGACGCATCGGCGAACGGCTCGCTGTAAAACGCCGGTAGCTGGGGAATGATGGTCAGGGCATCCTGAGCGCCGAGGATGCACACGCGATGATCGGTGCCCAGGTGCGCGGCTATTCGTCTTGCCGATTCGGACTCGTCGTAGCCCGACTCCGCGAAGCCGATCGTGAAAGTACGAACGGGGCGCTCGGCCACGGATTGCATCAGCGCGACGATGGTCGTCGAATCGATGCCTCCAGAGAGGAATGCCCCGAGCGGAACCTCCGCCATCAACTGGCCAGCCACCGCCTGTTTCAGCAGCCCATGGACGAGTTCTTCGGCGTCGGATTCCGACCCCTGAAATGGGGTCGAGCTTGCATTCGTGGCAACCTGGAGGGCAGACCAGTAGGAGTTCCGCTTTTCGGTCCAGCGTTCGCCGTTTTGCGCAAGCTCCAGCCATGTTCCCGGCGCGAGCTTTTTCAGTTTTGGATGAATCGACCAGGGCTGCGGCACATAGTTGTAGCGCACGTATAGCGCCAGCGCGGTTCTATCCACGCCACCCTCCCACTCGGGGTGGGGGCGCAATGCAGCGAGGTCCGAACCGAACAGAAAGGCCTTGCCTTGCCAGCCGTAGTAAAGAGGCTTTTCGCCGAAGCGGTCCCGCGCCAGATGGAGTATGCGATTGGCCCCATCCCAAAGCGCGAAGGCGAACATTCCCACAAACCGCTTGAGCGATGCTTCCAGGCCCCAGGCCTCAATCGCCGCCAGCATCACTTCCGTATCGGAGCTTCCGCGGAACGTGACGCCCGAAGCGGATAATTCGGTTCGCAATGCCGGGCAATTGTAAATCTCGCCGTTGTAGGCGATGACCCAGCGGCCCGACCCGGAAACCATGGGCTGCCGGCCATCCGGCCCGAGCCCGACGACTGCAAGCCTGCGGTGCGCCAGGCCGATCGCCCCATCCGCGCTCAGCCAGATTCCCTGCTCATCCGGCCCCCGCGGGATCAGGGGCACGGCCATCCGATGCAGAATTCCGAGGCTTGACTCCCGGTGCCGGGGAACGGCAACGAATCCGGCGAAACCGCACATTCAGGCGGCCGCCCCGCCTTGGTACAGATCGAGATACATCCGGCCCACTCGTTCGATCGAAAATTTCTCGCGGACTCGCGCGCGAGCGTCCCGTCCGATTTGCTGACGACGTTCCGGCTCAGAGGCAAGCAATTGGCAGATCGCCGCTGCCAGCGCTGCTGCATTACCGGGCGGAACGACCAACCCGCAATCACCCACAATCGACGCCGAATCCCCCACGTCGGTGACTACGCACGGAACACCGGCTGCCATCGCCTCACCGACCACGTTGGGAAAACCTTCGCCCCACGCCGAGGCCGACACCGCGAGATCCATCGCAGCGACAAGGCGCGGCATGTCCTTGCGTTCGCCCGCCAGAACGACGTTATTGCCCAGCTGCAAGGCGTCGATTTGCGCCATAAGCCCTGGATTGTCCTTGCCGACATTGAGACCGATCAGCAGGAACCGGGCATCCGGGTAGCGGTCAACAACGAGACTTGCCGCCTTCAGCAGACTCGGATGTCCTTTCATCGGATGATGTCGGGCCACATGTCCGATCAGCAGGGTGTCCGCGGCCAGGCCGAATTCCTCGCGCACCGCGAAGCGCGCCGCCGGGTCGGGGAGAAATGCCGTCAAATCGAAGCCATTTGGAATGACCATGCGCCCGCTCCCGGCATAGCCTGCGGCTTCGTGCTGCTGCGAACTTACGACGGAATTGTAGATGATGCGTTCGGGATGGGCCGAAAGCCTTGCTCCCAGGCGAATGATCCACCGCGTAAGGCATCCTTCAAGATGAAGTCCGTACAGGGTTTGCCGAATATTCCAGATCAATCGGGGCCGCGGCGCCTGCTGTCGCGCCGCAAGCCAGGCCGCCAGATTGCCGTGGTACATCCAGCCCTGAATCACGGTCGGCTTGAAGTCTCTCGAAGTACGCAGCAGCGCACTGACGACTCCGGGCCCGGGCAAGGAACCCTGGTTCATTCCAAGGGAATAAACCGGAACGCCCAGCGCCTCGACGCGGGCAGCCGTCAAGTCCGCCTTCATCAGGCTGACCACCGCCGAGTCGACTGTCTTGCAGGTCGATTGCAGCACCTTGACAAGCATCATCTCGGCGCCTCCCGTACCGAGGCCGGTAATGACGTGGAGAACCCGCGCGCGTCCGAATTCAGGCACGTTCATCCAGCCATTGATCGAAGGTGTCGACAACCGATTCCATGCGAAACCGTGGCGGCAACAAGCTTGGACGAAGATGCCCCCCATTTCCTGGCACGACCCTGCGCATCGCCTCAACGAAGGACTGACCTGCCTCGACCACCGTGACCGCACCCGGCGGCGTCTCCGCCGCAATCTCTGCTATGCCGCCGGATTCCGGCGTTGCAATCACCGGAACACCACACGCAAGAGCCTCCAAGGCGGCATTCGGCATTCCCTCCCAACGCGACGGAAGCAAAAACGCATCGGCGCCAGCCATATGACACCAGGGATTGTCCGTGAATCCTTCAAAGGAAACCCGCTCGGCAATACCCAGAGTGGACGCAAGGTGCTGTAGGCCCACTAACATCGGCCCGTCACCCACGATGGACAATTGGGCATCATCGACGCCAAGCTTGGCGAACATCTCCAACAATCGATCAAATCCCTTTTGGCGCACCAGGCGGCCTGCAGCGGCGAATCTAACCCCTTTGCCGGCGCTGCGGATCACGGAATTTGCCAACCGTCGAATTGCATCTTCGTCCACTGGGTTGGGAAGGATGCGAATTCGCGTGCGGTCCACCCCGAAATCCTGCACCAACTCATCACGCATGCGAACTGACGAACAGATCACTCTGTCCGCCCGCTGGTAAGCCAGCAAGTAGCCCAGCCGCATTAGAAAGTGGTATCGATTGTTGGGTAGGCTGATCGAAGGCAAATTGGCCTCACGAACCCAAATCTGCGTCCCCCTTGGCAGGAAGGGCCTAAGAGCAAGCAGGGCCAGGTTCACATAGCCAAATGTCGAGAACACAATACGGGGCTTCAATGCTCGTATTGCCTTGACCATTGGCAACACCGATCTGCGTAAGGAACCGGTTTCAAGAGAGTGTGTCGCAATCGTGCGCGGAACCATGTCGCTCAGCGGGCCAACTCCAGCAAAGACCAGAAGGCGTGTCGCCCTACCGCGGCCGCTCAATCGGGAGACAAGGTTCAGCAATACGCGCTCGGCGCCGCCACCATTGAATGCCGGCAGGACAGCAAGAAGCTGGAGTGGCACCGTCCCGCCCCCGACAACTGTCCCGGCCCGCTCACTTGGTTGCGCGCTGTTTTGCACAAGCTGTCGTCTATCGGTATTCCAAAACGCGTCGATCAAAAACCCGCTTCCACACCTTTAACAAATCATCGGCGCGGGAAATGCCATCGCATCGGTCGCGCACGCGTTCCTGTCCCTGGCGACCGATTCGCCGCAGGAGTATAGGATCGTCCGCCAAACGAACAATATCGGCTGCCATGCGAGTCGGGTTGAATTCCTCACCGCACGGGTAGAGAAAGCCGGTTTCGCCCGGCGAAACGAATTCCTCACAGCTACCGCAAGCCAGGACCGGGCGCGCCATGGCGAGCGCCTCAAGGATATCTCGTCCCCATGGGTTGTCTTCCCTGGATGGTTTGGCCAGAACCTGGCACGCCGCAAGCACCCGTTCCGGATCCGACACGTGGCCGAGAAACACAAACATTTCCCCCACACCAAGCGCGGCAGCGTAGTCGGCAAGCGTTCCGTTCCGTGCAGCAATTTCTCCCAGTCGCCCCGGCAATCGTCCAGACAATTCGGCTTTCCCGCCAACCACAAACCGGATTTCATTTCGACCGAGATCGCGCAGTGCCACCGCAACGTCGACCAGCCTGTCGATGCCCCGCATCCAAGAATAGTTGGAGAGGCAGGCGATTTTGAAGCCACCATCGATGGACGCGCTTTCGTGTAGAAATGAAGAAGCCGCCGGAATTTCGACCACGTTGTTGATTACGACGCCTCCATTCCAGCCCGCCAGTTGGCGTATGTTGTCGCGCTCGCGCTCCGAAATGAAAATATTGGCGTCGTTGAAATTCACCAGAATGCGCGCCTGCCGGCGAGCGAACCAGGAGTCCCAAAGCATCGTCCTGTTATGCATGACAAAACCCGCCCTCGGGGTTTGCTTCCTGAGCCATCTCGCCAGCAAATACAGGGATTCGTGGTTGAAATGCACAATGTCGAAGCGATCATTCACCTCATGCACCAGTCGCGCCCGCAGGTTCGAACTTCCTGGAAGAGCTAGCAGGTACCTCAAATTGGCGTAGGCGCTGCGGGAGAATCGCGGAAGCGAACTAAGCTTTGGCAGTTCTGGCTCGATACGAACGCGAATTCCCAAGGCGTCATACATTGCCTGAATCGGCCCCTCCCTCTTGCACCATACCTCTGGCAATACCAAGTCGCGATTCAGATGTTTGACCACGTAGAAGAGGCTGCGCGAAGACCCGCCGTAGCCTCCCTCGATATCCAGGCACAGAACCCTGAGAGGTCTCAGCATCATGCGCCCCCGTCTTGAATCAGTTCGGCAGTCCGCTCCCAGCCGAGATGGAAAACTGCATCCAGTACCGAAAGCCCAGGAACGAAGCCAGTCAGCCCGGGTTGTGCCGACTGCGCATACCGGGGATGTACAAAGCGGGAATACTCGAACCCCAGGCCAGCCGCCCGGAACTTCTCGGGATCCTGGTACTTTGCTGCCCCGGATCCTGAGAGGTAGCTGCCGCCGGGGGCGAGCTTTAGTGAAATTTCCACCAGCCGCTCGTCCGATGTTGCACAAAGTGAAAGATCGGAGGACCGGACAAATCGGCAGCCGAATCGAAATCGTTCCGCCAACGCCGTGACGAGTTGAATGTTTACGGCTGCCATGTCGTCGGCCAAAGCTGCCAGCATCATTTCCTTCACGTCCGCCCATACTGATCTAAATGCTGGCGCTGTCCGATACATACCGGCGAGCGTATCCAGATGAACGGTAGTCCAGTCCGGCCTGCCGAACTTTACTGCTCGTATGGTGTCGCCAAGACTAGCTTT
>MHZX01000141.1 GCA_001828935.1 Rhodocyclales bacterium RIFCSPLOWO2_02_FULL_63_24
CATCCAGCGCAGGATTTCGCGCCGCTCGTCGCTGTCCTGCGGACCGAAAGTGCCGAGGGTCTCGGCCAGATAGTCGAGGATCACGCCGGACTGGGAGAGCGTCCGCCCGCGATGTTCGAGCAGCGGCACTTCACCCATGACGTTGAGCGCGCGGTATTCCGGCGTCTTGGTCGCGCCATTGAAGAAGTCGACGAAGCGCGGCTCCCAGTCGGCGCCGGACAACGCCAGCATCAGCGCCGGCTTGTAGGCGTTGCCGGATTGGGCGAAGCAGTGCAGGGTGTATTCGGCCATGGGCTTTTCCCGTTTTGTCGATGGATCAATGCGCCGCCAGCCCGCAACCGAACTCGTTCGCCACCTGTTGCAGCGCCTTGTCCAGTGTCCACAACTGCAGACGGTCGATCAGCGCGGAAGCAAGCAGATGGCTGTCGACGTAGCCGAGGCCGCTGCCGGCCAGATTGCGCTCGGCGATCAGATGCATCACCTCTTCGTGGCTGGCGCAGTGGCAACGACGCAACTGTTCGAAAATGGCGAGCTTGGTCCGGCTGATTCCACCCAGCACGATTTCCCCGATCACGTAGTCGTGCATCACGACGTCGCCTAGGTTCAGGGGCTCGAGGATGGGCGCATTCTTGTGGCGCAGAAAATCCACCCAGACCGAAGTATCGGCAAGGATTCTCATGGGTTTGCCTTGGCGCGCTTCCTGGCCCGATAGGGTGTTGCCGCTGGTTCCGATACGAAATGAGGCGGTCGGCGACGTGGCGATGCGACAGCATCAGGCTCCGTACCGACGAGCAATGCGAGCCGCTGTGAGGCGAGGCGATGGCGCATTTCCAGCAAGGCTTCGCGCAACAACTGGGATCGGTCGCGAATGCCACTCAACTGTTCGACATCGGCCAGAAGATCTTCATCCAGGGTGACGGTGGTTCTCATCGGATTCTCCAGGGCATTAGGCATGCATCAAATATAGCACCAAATGATGCTTATCATGATGCATCGCCCAGCGACCTGCCGATGACCAAGCGCTGGATGTCCGACGCACCTTCGTAGATCTGGCAGACCCGCACATCGCGGTAGATGCGCTCGACCGGGAAATCATTGACGTAACCATAGCCGCCGTGGATCTGGATCGCGTCGGAGCAGACCTTCTCTGCCATTTCGGAAGCGAACAGCTTGGCCATCGAGGCTTCCTTGAGGCAGGGCCGGCCGGCGTCGCGCAAGGCCGCGGCGTGATGCACCATCTGCCGCGCGACTTCGATCTGGGTCGCCATGTCGGCGAGGCGGAAGTTCACCGCCTGGTGCTCGAAGATCGGCTTGCCGAAGCTCTCGCGTTCATGCGAGTAGTGCAGCGCCGCCTCGAAGGCCGCGCGCGCCATGCCCACCGCCTGCGCCGAAATGCCGATGCGGCCGCCTTCGAGGTTGGACAGGGCGATGCGATAGCCCTGCCCTTCGCCGCCAAGCAGATTGCCGGCGGGAATGCGGCAGTTCTCGAACAGAATCTGCGCCGTATCCGAAGCGTGCTGGCCGAGCTTTTCCTCGACGCGGGCAACGATGTAGCCCGGCGTCTCGGCCGGCACGATGAAGGCCGAGATGCCCTTCTTGCCGGCGCCGGGATCGGTGACGGCGAAGACCACGGCGATCTGCGCGTTCTTGCCCGTGGTGATGAACTGCTTGACGCCGTTGAGCACCCAATGGTCGCCATCACGAACTGCCTTGGTGCGGATCGCCGCGGCGTCGGAGCCGACATGCGGTTCGGTCAGGCAGAAGCAGCCCAGCCATTCGCCGCTGGCGAGCTTCTTCAGGTATTGCGCCTTCTGCTCATCGGTGCCGAAGGCGTTGATCGGGCCGCAGACCACCGAGTTCTGCACGCTGATGATGGTGGACACCGCGCCGTCGCCGGCGGCAATTTCCTCCAACGCCAGCGCCAGCGACACATAGTCGAGGCCGGCGCCGCCCCATTCCTCGGGCACCACCATGCCGCAGACGCCGAGTTCGCCGAGCGCGCGCAGTTCCTCGCGCGGGAAGTGGCAAGTGCGGTCCCATTCGGCGGCCTTCGGCGCGAGCTGTTCGCGCGAAAAATCGCGCAGCATGTCGCGGATCTGTTCCTGTTCTTCGCTAAGGATCATTTGTAGTCCTTGTAGCTCTTGCTGCCGGGAATCGGCTCGCCGGAATCGCGCAGGCGCGCGGCTTCCTTGTAGCCCTGCTCCTCGGCATAGCGCTTGAACCACTGGCCTTCGGGCGAGTGGCGCGTAATGCCGTCGAACAGCGCGGCGATCATCTGGGTGTTGGCCAGACCCATGTTGTCGTAGGCCTGGTTGATCATGAGTTTTTGCATCATCAGCTGGTTCTTCGGCACGCCGGCCACACGGTTCGCCAGCTTGAGCACGGCGTCTTCCAGTTCAGCCTCGGGCACGGCGTCGATGACGAGACCCCACTCCTTCGCGGTCTTGCCGTCGATCGTGTCGCCGGTCAGCAGCATGCGCTTGGCCTTCTCGGCACCGAGGCGATAGACCCACATCGCGGTGGTCGGGCAACCCCAGACGCGCGCCGGCATGTAGCCGATCCTGGCGTCCGCGGCCATCACCACGAGGTCGCAGCACAGCGCGATGTCGCTGCCGCCGGCGACGGCGAAGCCCTGCACCTTGCAAATGGTCGGCTTGTAGCTGCGCCAGAGGCTGAAGAAGTCGTCGGTAAAGCCCTTCATGGCACGGTAATCCACCATCGGGTCCCAGGGCATCGACTGCGTGCAGGGGGTATCGACATCGGCCTCTGCGAAATCCTTGAGGTCGTAGCCGGAGCAGAAGGCGCGCCCGGCACCCTGCAGAATGATGACGTGGATCTCGTCATCGGCATTGGCGCGTTCGACCGCAAGACGGATCTCGCGCGGCATCGCCGGCACGATGGCGTTGAGCCGATCGGGCCGATTGAGCGTGATACGCGCGATGCGCCCCTCGCTGGCGTAGGTGAGGGTCTGGTACTCCATGAGCGTCAGATCAGTTCGATGCCGACGGCCGTGGCTTCGCCGCCGCCGATGCAGAGGCTGGCGACGCCGCGCTTCTTGCCGTATTTCCTCAGCGCGCCGATCAGGGTGACGATCACGCGTGCGCCGGAGGCGCCGATCGGATGGCCCAGGGCGCAAGCGCCACCATGCACGTTGACCTTCTCGTGCGGCAGCTCGAGGTCGTGCATCGCGGCCATGGTGACGACGGCGAAGGCTTCGTTGATTTCCCAGAGGTCCACGCTGTCCGCGCTCCAGCCATTCCTCGCCAGCAACTTCTTCATGGCGCCGACCGGCGCCGTGGTGAACAGCCCCGGCTCCTGGGCGAAGGTGCTGTGGCCGACGATGGTGGCGACCGGCTTGAGGTTCAACTTGGCCGCGGTGGAGGCACGCATCATGACCAGCGCGGCGGCGCCGTCGGAAATCGACGAGGAGTTGGCGGCGGTCACCGTGCCGTCCTTGCGGAAGGCCGGCTTCAGCGTCGGGATTTTTTCCAGTTGCGCCTTGAAGGGTTGCTCGTCGCGGTCGACAACGACGTCGCCCTTCCTGCCGGACACCGTGACCGGCGCGATTTCCCAGGCGAAGCTGCCGTCGGTATTGGCCTGCTTGGCGCGCGTGGTCGAGGCGACGGCGAAGGCATCCTGCGCCTCGCGCGTGAACGCGTAGCTGCCGGCGCAATCCTCGGCGAAGGTGCCCATCAGGCGCCCCTTGTCGTAGGCGTCTTCGAGGCCATCGAGGAACATGTGGTCCTTGACCTCGCCGTGACCCAGCCGATAGCCGCCGCGCGCCTTGGGCAGCAGATACGGGGCGTTGCTCATCGATTCCATGCCGCCGGCCACCAAGACCTCGACGCTGCCGGCGGCGAGCATGTCATGCGCGTACATAGCCGCCCGCATGCCGGAGCCGCACATCTTGTTCACCGTGGTGCAGCCGGCGGCCAGCGGCAGGCCGGCACCGAGCGAGGCCTGGCGCGCCGGCGCCTGGCCCTGCCCGGCGGGCAGCACGCAGCCCATGATGACTTCATCGACCTGTGCGGGCTTGAGGCCGGCGCGCTCGACCGCGGCCTTGATGGCGACACTGCCGAGCTGGGCACAGGTCAGGGAGTTGAAGTCGCCTTGGAATCCTCCCATGGGAGTGCGGACGGCGGAGACGATGACGATGGGGTCGTTCATGTTAGTTTCCTTTCATCTTGAGAACCTGGGTAGAAATTTTCGATCAAGCTCCCCGTCCGTCATTCCGGCGAACGCCGGAATCCAGGAGACGTCCGGCCGCGCTTTCTGGATTCCGGCGTCCGCCGGAATGACGGGCCGACGGCGAAGTTTGGTTGTTGCATTCATGGCAGTGTCGACAACGCCAACTCATAGCGCTCGGCAATGTGATTGGGGGCGCTGATGGTGAGGCCGAGATCGCGCACCAGGCCGTCCTTGAGGCCGTAGATCCAGCCGTGGATGGTCAGGCCCTGGCCGCGCTGCCACGCATCCTGAACGACGATGGTGCGCGAGACATTGATCACCTGTTCCAGCACGTTGAGCTCGCACAGCCGGTCGTGGCGCCGATCCTCGGGCAACTCGTCGACGCGCGCCAGATGCTTGACATGGACGTCCTGCACGTGACGCAGCCAGAGATCGGCCAGCCCCACGCGCTGATGCTTCAGTGCCGCCTGCACGCCGCCGCAGCCGTAGTGGCCGACCACCATGATGTGCCTGACCTTTAGCACGTCGATGGCGAACTGGATCACCGACAGGCAGTTGAGGTCGGTGTGCACCACGATGTTGGCGACGTTGCGATGGACGAAGACTTCGCCCGGCAGCAGGCCGACGATCTGGTTGGCCGGCACGCGCGAATCGGAACAGCCAATCCAGAGGTATTCGGGCGCCTGCAGATGCGAGAGCCTCTCGAAGTAGTCGGGATCGACCTCGGTGATGCGGCGCGCCCAGGCGCGGTTGAAGTCGAACAGGTGATGCAGTGTCTGGTTGTTGATCTGTTCTTCGGACCAGTTCTCCAGGTCGAGGGCGAGGAACTGGGTGCCTTCGACCGGTGTCTGGTAGTAGGCGGGCGCTTCGAGAAAACCCAGTTCGCGATACAGCTTGACGGCGATGCGCATCGCCGGCAGCGTGTCGAGCAGGATCTTGCGGTAGCCGATCTCGCGCGCCGCGCGTATGGCCGCGAGGGCCAGTTGACGGCCGATGCCGAGGCCGCGCGCAGCCGGATCGACATACAGGCGCTTGAGTTCGCAGACGCCTTCGGCAAAGGGCCGGATGCCGACGCAGCCGGCGCCGCGTGTCTCCCCAGCTGCGTCGACCTCGGCGTAGAACAGCCGCCCCGCGGGCGCGCCATAGCGTCCGGGCAGCGTGGCCATTTCCTCGTCGAAATTCTGGAAGCACAGATCGACGCCGAGCCAGGCCGCGTAGTTACGGAAGAACTGGCGCACCTGCTCGAGTTCTGCCACGTCGCCAGCGCCCAGTTCGCGTACGCTGGCCGCCGCATTACCAGCGCCGACTCTTGGGCTTGGCTCAGACATTCGGAATCAGGCCGCCCACGGCAGTTCGTAGGCGACCACCAGTTGGCGCGCCTGGTCGGCTGTCGCTTTGGGCAAATGGCAGCTCTTGCGCGTCTGGGTGTCGAGATGCACGCCGGTGAGCAGCGTGATTGCCGACACCGTGTCTTTGTCGGCGTTGCGCATTTCGTGGAAGAAGACGATCTTCTTGTCGCTGACGCTGACCACGCCGGTTCGTATGGCCACAGTATCGCCGGCATGCAACTCGCGCTGGTAGCTGATGCGCTGGTCCACCGCCGCCATGCCGCGATGATGCTCGCGCAGGAAGGGCGCGCTCATGCCCAGATGCGACATCAGGTTCCAGGTGGCCTCGTCGAACTTGCCGACGTACCACATCACATTCATGTGGCTCATGTGGTCGCAATGCCACGGATAGACCGTGCCGCGATAGGTGTCGAGAAGTCCGCTCATGAAGCACGCCCCCCATCCCCCTCGCCGAGCGAGGGGGTGATCACGGTTCGCCGCTGCGCGGCTCCGGGTTCTGGCTGTGCCGCGCTTGAGGCGGCTCTGCGCGCGTCAGACATTGAAGATCAGGCAGGTGGTGGTGGCGTGGGCGTAGAGCTTGCCGGCGGCGTCGACCAGCTTGCCTTCGGCGATGCCGATCTGGCGTCCGACCTGGATGATGCGACCTTCGGCGCGCACCGGGCCGGTATTCGGCATCAGCGCGCGCAGGCAATTCACCTTGAATTCCAGCGTGGTGTAGGCCTGGCCGGCATCGAGATGGCTTTGCACCGCGCAGGCCATGCAGGAATCGAGCAGCGTCGCCTGCCAGCCGCCGTGAATGCTGCCCAGCGGATTGCAATGTGCCTTCGCTGGATGGCCCTGGAATACCACGCGGCCTTTCTCGGCCTCCACCAGATGGAAATCCAGGGTCTCCGTGATCGGTGCCGGCGGCAATTCGCCGCGCAGCATCTTCTGGAACAACTCCAGCCCACTCACGGCTTTCACCGCCGCCATGGGCAGCACGTCGGGAGCGGGCGCCGCGCCGCGCACCGCGGCGACGGCGGCCAGCCATTCCTGTTGCAACGCTGCAGCTTCCTGGCTCAAGGTTTTCTCCTCACATGGTCTCGTTATACAGTTCGCGGCCGATCAGCATGCGGCGGATTTCCGAGGTGCCGGCACCTATTTCGTAGAGCTTGGCATCGCGCCAGAAGCGCCCGACCGGGAACTCGTTGGTGTAGCCGACGCCGCCCAGGGCCTGGATCGCCTCGCCCGCCATCCAGGTGGCTTTTTCTGCCGAATACAGGATCGCGCCGGCGGCGTCCTTGCGCAGCGTGCGCGAATGGTCGCCACGGTCGCAGGCCTTGCCCACGGCATAGACGTAGGCGCGGCAAGCCTGCCAGGTGCTGTACATGTCGGCCAGCTTGCCCTGCATCAGCTGGAACTCGCCGATGCTCTGGCCGAACTGCTTGCGTTCATGGACGAAGGGAATCACCACGTCCATGCAGGCGGCCATGATGCCCAGCGGACCCCCGGAAAGCACCGAGCGTTCGTAGTCGAGGCCGCTCATCAACACGCGGGTGCCGTTGCCCTCGCCGCCCAGCACGTTTTCCACCGGCACTTCGCAGTCGTCGAAGAACAGTGGATAGGTATTGGAACCGCGCATGCCCAGCTTGTCCAGATGCTGGCCCTTGCTGAAACCTTTGCAGCCCTTTTCGACGATGAAGGCGGTCATGCCCTTGGGGCCGGCACCGGCATCGGTCTTGGCATAGACCACCAGGGTGTCGGCATCACCGCCGTTGGTGATCCACATCTTCGAGCCATTCAAGACGTAACGATCTCCCTTGAGGTCGGCGCGCAGCTTCATCGACACCACGTCGGAACCGGCGCCCGGCTCCGACATCGCGAGCGCGCCGACATGCTCGCCGGAGATCAGTTTGGGCAGGTATTTGGTTTTCTGCGCCGCGTTGCCGTTGCGCCGGATCTGGTTCACGCAGAGGTTGGAATGGGCGCCATAGGAGAGGCCGACCGACGCCGAGGCGCGCGAGATTTCCTCCATCGCGACGATGTGCGCCAGATAGCCCATCTGGGTGCCGCCGTATTCCTCCTCGACGCTCATGCCGAGCAGACCCATCTCGCCGAACTTGCGCCACAAGTCGGCGGGGAATTCGTTCAGCCGGTCGATCTCGGCCGCACGCGGCGCAATCTCCTTGCTGGCAAATGCCCACACGCTGTCGCGCAGCATCTCGATGTCTTCACCGAGGTCGAAATTCAGTCCGAGCATTATTTTTTCTCCGTTTTATGGTGCATGGTCATCAGGGTCTGCTGCATCGTGGCGCAGTGGGTGGCCTTGCCGTTCTTGATCGCATATACCTCGCCGCGGGTGATGACGAGGTTGCGCCCTGACTTCAGCACCTGGCCTTCGGCAACCAGGTACTCGCCATCGGCGGGCGCCAAGAGGTTCAGCTTGAACTCCACGGTCAGCACGTCGGATCCGGGCGGCATCAGTGTGTAGCCGGCATAGCCGCCTGCGCTATCGACGATGGTGCTGGTGATCCCGGCGTGGAAAAAGCCGTTCTGCTGGGTCAGGTCGTCACGGAAAGGCAAGCGGATTTCGCAGTGGCCTGGAGTGAGCGGCCCCATTTCGGCGCCGATCAGGTGCATCACCTGCTGCCGGGCAAAGCTGCCGCGCACCGTGGCGTCCCAGTCGGGGTTGCGCGGATCGAAAGTGTTGCGGATAGGGCGTGCCGTATGGGGCATTTCTCCTCCTGCGGATTGCGACCATGGTAGTTGACGTTGACGTCAACGTCAACTACTGCCGGCGCCGAATCATTTTTTGCGCGCCGCGGAGTCGGCGTCAAGCTCGGCGGACTTGAGCATCTCGCGGCACTGCCGCTCGAAACGGGCAATCTCCTTGAGCACGGCCTGGATATCGTCGCGCTGCTGTTCGAGCGCGGCGCGGCGCTGGGCCAGCGCACCGAGAAAGGACAGCAACTGGGACGATTCGTCCTCGGCCGTGTCGTACATGTCGATCAGGTCCTTGATCTCGGCCAGGGAAAGCCCCAGCCGTTTGCCGCGCAAGGCCAGTTTCAGGCGGGTCCGGTCGCGCTTGTTGTAGATGCGGTTGCCGCCTTCGCGCGCCGGGGAAACCAACCCATGCGATTCCCAATAGCGAATGGCGCGGGTGGTGACGCCGAAATCGCGCGCCAATTCGGTGATGGTTTGAGTGTCGTTCATGATGGCGGACTGACATGCGCGCGATGTTGCACCGCACATATAGCCCTGAAAATTAGATAAGATGGGCGACCAATTATCAGCAAGTTAAGCAGATTTCGCCCACCGATGCAAAGAGACCCCGCTTGAACGCTCCCATCGCTTATCCGCACGAGACCGCGCCTGCGCCCGGCGTCGCCGTGCCCGTCGCGCCAGGCATCGAGTGGCTGTGCATGCCGCTGCCGTTCGCGCTGAACCACATCAACCTCTGGTTGCTGGCCGACGGCGCCGGCCATGCGGCGGTGGATACCGGCTTCGCTCTGGACCCGGTCAAGGAAGCCTGGAAGTCGGCGTTGGTGGGACGGCGGTTGACGCGCTGCATCGTCACCCATTGCCATCCCGACCATCTCGGCCTCGCCGCCTGGCTCGAACAGGAGACCGGCGCAGGACTATGGATCTCGCAAGGGGACTATCTGGCGGCGCACATGATCGTCGAGCAAATCGCCGGCTACTCGATCGCGTCCATGGTCGAGTTCTTCCGCCGCCACGGTCTCGACCAGGCCCGCATCGACGGCCTGGTCGCGCGCGGCAACGGCTACAAGCGCGGCGTGCCGGCGATCCCGGTTACCTATCAGCGCCTGTTCGACGACCAGTTGCTGCGCATCGGCGAGCACGACTGGCGCACCATCGTCGGCCACGGTCACGCGCCCGAACACATGAGCCTGTATTGCGCGGAACTCGGCGTGTTGATTTCCGGCGACATGCTGCTGCCGCGCATCTCGACCAACATCTCGGTGATGGCCAGCAACCCGCACGGCGACCCGCTCAGCTTGTTCCTCGATTCCATCGAGCGCTTGCGGGTGCTGCCGGCCGACACGCTGGTGCTGCCCTCGCACGGACGGCCATTCCGCGGCCTGCATGCCCGCGTCGACCAGCTCCAGGCCCACCATGCGGAGCGCTGCGAGGTGCTGCTCGACGCCTGCGCCGGCGCCGCGAAGAGCGCCGCCGAACTGATCGGCGTGTTGTTCGGCCGCGAACTGCCCGACCCGCACCAGACCATGTTCGCCATGGGCGAAGCGATTGCCCATCTGAATTACCTGGAACACGCAGGAAAATTACAACGCATTGAAAAAAACGGCTTTACCCGTTACACCAGCTAACCCCAAGGAGTCACCATGCCCGCGCAGGAAACCAAAGCTTTGCCCGATCCCAAGGAAGTCGCCAAGACCTACGCCGAGGTCGCGCAACGCGCCTCGCACCTGATCACCGAACACATGAAGCGGCAGTTGAAGAAAGGCATCTCGGCGCCGTCGGACGACCTCGGCATCGCCCAGGCCTTCATGGACATGATGGCCAAGATGCTGGCCAATCCCTACAAGCTGGCGCAGGCGCAAATGAACCTGGTATGGGACTACTTTTCGCTGTGGCAGCATTCGACGCTGCGCATGATGGGCATGGAAGGGGCGCCGGTGGCGCAGCCGAAAAAGGGCGACAAGCGCTTCGCCGACCAGCAATGGGAAGAGCATTTCCTGTTCGACTTCATCAAGCAGTCCTACCTGATCACGGCGCGCCACGTGCATGACAATGTCTGCTGCATCGAAGGTCTCGACGACATCTCGCAGAAAAAGGTGAATTTCTTCACCCGCCAGTTCATCGACGCGCTGGCCCCCTCCAACTTCGCGGCAACCAACCCCGAAGTGCTGCGCGAGACGGTCAAGAGCCACGGCCAGAACCTGCTCAAGGGTTTCAACAACCTGCTGCGCGACATCGAGGAAGGCGACGGCCAGTTGCGCGTCAAGATGACCGATCCGTCGGCCTTCGAAATGGGCAAGAACGTGGCCTCGACGCCGGGCAAGGTGGTCTTCCAGAACGAGATGATCCAGTTGCTGCAGTTCAACCCGACCACCAAGGAACAGTACAAGCGCCCGCTGCTGATCATTCCGCCCTGGATCAACAAGTACTACATCCTCGACCTGCGCGAGAGCAATTCCTTCATCAAGTGGGCGACCGACCAGGGCCACACGGTGTTCGTCATCTCCTGGGTGAACCCGGATGCCAAGCTGGCGAAAAAGGGCTTCGACGACTACATGACGGAAGGCGCGCTGACCGCCATCGATGCCGTCTGCCAGCAGACCGGCGAGAAGGAAGTGAACATGATCGGCTACTGCCTCGGCGGCACGCTGCTCGGTTCGACCATGGGCTACATGGCCGCCAAGAAGGACAAGCGCATCGCCTCGGCGACCTTCTTCGTCGCCCTGCTCGACTTCTCCATCCCGGGCGAACTCGGCGTCTTCATCGACGAAGGCCAGGTCGCCAGCCTCGAAAAGAAAATGGAGGAACGCGGCTACCTCGAAGGCTCGGAGATGGGCACCACCTTC
>MHZX01000142.1:0-21221 GCA_001828935.1 Rhodocyclales bacterium RIFCSPLOWO2_02_FULL_63_24
AACTCCTGGCGGAAAACCAAACCATCCTGAGCAACGCGCTGGTCGGCATCGTCTATCTCAAACAACGGCGCATCGTCTCCTGCAACCGCCGCTTCGAAGAGCTGTTCCACTACGGCTCCGGCGAACTGATCGGCGAATCGACCGAGCGGCTCTACGACACCAGCGAGAGCTTCCTGGCGCTGGGACAAGCCTATTCGGTACTTGGCGAGGGCAAGAGCTATACCGAAGAAGTTCAAATGCGACACAAGGACGGCAGCCTGTTCTGGGGCGCATTGACCGGCTGCGCCATCGATCCCGCCCGGCCCAACGACGGCAGCATCTGGGTCTATGCGGACATTTCCGAACGGCGGCGCGCCGAGCAGGAATCCAACAAGCTGCTGCAGGCCGTCGAACAAAGCCAGGTCTCGATCATCATCACCAACCGCAAGGGCGTCATCGAGTATGTCAATCCGTGCTTCACCCGGATTTCGGGCTATACGCGGGAGGAAGCCATCGGCCAGACGCCGCGCATCCTCAAGTCGGAACAGACGCCCGTGGCGACGCATCGGGAACTGTGGCGCACCATACTCGCCGGCAGGATCTGGCGCGGCGCGCTGCGCAACCGCTGCAAGAGCGGCGACCTGATATGGGAAGAAACCTCGATTTCGCCGATTTTCAGCGAAACCGGGGAGATCACGCATTTCGTTGCGGTCAAGGAAGACGTCACCGAACGCAAGAAGATCGAACAGCAACTGGAACTGCATCAGGCTCACCTGGAGGATGTCGTCTTGCAGCGCACCGCCGAATTGAGCGCTGCCCTCGAAGCCGCCAAGCTGGCCGACCGCTCGAAGGACGAATTCCTCGCCAACATCACCCACGAACTGCGCACCCCGCTCAGCGCCGTGATCGGCTTCTCCAGCCTGGCGCGGCCCTTCTGCACCGATGCCCGCCAGCGCGACTACCTGGACAAGGTCAGCAGCGCCGGCAAGACGCTGTCCGGCATCATCGACGATCTGCTCGACCTGTCCAAGATCGTCGCCGGACGCATGGAGTTCGAGGCCAGCCCGTTCAGCCTGCGCCAGCTCGTGGTGCGCAGCAGTTCGGTGATCAGCTACCAGGCCGAGGAAAAAGGCCTCGAACTGGGCCAGCACGTCGACGACGACGTGCCCGACGTCCTGGTCGGCGACAGCCTGCGTGTGGAGCAGATACTGCTCAACCTGCTGTCGAATGCCGTCAAGTTCACCAGCGCCGGCAGAGTCGAGCTGCGCGTCGGCGTGCACGCCCGGGAGGAAAGACGCCTGTGCCTGAACATCGAAGTCGAGGACACCGGCATCGGCATGCGGGACGAGGAAATCGCCCTGCTGTTCAAGCCGTTCTCGCAAGCCGACGCCTCCATGACCCGCAAATTCGGCGGCACCGGGCTCGGCCTGGCGATCTGCAAACGACTGGCGGAATTGATGGACGGCGACATCAGCGTCAGCAGCCGCGAGGGGCTGGGCACCACGTTCCAGGTAAGGCTCTGGCTCGGCAAGAGCGACGCCAACAACCTGCCGGTGGCCAGGGAAGACGTGCCGGAGTCCTCGCTGGTGCGCTACCAGGATGCGCGCGTGCTGGTGGTCGATGACCAGCCTTTCAACCGCGACGTGGTCGAAGGCCTGCTCGCCGCCGTCGGCATCAGCCCGCGCCAGGCGGGCAACGGTCAGGAAGCGTTTGACATCCTGTCCGCCGCCGCCGAGGCCTTCGATCTGGTGCTGATGGACGTCCAGATGCCGGTCATGGACGGCCTCACGGCGACCCGCATGATCCGCCGCCTGGAAGGCCTCGCCGCCTTGCCGATCGTCGCCATGACGGCGCATACGATGGCGCACGAACGGGAGAAAAGCTTTGCTGCCGGAATGAACGACCACATCGGCAAGCCCTTCGACGAAGCCGGCTTCTACCGCATGCTGGCGAAATGGATTCCCCGCGACAAGCAGCGCCAGAGGACGCCTGCCGCCCCCCGCCCGGCGCCCTCGACCGGCGTGCCGCCCCTGCGCGGCGTCGATACCCGCGCCGGATTGGCCCTGCTGCTGGGCGACGAGGCGCGCTACCGGCACTGGCTGGCCGACTTCGTGGTCGAAGCCCCGGCCGCGATGACCCAGATCCGGCTGGCCCTGGCCGCCGCCGAGTTGGAGCCGGCCAGCATGGCGGCGCATACGCTCAAGGGACGCATGGGCTTGCTTGGCATGAAGGAACTGCACGACGTCGCGGCGGCCCTTGAAACCGCGATCGACCACCAGGATCCTGCGGAGCGCTTGCAGCAGCGCCTGGAGCAAGGCGTCGCCGCCATGTGCGAGGAAATCCGCAGTGCACTCGGACTGGCGCGGGATGCCATCCCCGTTGCCGCAACGGCGCCCGAAAGTCCGCCGCCGGGAGCACCGCCGGCTTCGGTAGCGCGCCTGATCGCCAGCCTGCAAACCGGCGATAGCGACTGCGACAGCCTCATCGCCGCCTGCCTCGACGAACTCGCGCAGACGCCCTGGGCGCCGTGCCTGCGGCGCGCCCTGGCCCTCGCCCAAAACTTCGATTATGCCGCTGCCATCGACGTGCTGGCAGCCGACAAAGACTGCACGGCGCAACAAGGCTAGCCCATGGCCATGGAAAAACTCATCCTGCTGGTGGACGACGACCCCGCGCTATTGGGCGTCCTCAAGCAATGCCTGCGGCCGCACTACCAGGTCCGCATCGCCACGCTCGGCGCCAAGGGGCTGGAACTGGCGCGCATGCAGCCCATGCCCGACCTGATCCTGCTCGACGTAAAGCTGCCCGACATGCACGGTTACGAAATCTGCACGGCGCTCAAGCGGGACGTGCGGACGGCGGCGATCCCCGTGATGTTCCTGTCCAGCCACTCCGACGTGGAACACATCACCCTCGGCCTCGAACTCGGCGCCGTGGACTATGTCAGCAAGCCGGTGGTGGCGCCGATCCTGATGGCCCGCGTCAGGACGCACATGCGCCTGCGCGAAGCCGGCGACTTGTTGCGCGACCAGAACGCGCACCTGGAGCAACTGGTCAGCAAGCGCACCAGCGATCTCGAAGCAAAGACAACGGAACTGCAACACAACCAGGACCTGACCATCCTCGCCCTGGGCTCGATCGCCGAGACGCGCGACAACGAAACCGGCAACCACATCCATCGCACCCGCGCCTACGTCCAGGTGATGTCCCGGCGCCTGGCGCCAACGCAGCGCTACCGCAACACCGTCAGCGAGGAACAATGGACCATGATCTGGAAGTCGGCGCCGCTGCATGACATCGGCAAAGTCGGCATCCCCGACCACATTCTGCTCAAGCCGGGCAAACTCAGCGTCGAGGAGTTCGAGGTCATGAAGCGCCACCCCGTGATCGGACGCGATGCGCTGCGCGCCGCGGAAATCCGCATGGGCGCGGAAGGCTCCTTCCTCAGCGCGGCAAAGGAGATCGCCTACGCCCACCACGAGCGCTGGGACGGCAGCGGCTATCCGCAAGGCCTCGGCGGCGAAGCCATTCCGCTGTCGGCGCGACTGATGGCCCTGGCCGACGTCTATGATGCCCTGATCAGCAAGCGGGTCTACAAGCCCCCGCTGCCGCATGCCGTCGCCGTCGAAGCCATACGCGAGGGGCGCGGCAGCCAATTCGATCCCTCGATCGTCGATTGCTTCCTCGAAGACGCCGACGAATTCCGTTACATCGCGTCGCGCTTCAGCGACGACACCGAACCACAAGGATGACATGAGCGACACATTCAAAGTATTTGCCGTCGACGACGACCCCTTCGTCCTCGACATCATTCGCGGCGTTCTCGAACCCGCTTATGCGGTCGACACCTTCGGCAGCATGGAGGCCTGCCTGCAGCGACTCGACAGCGAGCAACCCGGCATGTTCCTGCTCGACGTGCGCATGCCCGGCATGGACGGTTACGCCCTGTGCCGGCGCATCAAGGACGACGCCGCCTGGCGCCGGATTCCGGTGACCTTCGTCTCCGGCCAGGACACCATCGATGCGCGGCTGAAAGGCTACGATGCCGGCGGCGAGGACTTCATCGTCAAGCCGTTCCAGGCCGAGGAGATCCTGCGCAAGGTCCGGATCGCGCAGCAGATCGCCGCCAGCCAGCGCTCGCTGACGCGGCAGCTGGAAGACTCCGAGCTGCTGTCCTCGCTGGTGATGGCCAATATGGACGAATATGCCGTCCTGGTGCGCTTCATGCGCGAACTGATTTCCCTGGAGAGCGAACGGGACATCGCCAACGGGCTGCTGGAAATGCTGCAGCGCTATCGGCTCGATGGCGTGGTGCAGACCCGGATTTCCGGGCGCACCCTGACGCTGAGCGCGCACGGCGCCGATCTTCCGCTGGAAGCCTCGGTGCTCAATCACCTGCGCGGCATGGAACGCATTTTCGAGTTTCGCAATCGCAGCGTGCACAACTTCGAACGCCTGACCATGATGATCAACAACATGCCGCTGCAAGACCCGGACTATTGCGGGCGCTTGCGGGATCACCTGTGCATCGCCGCCGAGTCGGCCGAAGCCAGGCTGCGCGCGCTTGAGACCGAGGAGGCCAACCAGCGCAACCAGACCGGCATCGAGGCGGCGCTGGAGCGCGTCCGCGCCATCACGTCCCGCGCCCACCAGGCGCATCTGCGCGACCGGGCCGCCAGTTCGGAACTCTTGATCAAGCTGGAGCAAAGCCTGGCGAGCGCGTTCGTCCATCTCGGTCTCAGCGAAGATCAGGAACGCCGGCTGGGAGACCTGGTACACGGCTTCATGGCGGATCTGATGGAATTGCTCGATCGCGGCGAGGAAACGCATCAGTCCCTGCACGAGTTGGGCGAGCGGCTGGGACAACTGGCGGCGGGATATCACAGGAAGGAATAGCCGGCATGAGCGAAGGGTTCAGGGTTTTCGTGGTCGACGACGACGCCATGGTGCGCGACGTCATCCGCCAGATTCTCGAACCCGATTGCACGGTGGAGGCCTTCGACAGCGTCGAAGCCTGTGCCCCCAGACTGGAGACGGCCAGGCCCGACCTGTTCCTGCTCGACGTGCGGATGCCCGGCATGGATGGCTATACCTTCTGCCGCCAGATCAAGGACGACGAAAATTTTGCGCACATTCCGGTCACGTTCGTTTCGGGCCAGGACACGATCGATGCAAGAGTCCGCGGCTATGACGCCGGCGGCGAGGATTTCATCGTCAAGCCCTTCGAGGCGGAGGAAGTGCTGCGCAAGGTGCGCATCGCCAGGCAGATCGTGCGCAGCAGATTGGCGCTGGAAGAGCAGGCGCAGGAAGCCCGGCAGTTTTCCTTCATGGTCATGGCCAGCATGGACGAAGCCAGCATCGTCCTCAACTTCATGTGCCAGCTGGTGGCCTGGGAAAGCGAGCAGGATATCGCCGCCGGACTGCTCGAACTGTTGCAGCGCTATCGACTTGAAGGCGTGGTGCAAACCCGCATCGCCGGGCGGTCGCTGACCCTGGGCATGTCGGGAGCCAACCTGCCGCTGGAAGTCTCGGTGCTGAACCACGTCAGCGGCCTGGATCGCATATTCGACTTCGGCAAGCGCAGCGTGCACAACTTCGAGCGCGTCACCCTGATGGTCAACAAGCTGCCGCTCGACAATCCGGATTATTGCGGCCGGCTGCGCGACAACCTGTCGATCGCCGCCAAGGGTGCCGAATCGCGGCTCCAGTCGCTGGAGGCACTGGAACTCAACCGTCGCCATCAAGCCGGTATCCTGGCCACGCTGGACCATGTCCGTGCCGCGGCCGAAATGCTGCGGCAAAGCAATCAGGAAAGCCGCATGACAAGTGCCGAGCTTGCGCTGAGCCTCGACCAAATGCTGGTGAACGCATTCGTGCACATGGGACTGTCCGAGCACCAGGAGCGACAGGTGACGGACCTCGTAACCGGGTTCATGCAGCAGCAACGGACCTTGCTCGACCGCAGCGAGGAAACGGATCGGGTGTTGCGCGATCTAAGCGAGCGGCTTGGGCAACTGGCGCCGGGCTGAGATTCCCGGCGTCCCTGCGCCGCCGACACGCCAACTACAGCCAACGCTGCATCGAATAGCCGCCGAGCAGCGGCCGCTGCATGGCCGCGCTGGCGATCTGCCGGCCCCACTTGAATTCCTTGAACAGCACGATGAAGCGCCACATGTCGCGCAGCACGAGGCCGCGCTCGCGCCAAGAAAGCTTCATCAGCGCTTCGGGGAAATCCGCCTCGTGCGGCCGCTCGAAGGCGATCTTCAGCGGGTTCCACTGATCCGAGCAACGCCGCACCTCGGAGGCGATCATCCTGCGATACATCTCCTGCACCGGGCGGTTGCGCCGCTGCGCCTCGACGATGGCTTCACCCGAGATCGCGCCCGAATGCAGCGCACAGCTCATGCCCTCGCCGATCATGTTGAGGAAACCGGCGGCCTGTCCGGTGACCAGCACATTGCCCTTGCCGAAGACGTAGCGGTTGATCAACGAAGGACCGAAATTCTCGGCGCAGCCTTCGTGATCGTCGTCCGCCGGCTTGAGCTGCACGCCATGCTTTTCTTCGAGATAGCGCTGCACCACGGCGTGCTTCTTCGCGAAATTGTCGCCGCGCTTGAAGCCGACGCCGACGATCTGCCTGCCGTCGCGGGCATGGCTCCAGGTGTAATGGCCGAGGCCGGGGTGGAACCAGAAATGGAAATACTCGGGAGAGAGCGGGCAGTCGATGATCTCGTGGAATTTCTGGCCGACGAAGAACCATGGAATCTGCTTCGTGTAGTCGGGATAGACGGCACGCACCACCAGCGAACTGGGTCCGTCGGCGCCGATCACCTGGCGCGCCCGATACGCCACCGGCTCGCCGTGCTTGCGGGCGTGCACCAGCACGTGGCCGCCCTGATCCTCCAGGCCGGCAAACGAGGTCTGGTCGTGCACCTCGGCGCCGCTGCGCTGGATCGCCCAGTGGTCGGAATACTTGCGATGCAGGTGCGGCGTGGTGCCGTGGAAAAAATCCATCGGCATCGAGACCATGCTCGGGAAATGGAAGGTCACGCCGCGACAGGAGGTCGGCTCGTGCAGCGTCTCGCGCGGCAGCGGGCCGAAATTCTCCAGCAGGAAGCGATGCCCGCGCGGCGACAGGATGCCGCTGCAGATCTTGTGGCGCGGCAGTTCCTTGCGCTCGAGCACCACAGTCTCCAGCCCGGCATCGACCAGCCGCTTGGCGGCGGCGGCCGCCGCCAGGCTGGCGCCGACTATCACGACATCAACCGCACGCATGCGGCGTCTCCTTTTTCATCATCGAATCTTCCGCCAATTCGGCGAGGTGCAGCACCGGAATGTCGCAAGCGCGCTCGAAGGCGGCGCGATCGGCGAGGCTCTCGACGACGATGCGGCGCGGTGCCAGGCCTTTCAGCATCCAGCGCACCTGCGTCACATCCTCATCGCCCAGCGGCGCGGACTTGCGCGTCAGGGACCGCGTCAGGGCAGGAATCGCGATGCGCTGCAAATCGAGATTGAGCGCGCAGCCGGTGTCGGCGCGCAGCCGGTCATAGTGGACCACCAGGCGCTCGTAGTCGGCGTGATAGGCGCGCGCCTCGATCACGTAGAAGTCGGCGCTGGCAAGACGGCGGCGTATCGCGACGAGGTTGCTCAGCGCCTCGCCCAGGCTGTGCAGGCGCGCAGCGGGCAGCCAGCGGCGCAACGCCGCCAGCAGCAGGCCGTCGCCGACCACCAGGCTGCGGCCGTCGAGGCGGCCGAGCAGCTGGCGCCGCCGCGCCGGATCGATGTCGCCGCCGGTTTCCAGCGCCAGCGCGATATCCGCACCATCGTCGTCGGCGCTGCGCAATCCCAACAGCGTTCGGGCACGCGCCAGCAGCGAAGGATTCGCCCGCAGGTCGGCGCCGGGCAGCAGCAGCGCGCCGGCCGCCGGCGCCTTGGCGCTGGCCGCCGCCTGCGCCAATTTGGCCTGCAACGCGGCGAGTTCGGCGCGACGCGGCAACCGGCTGCGCAGGTCCATGATCATGCCGGACAGGTCGATGCCTTCGGGGCAGACCGGGTCGCAGGCGCCGCACAGCGAGCAGGCCGCCAGCGGCGCTGCCAGTTCGAGCGCCGTCGCACCGGACTGCAGTGCCTTGGCCAGGCCTTCCGGGCTGAAGCGCGGATCGCGATGGTCGCGCCACATCGGGCACACCAGCCGGCACAGGCCGCAACCGCTGCAGGCGGGGAATTCGCGGGGCATGGCGCGGGAATACATCAGAAAATCACGTCGCGGTTGAGGATCATGGCCGGATCGGCGCGGCGCTTCAGGGCCAGGTGGCGGTCCACCACGGCGTCGCCGAAGACGCGCCGGATGTAGCCCTTCATCATGCCGCCGAAGCGGTAATAACTCGCGCCCAGATCGACGCCGATATCGTAGATGGCATTCTTGAAGGCCTGGAAATGGTCGCGGCTGTATACCTCGCCTTCGATCATCGGCTCGAATTCGCAGCCATAGGCCCAGCCATCCGCATCGGGTGGAATGCAGGACATCTCGTAATGCGGCTTGTGCTCCGGCCGCAACTTGATGCCGACGCAATACAGCGTGTAGTGCCTGAAATACTTGCGGCAGATCGCGTTGCCGCGCTCCACGGCCGCGATGAACTTGTCCGCCGACGTCGCCAGGTCGGGAATCACCATCTGCCGCGAGCCCCAATGCTTCCACACCGCGCGCGAAAACACCACGCTGCGGTCGTGCATTTTTCCAGCGCGCAGGTACTCGGGTCGGCGGAATTCGGGGAACACGGCCTGCTTGCGTTGCAGCAGATACAGCGCCTCGCCGAGTTTCCACGGCCGCACGGCATAGTGACCAAGCATGCATAGCGCGAAGCCGAACTCGCCATGGCCGCGCAGGCGCGACTCCCAATGCTTGCGGAATGCCGCCTCGCGCTCGTCGGAGTCGAAGGCCACCAGCAGATTCACCGCGCAATCCATGATGGTGAGGATGCCCGAGTAATCGCTGGCATCGTTGCGGTCGAGCATCTGCAGGTCCTCGATCGCGGCGCGCAGCGAGGAATAGTAGTAGTAGTGCATGGCCAGCGGCGTGTAGGGACGGATGCGCAGCGTCGCCTCGGTGATGACGCCGAACTGGCCGTAGCCGAGGATCACGCGCTGGAACAGTTCGGAATTTTCAGTATCCGAACATTCGACGATCTCGCCGGTCGGCGTGACGACCTGCAGCGACACGGCCTGGTCGGCGCTGCAGCCGAGTCGCGCCGAATTCACGTCGATACCGCCGACGCCGAGCGTGCCGCCCACCGAGGAGGTCAGGTTGAGCGGCGCGGAAAGATAGTCCAGATTCTCGCGGCGCAATTCCTCGGCCAGGCTGTGCCAGTAGATCCCGGCCTCGGTGCGCACCGTCAGCGCGTTTGCATCGATCGTCAGCACCCGGCTCATGCCGCTCATGTCGAGCAGCACGCCGCCGAAAGCCACCGATTCGCCCTCGGTGGTCAAGCCGCCGCCGCGCACCGTAACCGGCACCCGGCAGGCTTGCGCCGTCTTGAGCAGGCGCGAGACCTGCCCGGCGTCACGCGCAATCACCACGCCATGCGGCATGCCGTAGGCCGTGCCGCCGGCATCGGTGGCATACACGCCGCAGGCGACGACACTTTCCACCAGTTCGACGTCGGCGGCGCGCAAGGCGGCGACGAAATCCTGCCATCCGGCGCCATTCCATCGCGCGGGATTGGTCTGCTGGCGTGTGATGCCCTGCAGGGCGTCGGGGGCGACCGGGCAGGGGCCGATCGTACCGGGTTCAACGAGAGGGATTTTCAACAAATGAATCCTGTGGAGAGCTGCGGCGAATGATAACCCGGCACCGAGACAGAGATGCCCGATGAAGCGGAAAGGCTAGCCATGCCACTGGCACGAACTTGCCGCTTCAGCCCGTGGACAGGCAACCGCTTCTTGTCGGCACTTCGCCGGGCGCCTCGGCGGAGGCGTAGATATTCAGGTATTTAAGGCAGATGACCCGGAGGCAGGATGACAGATTCTTGTCGTTGGCGACCAGGCAACTGTCGAGCACCTGCTCGATCAGGCGCGGCACGGGCAGGCCGCAGTCCTGGGCCATGGCATCGATCACGTTCCAGAAGGCGCGCTCAAGCGTTACCGTGGTGCTGTGCCCGTGCAGGCGAAAACCGCGCTTCTCGGGAATGAACTCGCTGATCTGCGCCGTGGTACAGGCGTTGAACATGTGGTCGAGTATTCCTTCCGATTCCTGATAGATGGTCATGTCATGCTTCCTGCCGCTCCAGCAACACGCTGGCAAAATGTTTGCAATAAATACTACCTCAGGCGCGGCGGACCGCCGCAGAATCTTTCCCACAACAAGGCGTCGGCCGCGAAGTGTAATCCCGTAAGTCGAACGCTCATAGGAGGAAGGCTGGCATGGAGTTTTTTCGCAAGACGCTGGATCCGATCATTGCGCTCGCCGCCATCGCGGTGCTCGATATTTTCATGTTCCTGCTGATGGGCGCCTGGACCGTCGGCGGCGGCGAAACCATGATGACCGGGCTGATGGCGCAGGCGGTGCTCGGCGACGAGTTGCAGCGCATCCCGTTCTGGAACATCGTCTTCCCGCCCCACGCCGACTACTGGAAAATCTACATCAGTCTCGGCATGCTGTTCGGCGCCTTCGTCGGCGCAGTACTGTCCAAGGAGTTCTACTGGCGCGTGCCGCGCCACCTGTCCGAGTGGGTGCTGATCACCATCGGCGGCCTGCTGATGGGCTTCGGCATCCGCCTGGCCTACATCTGCAACGTCTCGACCTTCTTCGGCCTGATGCCGGAAATGAACCTCGGCGGCTACCTGGCCATGTCCGGCATCGTCGCCGGCGCCTGGGTCGGTTCGCTGGTCTACAAGAAACTCCTGGAGGGAGACGCATGACACCCGTCGTCGAATGCCTGGTCGCATTTCTGTTCGGCTCGGTGGCCGGCCTGCTGATGCAGCGCTCGCGCTTCTGCAACACCGCCGCGCTGCGCGACGCGATCATGTTCAAGACCTATCGCAACACCAAGGCCATGCTGGTGGCGATGATGATCCTCACGGTCGGCTTCACCGGCTTCATGAGCGTCGGCGCCGGGCATCCGCTGCAGTTCGACGTCGGCCTCAACACCTTTGCCGGCCTTTTCCTGTTCGGCATCGGCATGGTGCTGGCGGGCGCCTGCACGGTGTCCACCTGGGTCAAGGCCGGCGAAGGCAACATCGGTGCGCTGTGGGCGCTGATCTTCACTTTCGTCGGCATGTTCCTGTTTTCGCTGGTGTGGTCGGCGAGCTGGTGGCCTCCGGCGCCGCAGACCATGACCGGGCAGATCAATCTGCCGGCGCTGCAACTGGGTTTTGCCAACGCGCAGACGCTGCAGGACAAGTTCGGCGTGCCGGCCATCGTCTTCGGCCTGGCGCAGACGGCGTTCCTGGCCATGCTCTATCGCGGCATCCTGCGCCGCGAACGCGCCCAACATGCCGAGCACGAGAAGCACCAGAAGGAACACCAAAAGAAAAAGGCGGCCAGGGCCGCCGCCGTCGAAGCCTGATCGGGAGGAAGCGCAATGGGATTGTTCGGATCGAAAAAGAAGGTCGAGGAAGTCGTCACCGGCGGCGAAGCGGTACTCGCCGACGGCACCAAGATCGGCATCGCGCGCCGCGTCGACTGCCTGGGCGTGTCCTGTCCGCGGCCGCAGTTGATGACCAAGAAGGCGGTCAATGAGGTCGCCGTCGGCGACATCATCGAAGTGCTGGCCGACAACCCGTCCTCGGTCGAGGCGCTGCCGCCGCTGTGCGACGAGCTGGATGCCACGCATCTGGAAACCGTCAAGGCCTCGAACTGCTGGCACATCTACATCCGCAAGGACTGATGCGATGTGGCAACGACTGCTTCTGCGTTTCCTGGTCGCGCTTTCGGCGATTGCCAGCATCGTCGGCTTGCTCTGGATGAGCTTCGCGCCGCCGCCGGGTATGAAGGCGACCGCGGATGGCGTGCCCTATCTGACGCCGCCGGTGATTCATCCCGTCACCGGCCAGCCGCTGCCGGTGGAGACCCTGGTGCGGCATTACAAGGGAGGCAAATGATGGCGCTCGACCTGCAAACCGTCGCCCACGGGCTGCTGTTCTGTCTGGCCTTCGGCATGATGTACCTGGCATTTTTCAGCGACTCGCTCTGAGGAGGACGGCATGCTCAATCGCACCGGCGTCCTCTTCTGTTCCGTCAGCCTGGTCGTCACCGTTGTGGTCTGCGCGGTCGGCTTCTCGCTCGCCGCGCTGCCGCGCGAAACCATCGCGGCGTCGAAACAGCCGGCGCCGCCGGAAACCCTGCCCGAAGTCGACCTGCCCGGCTTCGGCAAGGTCAGCGTGATCGACCTCATGGGCTATTACATCGACAACCCGCCGGCGTCGGTGGCGGCGGGCGCAGCGCCGGCGGCGGTAAAACGCTTCGGCGGTTGCTGACGATGCGTTCGGCGCTGTTCGCCCTGGCCTTGATTGCTGCGCCCGCGTGGGCGGCGAGCGACTTTGCCTACACGCGGAAAGTCGGCGCCGGCGAGGCGGTGATCGACAGCCGGCCGCTGGCGGATTGCAGTCGCGCCAGCCTGCCCGGCGCGCGCTGCCTGCCCGCCGAGGATTTTCTTGGAACGTCCCGGCAACTGCCCAGCGCGCGCGACATACTCTGGCTGCTGGGAACGGCAGGTCTCGACGGCAGCGAATCCGTGCTGGTCGTCGGCCAGGATGAAACCGCCCGCGATTTCGTCGCCGGCCTTCTGTATCTCGCCGGACAGAAGTCGGTGCGCATCCTGTCCGAGCCACTGCGAACCCAGGGCCACGGCGCCGGCGCGGCGCGCGGCGTGGTGCGCAGCACCGTGTGGACGGCGCCGATGCGCGACCGCTTGTGGGTGCTCGGCGCCGACATCCTGCGCAACAAGCCGGCACTCATCGATGCGCGCCAAGCCAAGCCGAAATCATCCGCAAGCGGTGCGGTGGTGGTTGCCGACGATGCCTATCAGGCGATCGCCCGCTTCACGCAGCTGCGCGCGGGCCGCGGCTTGGCCGTTCGCGTAGATCCGGACGGCCTGGCTTTGGCAGCGGGAAGTGCGCAGTGATGGACATCCTGTTCCATGTCAGCACCGCAGCAGGCGGGCGTCTGCTGTATCCGCTGCTGCTCGCCGCCCATCGCGCGGGGTGCAGCAGCGGCGCGTTCTTTACGCACGAAGGGGTCCTTGGTCTGCGCGACACCAGCCTCATGGCGGGGCTCGCACACGCCGTGCGCGCGGTCGCCTGCGAGGAATCCTGGCACCGCTTTTGTCCGGACCTGGCCTGCCCCGTCGAGGCGGGCAGCCAGACCACCAACAGCGCCCTGATGGGCGACGCGCGAAAGGTGGTGAGCCTGTGAGCGCAACGGGCGAGAAGACGCTGCTGGTACTGGCGCGACACAACCACGCCGAGGCGATGCGAGTGGCGGCCGGCCTTACCATCTTCGGCCACCAGGTCGGCCTGGTGTTCATGACCGAACCGGTGGCAGACACGCCGGAGAACGCCGCCAATGTCGAATTGCTTGAACTGAGCGGCATCACGCCGCAAACCACCGTCGCCGAGATGGCCGGCGAACTGCCCATGCTCGACGCCGCGGCGCTGGCCCGGGCGATGACGCAGGCCGACATCGTGCTTTCCGTGTGAGCCGCAGATGAACATCGTGCAACTGAATACCGGTCTGTTTCCCGACGCCCAGACCGTGATCGCCGCGTTGCGGCAGATGGCACCGGCGCATCGCGTCGACGTCGTCGATATCCGGCGTCTGGACCTGCAGCAAAGCGACTGGGACGGCGTCATTGCCGCCCTCCTGGCCGCCGACCTGGTTGTCAGCACGTGAAGCACGCAACACCCGGCAGAACCCATAAAACCTGATGGAGGAGAGACTCATGAAAACGAAATTTCAGTGCAGGCTAACGCCGGATTCACTGGCGTTAAGCGTAGCGGCCGTAACTAAAAACATTTTGACGAATGTCGGCCTGTCGTTCCGGCTGGCCCTGACCTTGCTGTTTGGTTTCATCGGATCGGCCTTCGCCGCCGATCCGCTGGTCGACGCGGCCTGGGTCAAGGCCAATCTCGGCAAGCCCGGCGTTGTCGTAGTGGACATACAGGGTACGTCCGATTACCTGCGCGGCCACATCCCCGGCGCAGCGAGCACCGATTTCGGCAAGTCCGGCTGGCGCGAGGACCGCGCCGACAAGGTGCCCGACATGCTCCCGGCCAAGTTCGATAAGCTGGCTGCGCACATCGGCAGCCTGGGGGTCGACAACAATACCCATGTGGTATTGGTCGCACCCGGCGGCTCCTACGCCGACATGGGCTGGGCCACGCGCATCTACTGGACCTTCAAGGTACTCGGCCACGACAACGTGTCGATCCTCAACGGCGGCATGGCAGCCTGGACCAAGGACAAGACCCGCCCGGTCGAGGCCGGCGCGGCCAAGGTGGCGGCAAAGACCTTCACGCCGCATCCGCGCATGGAAATGGTGGCCGGCGTCGAGGACGTGAAAGCCTCGAAGGCCAAGGGAGTGCTGCTGGTGGATAGCCGTCCCGAGGATCAGTATGTCGGCATCAACCGCAACCCGAAGGCTACCGAAAACGGCACCCTGCCCGGCGCCAAGAACCTGCCCACCGGCTGGACCACCGAAAACGGCGGCGGCACGTTCCGTCCCAAGTCCGAGCTGGAAAAGCTGTTCAAGGTGGCCAGCGTGCCTACCAGCGGCGACCAGATCACCTTCTGCAACACCGGCCACCTGGCGTCGATCGGCTGGTTCGTTTCCAGCGAGCTGGTCGGCAACAAGAAGGTCAAGCTCTATGACGGTTCCATGGTCGAGTGGACCCTGATCAAGGCCGGTCCGGTGGAACAGAAGGTCAGCCTGAAATAGGCCCGGTGCGTTACCGCTCCCTCTTGGCCGGACTGGCGGCGGCGTGTTGTTGCGTCGCCGCCCAGGCCGCGGGAGAACATGAGCGGCGCCTCGCCGCCGAAATCGCCGTCATGGCCGGCGACACGCGCCGGCTGATGGCTGGCGAAGGCGGACCGCTGGAACGCGAGGGACTGGTCAAGCGCCTCAACGGGGCGCTGTCCTCCCTGCCGCTGTCGCTGCGCCGAGCCAAGAGCGACCCAAGTTCCGTGGTTGCGATGCGCGCGTCGATCAAGCGCCGTGACTGGCGCGCGCTTGCTGCCGTGCTGGCGACGCTGAAACGTCGCCACCCCTTTGATCCGCGCCTGCTGCTGGTTGCCGCGCCCACCGCGGAAATGCGGGCTCTCGGCGCATCGATACACACAACAACGTGCGCCGGCTGTCATGACGCCGCATCCGGCGACAGCCTGTTGCCGGCAAAAAATCTCTCTGCGCAACTGGCCAGCATGCCGCGCGAGGAATTCGCCGCTCGTTTGTTGCTTGGCGTACGGGGCGATCGAACGACCGGTTTGCGCAATCCTTTCAGCGATTTCGAGCTTGCTGCCCTGATTGCCAGCTATTCGCGGCCAAGCGGCACACGCTGAACAGCATTCCGCTGGCGACCGGCACCCGACCCGGCAAGGGCCGACGGTGCCGGGCTCAACAGGCGGTTTTCAACAAAATGGTCCTGTGGGGATCTGCGGCGGCCAATACCCTGGGCCGTACGCTTATCCGATCCGCGCCTGAATTGGCACCCTGGAGCCGGCGCCTGGCGGGGGCAAGACCGCAACCGGCTGGTCCCGCGACAAGTCGCTGAAATCGTGTATCAGGTCGCCCAGCTTGTGCAGGGCATGGGACCGCTGCGCGCTTGAGGTCATGCCGTGAATGAGCACCGCGAGTTCCGCCGAGGCACGCCGCAAGGCCAGCGCCTGCGCCAGCCGCGCGGCATCCTCGGGCAGGTCGAAACGCGCCACGTAGTCGCGCAGCCGCTGGATCGTCCGCGCACGCGACGGCCGCTCGCGCTCCACCTGACGTACCAGGGTCAGCCATTCCCGCTGGCGCCGCAAACGTTCCTCGTACCAGAACTGGCTGCCGGCCGTTTGGCCGTCGATCAGTTGCCGCAGGGCCGCTTTCTGCTCGCAATTGAAGTCGCCGAACCAGTATTCGACGCGTTCCAGCAAGCGTTTGTAACGGGCCTTGCGTTGTCCGCTTTCGCCCTCCGCAAGTTGCGCTTCCTTGGCGTACTCGGCATTCTTCTCGGCGAAGCGCGCCGCCATCCGCTCGATCTGTTCCGCCGTCATCGTCGCCAGGAAATCGGCAACATCCGGCGTCGCCCGCTCGGCCAGCGTCCGCCCGCTCTTGAGCATGTCGTCGAGCAGAGCCTGCGCATCGGTGGCCGTGGGCTGGCCGGAGACGAACTTCTGACCCTGGTGCAGCATCGCCACGTAATCCGGCAACTGGGTCTTGCGATGCCAGGCATGGAAGCGGACCAGGCGCTCGCGGACCAGCGCGTCCTGCTCCGCCGACAGGTCGATGTAGCTATCGATCCACCAGCGCGCAAGACTGTCCGCATTGCCATAGCCGAAACGCACGGCGCTACAGCCCGACAGCAGAAGGGCGGTGAGAAGCGACAGAATCAGGCGAGGAACGGAACAGCGCATGGCGGCTGGGACAGCCGACGGGGCGTCTGAAGTATCCCGACCCCGTGGGTCGCCGTCAATCGCCGTCAGCACTACGAGGAAGGCTCGATGCTCAGGCCCGAAACGCAGATCGCGCAATCCGCTCGCTCAAAATGAAAAACCGCCAGTCAAGGCGGTTTTTCATTGCTATTTGTGGCGGAGTGGACGTTGTCCAACGGAAAGCCGCCCAGCGCCCAGCCCGATGCACTCAAGGCTTCGGCGGCATGAGCCGGTTGAACATCCCGAATCTTTCCAACACACCCACGACATGGACTTGAATCCATATTGCTTTAAGTCCATAATCCATTTATGAGTTGGACAGTCCTATTCCACGATGCCTTCGATGCCGAGTTTCAGGAGCTTGATGAAGCCTTGCAGGATGAACTCTTGGCCCATGCGAAGCTGCTCGGCGAATTCGGCCCGAATCTCGGGCGGCCAACGGTGGATGGCCTGAAAGGCTCGAAGCACGCCAACATGAAAGAACTGCGCTTCGATGGGGGCGGGGGTGTCTGGCGCATTGCCTTCGCCTTCGACCCGAAGCGACAGGCGATTCTGCTGGTGGGTGGCGACAAGGGCGGTGCCGACCAGCGAAGATTTTACAAGCGGCTAATCGCCGTGGCCGACAAGCGATTTGATGAGCATCTGGCGGAACTGGCAGCAACAAAAGCAAAGGAGCGCAAGCATGGCAAAAAAACTTGATGACGTGATGGCGGCCCTCCCCGCCGGGCGCCGCGCAAAAATAGAACGGCGCGCGCAGGAACTCGCCTCACTGAAGGACTTGCGACAAGCCGTCGAGAAGACGCAAGAAGATCTGGCCGCAGTCCTGGGTGTCGGGCAGGACACGATTTCACGTCTGGAACAACGCAGCGACATGCTGCTCTCCACGCTACGGCGTTACGTCGAGGGTATGGGAGGCAAGCTTGAACTAGTGGCGCAGTTCCCGAACCGCCCGCCTGTAGTGATCGACCATCTGGCGAAGGACAAGCCCGCCCGCACCGTGCGGCGTACAGCTCGCATCGCGGGCGCAGCGGCATAACCTGACGAGTCGGAACATCGACCGAGCAGCCCAGCGGCCACCATCGAGTGGCCGTTGTCATTTTCAATCTGCGCCGCAAGCCTTCTGCCCGCACCGTCGCTACCGCATCACATACTGAACCACGCCGTCGCGCGATAAAGCTGCGCCACGGCTTTGTGCCTTCGATAATCACCTTGCTCTGCACTTCCTTCGGTCGTCGCCAGCACCGACTTTTGCGCTTGGCTGGCTTGGTCGCGTACTGCCCGCCGCCTGCGCCGTCAGCAAAAAACCGCCCACGGCTCCAGCGGCTACGCCGGGGCGGCGCTCGTCGTCCTGCACTTTGTAGCCCGCCGCCGCTTACCTGCGGTAAAGCGGACGGCTACGATGCCGGGTTGTATCTGCCAGAGAAAGACTCTGTAGTAGTCGCCGCTCATGCTTGCGCCTCCAAGTAAGCCAGCGCGGATTTCTCATCTTGCTCGATTGCAATCTCGACGGCGCGCTTGGCGGCGTCAAGGAGTTGGGTAGCGCGCTGCTTGGCCTGCCGTGCTGCCAGCGTCGACTTTTCTATCGCCTGCTGGGTGGCGGCAGAAATTCTCGGAATCGGCAGCGCGAGCAGATCGGCCTCGGAAATAGTTGGGTACATGCTGGCGCTCGTGTGCAGGTCCATCAAGGCGCAGACGGGCGGCAAGCGCAAATACGTTAGCAGCACGTCCGAGCGAATCGCGCGTGGTTGCAGGACAACGAAACCGGACGAGCACACATAGCCGTCCTGCTCGGCATCGATGACCGCCGACAAACGACGGACCGGGCGCACTGTTGAAGTGACGACATCGCCTGCGCGAACGAACTGCGTGGCCCGGCTCGGCGCTTCGCGCTGTGGCAGACGCTCCGCTCGCGCGGTGCCGTCGGCACTTATGTCACCAATTTCGATGTAATGAAAATCGCCGCTGGTTGCCACGCACCAGGCAGGTGGTGTAGGGCGCGGTTTTCTTTCCTGACTCCTTGAACGTGATGGCGGATTCCAGTGCAGCGATTTGAGCAGGTTTGAACTGACTGAGCTTGTAGGCACTGTCCTTGAGTAGGTCAGAAACGGGGGTGGTCATAGTGCTATTCCCTGAAAAGTCGGTGCAGTCCGAAAGGCACAAGGCAGCGTGGTACTTGCGCCGCAAAATGACGAACGCTTGACGTGATGCGTCATTCTGATTGACGTGTAGCGCTTTGCGCGATACGTCAATGAGCACCAACATTGAGACCATGCAGATCGGGCAAGTCATCCGCGAGATCAGGGAAGCGCACAAGGCGACGCTGGAGGAAATCGCTTTCGCCGCCGGCACCAATGCCAGCAATCTGTCGCGCATCGAACGCGGAAAGCAGGGTTACTCGACGGAAACCCTGGAGGGGATCGCCTCCGCCTTGGGCGTTACGGTATCGGAGTTGCATCTGCGTACCGAAGCTGCCACCCGGACAGCCGCGAAGGCGCGCAACTCCGCCAGCGGAAAAAAACATCCGTTAATTGGCACCACCATTGCAGTGAGCAAGTATTCCGCATTGACGCCAGAAAATCGCGAACTCGTGGACGAGTTCATGGCCTTGCTGCTGCGGCGACAGCGGGCGGTCAAGTCGTACTTATTCGTCGGCGATCAGACTCGCGGGAGTAGGTCTTTGCCGTCTTGGTAGGACCGACCTCTCGATCGGTTCGGCGCGATGCTAAGGCGCTTATTAGCCGTTGAAGTCGCGAGTAGCTTCATAGCCGACAGTGCAGGCGGCGGGTACTACGCACCCAAACGGTTCAGGACAAGAGTCGGCGCTGGCTCGCTCTGCGTGCCTGGGATTCCGCTTCGCGGGCAAGCTGCGCCGATGCAAAACGGACGGATATAAACGAAAAACCCGCAAGGCCTTGAAGGCTTGCGGGTTTTCGATGAAAGCTTGGCGGAGTGGACGGGACTCGAACCCGCGACCCCCGGCGTGACAGGCACAATTTCTCGACTTCCTGTGTGCCCCTATTGACCGTGCTTTCCACGGACTATAGAGTAAACAAAAGTGGTTTCGGGAACAAAACGGGAACAGTGAGATACAAAAATGGCGACGCTCAAACAGCGCACATCAGGGTGGTGGCAAGCGGTTATCCGCCGCAAGGGACAACCGCTCCAAAGCAAGACATTCGCGAAGAAGATCGATGCCGAAGCTTGGGCGCGCGACGTGGAAAACAAGATGGACCGGTCCGTGTTCGTTGATCGATCCCTGGCTGAATCCACCACGTTCACAGATGCAGCCAGCCGCTACGTCAAGGAAGTGCTACCGAGCAAGCGCAGCGGCGACCGGGACAAGTACCGACTCAAATCCTTGACCGAAGAGTTTGGGCAGTACTCCCTGGCGACCATCACTCCATCGATGATTTCCACTTTCCGCGACAAACGCCTGGCACTTGGCCTTTCCGCACAATCGGTAGTCCACGATATCAACATGATGTCGCGGATATTCAAGACAGCCGTGCTCGATTGGGGTATCCCGCTGGCAAGCGTCCCGACCAGCCTGGTTCGCAAGCCAGCGGTCAGCAATGCAAGGACACGAAGACTTGTTGCCGATGAGGAGGTCCGGCTGCTGGCTGCCATCGATCAGGGAGAAAACCCGTGGGTCAAGCCAATCGTCATTCTGGCCATCGAAACCGCCGCACGTCAGAGCGAACTCCTGTCGATGACCTGGAAGGACGTCGATCTGAAAAAGCGTATCGCTCGATTGCGCGGTGCCGATGGGCGGGAGCTGAAAAACAAGGACACCTTCCGCGACGTCCCACTGTCGTCGAGGGCGGTAAAGGTGCTTGATGCTCTGCCTAAAACATTGCGCGGACCAGTCTTCCCGGTAACGGCAGAAGCGTTCAAACAATCCTGGCAGCGCGCCGTGAGACGCGCCCGTCTGACGTACGAGCAAGAGACACTGCTTGCCCGCCTCATGGCCCGCGGCCTTTCCGAGAAAGAGGCAAAAGCAGAAACGAGAAAAGTGCTTGTCCTGGGCGGCCGCAAACCTGCCAAACCCACCCCGCCGCGAACGGAAACTCTAAAGATCACCGCTGCATTGGCCGACGACCCGCTTCTGGTCGATCGTCATTTTCATGATTTGCGGCACGAGGCAACGACGCGACTGGCGGAAAAGCTGCAGATTCACGAACTGATGAAGGTCATCGGCCACAAGGGCACGAAAATGCTCGCCCGCTACTACCACCCGCGTGCCGAAGATCTGGCGAAGAAACTCGGTTAGTCTTACTGTGTCACAGGCGTTGTCTTACGCCACTGTGCGCGCAGGGCTGCCGCGAGGGAGGTAATTCGCGGGAAGCACAGGAACTTGGCGGACGGCGAAGTTTTTTGGCGCCGGCGGGTTTGCTGGCGGTAATACGTTCGGTGACGAGGGATCCGTAGGCGGCAATACTCAATGCCGCGTGATGATGAAGCTCATCGCCAACCGCGCCCTTCATAGTGACCCAACCCCAGTTCCTGTTTCAGGTCCTGATAGTCCCGCTCGATGCGCCAGCGCATGCCCTCTGACGCAGATCAATGCACCGCCGATGCATCTGGAGTATTCTTTGCCTCGCTGGTCAATATTTTC
>MHZX01000142.1:21277-21384 GCA_001828935.1 Rhodocyclales bacterium RIFCSPLOWO2_02_FULL_63_24
GACGACGGGATGACGGCGCCCGACGACGATGTCGCGCGGACTGAGCCATGGCAGCGCGCTCGCTCAATGCCTATCTCACACGGCTGATCTGGCTCTGCGTCGGGCCG
>MHZX01000143.1 GCA_001828935.1 Rhodocyclales bacterium RIFCSPLOWO2_02_FULL_63_24
AATCGTGTAATGCCCGCAGGGGATCGGCATCGCCGGTCCCCTGTGCTTTTGAGGATACCTCCATGAAACACGTCATCATCGGTAACGGGCCTGCGGGCGTGGTTGCCGCGGAAACCTTGCGCAAGGCAGATGCCAGTGCGGAAATCGTCTTGATTGGAGGCGAGCCGGAACCTGCCTACTCGCGCATGGCGATTCCCTATCTGCTCGAAGGCAATATCGGCGAGTCGGGCACTTACCTGCGCAAGACGGCGGGCCATTTCGCCAACTTGCGCATACGCGAGCTGCAGGGCCGGGTGGTTTCCGTCGATACCGCGCAATGCAAACTCCTGCTCGCCGACGGCAGCTTCGAGACTTATGACCGGCTGCTGATCGCCAGCGGTTCGCATCCGGTGCGACCGCCGATTCCTGGCATCGGGCTGCCGCAGGTGCAGACTTGCTGGACACTGGCCGATGCGCGCGCGATCGCCGAACTGGCCAAGCCGGGCACGCGCGTGCTGCAACTGGGCGCCGGCTTCATCGGCTGCATCATCATGGAAGCGCTGGCCGCACGCGGCGTCGAACTCACCGTGGTGGAAATGGGCGACCGCATGGTGCCGCGCATGATGACGCCCAAGGCCGGCGGCATGATCCGGCGCTGGGTGGAGCGGAAAGGGGTGCGCGTACTGACCGGGAAAGGGGTGCAGCGCATCGATGCGCAGGATTCCAAAGCGGGTTTGCTCGGCCGCCTCAAGCAGGCGCTGGGGGCCGCTGCCGACCAGACGGGCGACGGCCCACTGATGGTGACGCTGTCCGACGGCGAGGCGATCCCCTGCGACCTGGTGATCGTTGCCGCCGGCGTTGCGCCGAACGTCGGCTTCCTCGACAACACCGCGGTGCAGGTGGCCAAGGGCGTGCTGGTCAATGAGCGGATGCAGACCTCGGTGACAGGAATTTACGCCGCAGGCGATGTCGCCGAAGCTCCCGACCTGTTTACGGGCGCCCATCTGGTCGCCGCGATCCAGCCGAATGCCGCCGATCAGGCGCGCGTCGCGGCACTCAACATGGCAGGCAAGGAGGCGCGTTTGCCGGGGGTGTTGGCGATCAATGTGCTCGACACCCTGGGTTTGATTTCGACTTCGTTCGGCCAATGGTGGGGGGAAACCAAGGAAAACGGCGGCTCGGGGGTGGAGTTCATGGACGAGACCAACAACCGCTACCTGTCGCTGCAGTTCAAGGAGGATGTACTGGTCGGCGCCACCTCGATCGGCCACACCGATCATGTCGGAGTCCTGCGCGGACTGATCCAGACGCGGACCCGGCTCGGGGCGTGGAAGGATTCCCTGTTAGCCGATCCCAATGCCTTCATGGCCGCATACCTCGCCGGAGCCCAAAAGGCCGCGTAGCCAGCATATTGCGGAGGAAGAAAACAGAACGCATGAAAATAGTCTTCAAGCTCTACGCGACCTTGCAGGATTACCTGCCGGCGGAGGCGAAAAGGACCAATGCGCTGACGCTGGAGTTGGCTCCCGGGACTACCATCCAGCAGATCATCGAGCGCTTTGGACTGCCCCAGAAGCTCTGCCACCTGGTTTTGATCGACGGCAACTTCGTGCCGCCCGCAGCGCGCGCCACGCTTGCGCTCAAGGAAGGTGAAACTCTGGCGATCTGGCCGCCGGTGGCGGGGGGCTAGACCGAACGACGTCGCCGTTCGAAGGAAGCCGTCGGCGCGGTTTCCGATCCGTTTTTTGTTTGAGGAGTGGGTTCATGAAACGTAGCAACGCAATCTATGTGACATTGCTGGTCGCCGCGCTGGCAACCAGTGGCGTCGCCTCGGCCAATGAGAAGCAGGACGACGCCATACGCCAGTTGGCGCGAAAGTCGGGCTGCTTCATCTGTCATGCGATTGAACTCGATGCGCAGGGTCCGGAAGGCCTGAAGCCGGTCGGGCCGCCCTGGAAGGCCGTTGCGGCACGCTACAGGGGCGACAAGAACGCCAGGAAAAATCTGACCGCGGAGGTCATGGGAGGTACCTCGGTCTATAACCGGCATTGGAAGGACGAAGCCAGCGGCGTGGCGATGCCACCCAATGGCGTGGCGATCTCGGAAGCCAATGCGCGGAAACTCGTCGACTGGATTCTCTCGCTGCCGAAGTAGTTTCCCCTGGTAGGACTTGCGGGTGGCTCTCGCTGCCCTCAGCGAGAGCTCGGCATCGACAGTGTCTTGGGGGCGGATGCGTTTGTCACCAGGCGGCCCGATAGATCGCCAGGGCGTCCGCGTAGGCCACTTCGCGCGGATTGTTGACCAGCAGGCGCTGGACGTTCATCGCATCGCGCGCCAGGCCCGGCAGGGCGGTCTCGTCGATGCCGACGTCGCGCAGCCGCTGCGCATAGGGCATGGCCGCAACCAGAGCGCGCAGGGTGTCGATGAATGTCGTCGCCGCGGCAGCATCGCTGGCCGCGTGCAGGCCCGGCAGGATGGCGCGCCCCAGTTCGGCATAGAGTTCGGTTGCCGCGCTCCGATTGAATTCGAGCACCGGCCCCAGCACCAGCGAGTTGGTCAGGCCGTGCGGCAGGTGGAATTGCCCGCCCAATGGATAGGCCAGCGCATGGACCGCGGCTACCGGCGCGTTGGCGAAGGCCATGCCGGCGAACAACGAACCGAGCAGCATGTTTTCGCGCACTGTCGGGTCGCTGCCGGCGCTTACGGCCGCGCCGATGTTGGCGTGGAGCAGTTGCAGCGCCTTGATCGCCAGTGCGTCGGACAGCGGATTCTTCTTCAGCCGGCTGGTATAGGCCTCGATCGCATGCACCATGGCATCGACCCCGGTCATGGCCGTGATCGGCGCCGGCAGGCCGAGCGTGAGCCTGCCATCGAGCAGCGCCACGTCCGGGTAGAGCAGGGGCGAGACGACCCCCTTCTTTTCGTTGGTCGGGGTGGTCAGAATCGAAATCGGCGTGACCTCGGAGCCGGTGCCGGCGGTGGTCGGCACCTGGATCAAGGGCAGGCGGCCGCCGCGCGCCAGGCCGATGCCGTAGATTTCCGCCAGCGGCTGCGCCGTGCAGGCGAGCAGGGCCACCAGCTTGGCCGTATCGAGCGAACTGCCGCCGCCGATGCCGATCACGCCATCCGCCGCGACGTCGCGTGCCGCGGCAACGGCAGCCAGCACGCTGGCTTCGGGCGGATCGGCGACGACATCGGAGAACAGGCTGAGCTTCAGCCCGCTGGCTTCGATCGCCGCCAGCGCGTCGTCGATGACGCCGGCCTTGACCAGGCCGCGGTCGGTGACGACGAACACGCGGCTGATGCCCAGCTCACAGGCAATCTCGCCCAGACGCAAGGAGCCGCCTTGCTCGCAGACTATCCGCGGCACGGTTTCGAATGTGAATTGAGGCATCGGGTTTTCTCCTTGTCGGGTACCGACCGGATCATAGACGGTATAGCGCGCTGGCGAACCCATGCAAAATCCGCATGATTTTCGCATCCGGCGCTATCATCGGCTTTTCGTAAGGTCCGTTACACCGTAGCGCCAGCGCCGACTCCTGCCCGCCATGGGTTCGAATGCCGCGCGACCGAAGTGGCGACGAGCTTTATTACATGGAGACGATCATGCATTTGTCCATGCGGTTGGCTGCGGCTCTTCAACGGCTGCAAGCGGTCGGGCGCGATCGAGGCATGAAGTGGGTGGACCGGGGCCTCTCGTGTCGGGCGATGCCGGCTGGGCAATCGAAGGCCAACGGCAAGGGAGCGGACTGAGCGATCGTAAGCGGCATCACCCCGCCGCGGACCATCAGGCCAATGACCAAGATGCCAGACTTCCCCGTCGTCACGCTGGAGCAACTTCGGATCGGACTGTATGTCCATCTCGATCTCAAGTGGTTCGAGCACCCGTTTGCATTCAACAATTTTCGCATCAAGAGCGAAGACCAGATCGAGACCATCCGCGGCCTTGGGCTGAAAACGATACGTTACGACCCGTCGCGCAGCGAGGCTGCGCCGCCCTCCGGCCAGCCGCAGCCGGCAGCGCCGGCGGTCACTGTGGCGCGCGCCGAGTTGTCCCAGGCGCTGGCGGCGAAGCGCGCCCTGGTCGAGCGCATCCGCGTCCAGCGCGAAGCGGCGGCTCGCGTCGAACACGCTTTCGTCGATACCGCGAAAACGGTGCGCAGCATCGAGAAGAACATCCTGGCCAAGCCCGAGGAAACCGTGCATGAGGCGACCCGGCTGGTCGAGCAGATCGCCGAATCGATCCTTTCGGCGCCGGAGCTGGCGATCCACATCATGGGCGACAAGCTGGGCGGCGAGGAGTTGTATTTCCATTCCCTCAACGTCACCATGCTGTCCCTGATGATGGCCCGCGACATCAAGCTGCCGCCGGATATTGTCGGCACGCTGGGCATGGGCGCGCTGTTCCACGATGTCGGCCGCAGCGAGATTCCGAGCAAGATCCTGCTCAAGAAGGATCCGCTGACCCAGGCCGAGCGCAGTTTCTACGAAATGCATTGCGAGTACGGCGTCGAAATCGGCCGCCGCCTCAAGTTTGCGCCGGCAGCCCTGGCCATCATCCGCGAGCATCACGAGGCCTACGACGGCAGCGGCTATCCGGCCAAACTCAAGGGCGAAGCGATCGGCCTGCTGTCGCGCATCGTCGCCATCGCCAATCACTACGACGAACTGTGCAATCCGATCAATATCGCCGATGCGTTGACGCCCCACGAGGCGCTGTCGCTGATGTTCGCCCGCTTGCGCAGCAAGTTCGATCCGAAACTGCTGCAAGTCTTCATCCGCTGCCTCGGGGTGTATCCGCCGGGCACCATCGTGCAGCTTTCGAACGGCGTGATCGGCATGGTCGCCACCATCAACACGGGGCAACCGATGAAGCCCATGCTGGTGGTCTACGATGCGGATATCCCCAAGGACGAGGCGATCCTGGTCGACATGGCGCACGAAACCGACGCCAATATCGTCAAGGCGATCCGGCCGGGGCAGGTGCCGCGGGAGATTTACAACTACCTGAGCCCGCGCCAGCAGGTGAGTTACTACTTCGACGCCGACAGCCCCGGTCTGGCGGCTGCTGCAAAATGAGCGATCTCGAACGCCTGTTGCTGGATCATGCCGAGCAGATGATGTTGCTGGTCGAACCGACCGGCTTGCGGATCGTCGCCGCCAACCGGGTCGCCGCGCAGACGCTGGGCTATGCCGGTGACGACTTGCTGGCGAAGACGATCACGGATGTCGAATGTGCGTTGCAGGACATCTTCTATTGGGAGGAAGTGCGCAACGGGCAATGCCAGGACATCGCAGCCCAGGAGGGGATGTATCTTTGCGCCGACGGTTCGACGCTGACGGTCGGCAAATCGATCCGGGTCGTCGCCCACGGCGACAAGCGATTGTTCCTGGTGCAGGCCCGGGACGTGAAGAACGAACGCAAGATAGCGGACGACCTGGCGCAAATCCTGTCGCAGTTGCGGGCGACGCTCGAATCCACCGGCAACGGCATATTGGTGATCGACGGGCAGGGCCGGATCGCCAACATGAACCGCCTGTTCAGCAGCATGTGGAAGATCCAGGACAGCTTGCTGCTGGGCCACGACGATGTCGCCATTCTCGACTTCGTCGCCGCCAGCGTGGTCGACTCGGAGACCTGTCGCCAGCGCCTGCGGGAAATCGTGGATGGCAACGAGACCAAGGACATCTTCGAACTGCGCGATGGCCGCGTTTTCGAATGCAGGTCGCGACCGCAATATCTTGGCGAGCGCATCATCGGTCGCGTGTTCGGCTACGACGACATTACCGAACGCAGGCAGGCCGAACTGGCCTTGCGCGAATCGCGCAACCGGCTCGAGGAGAAGGTGCTGGAACGCACCAGCGACCTGCGTGCCGCGAACACCGCCCTGCTCGCCGAAAGGGCGCGCCAGGAGGAACTCATCAAGAAACTTGCGGAAGCGCACGCGCAGTTGCTGCAATCCGAAAAGATGGCCTCGATCGGCCAGCTGGCGGCCGGCGTGGCACACGAAATCAACAATCCCGTCGGCTTCGTCAACTCCAACCTGGGGGCACTGCAACGCTATGTCGAAGACCTGCTGCGGCTGTTGTCGGCCTATGAGGGCAGCGAAGCGGAAATGAACGAAGCAACCCGCGCGGTCCTGACCGAGCTCAAGCAGCAGGTCGATATCGGCTACCTGCGCGATGACATTGGCAACCTGCTGGCCGAGTCGACAGAAGGCTTGCAGCGGGTCAAGCGCATCGTCCAGGATCTGAAGAACTTTTCCCATGTCGCCGGCACCGAGAAGCAGTGGGCGAACCTGGAACAGGGCTTGGACAGCACCCTCAACGTGGTGTGGAACGAACTCAAATACAAGGCCGACGTGGTCAAGGAATACGGCGGCGTCTCCGAAGTCCAGTGCATTTTGTCGCAACTCAACCAGGTCTTCATGAATCTGCTGGTGAATGCGGCGCATGCCATCGAGGACCATGGGCGGATCACGATTCGCACCGGCGAGCTGGGAGAGGATGTCTGGGTGGAAGTCGAGGACACGGGCAAGGGCATCCTGCCCGAACACCTCGATCGCATCTTCGATCCATTCTTCACCACCAAGCCGGTCGGGACCGGTACCGGACTGGGCCTGTCCTTGTCCTACAGCATCGTGCAACAGCACGGCGGCCGCATCGAGGTGAAGAGCGAATCCGGCAAGGGATCGATTTTCAAGGTGATCCTGCCGCGCTTCGCCAATCCGGCGAATGCGCCCGCAACGCCCCAGGAATAGCCGGGCTCGCCGCAAGGCTGCGGCGCTGCCGCCATCCGCGGCCATGGGGTCGGCGCCGAATTGACGTCCAAGGCAAGCGGAATCGCCGTGTCATCAGCGCCGACTCTTCGGGGCGGCGTGGATGCCGGCAATGCTAGGCCGAAGTCGCTACGCCATCGACACGTTTCATCCAGTCGGGTTCCGGCACGTTCCACTTGCGATAGAACGCTTCCAGGCGCCGGCGGGTCTTTTCCCCTGCGCCCAGCCCGAGGAAGCGCACCGCATTCCTGCCGTAGAAGTCCGGGTAGCGCTCGGGCGGCAAGGCCTTGACGAGGTTCGTCAGGTAGGGGTCGGCGCCGTCAGCCGTCATGTACCAGTCGGTGCCGTACATGAGCTGCTTCGCCAGGCCGCCCTCCGCGGTCATCAAGGGTTTCATGTCTTCGTGAAAGGCGCCGCGCAATTGGCCGTTGTCGAGCGTGTCGTAGTTCGACAGGTCGGCAAAAAGCGACTCGGGATAGGTCCGGAGCGCCTTGTGGAAACTCTCGGCTTCTTCCATGTTGTGGTGATGCTTTTTCGCGAGACTTGGCGCCAGCGGCGAATCGAGCTTCTGCGCCTGCTCCAGTTCCAGCCGGTTTCGGGTATGCAGGTCGGTGCGGCCGAAATGCCCGAGGTCGACCTTCAGCTTTCCCCGGTAGTGCCAATTCGTCTCGAAAAAAGCGGCCCATTGCTCAGGGGTTCCCAACTGGTTGCAGTGGGAGCCCTTGGAGTGGTGCACATCGGCAAAATTCGAATCGTTGCAATGGGTGATGACCGGCACTTCCCTGCAGGCGCACCAGTCGAACAGCTCGTCGAGGATATCGTCGTAGAGCTTGATGTGGTCGTCATCGACGCCCTGGTAGCAGCCGAACAACTCGGGATTGCGGAAGGGGCGAAATCCCATGGGCGGGTACAGCTTGACACCGATGAAGCCCTGCTCGAGGACGGCGCGCTTGACCATGTTGAGCGGCGACAACGGCGATTCGCGGCTGTTGCGCTTCGATGTGTCGTACCTCGCCTGGCGCAGCGGGTCGAACGAGACGTAGCCGTGAAAGCGCCCGCCGGTGATGACGAAGATGTACTCCATGAGGTCGATCTGCTGCCGCGGCGTGACCGGCGAATGGTCGCGCAGATGCTCGTCCAGGTCCACCATCGCCGGCACGAACAAGTCGGTTTCCGGATACAGCGCCATCATGGCCAGCGCGTTGTGCAGGCGGAAGTTGGTCGCCGAGGCCAGGATGCCGCCATGGGGATGCTCGACGCGGCAGTACCGCTCGTGCATGGTCTCCTTTTCAGCGAGGATAGCCTCCAGCAGCCGGGTTTCGGTGCGGATGCCCGGCGCCGACAGTTGCCCGAGCCAGTCCAGCGCCTGCGAAAACCAGTTGCCCACGTTGAGCTCGCCCCGCCCTGTGGTGTGCCAGAAGACGTGGTTAGCGAAGCCGCGCACCGGCAGGTCGTCGGCATTGAAGATGTGGCAATGCACGTCGATCAGCAGCCCGTCATGCGTGGCGAGGACGGGCGGGCCGCACTCGATCGCGCGCAGCGGCGCCGACAGCGCGCCAAGCCCCATACCGGCGGCGGCAGCTTTCAGGAATTGACGGCGGCGGTAAGCCATGGCGGTATCTCCCGGTTGGATGCAAGCGAGCTCGGTCGAGGCATGACTATCTTGCGCATGCTCAATGCGCAAGGACGCAAGCATATACCGTCGGCAAGCGTTTGGCAGCCGCGGCCGCGCAATCGCCGTCCCGCCGGCGCCGACTCCTGGGAGGCAGGTTCGCGCCCGACCCCTTGGCCTATCCCTTCCGCAGCAAGGCGGCGCGCAGTCGCGGCCACAGCAGGTTGAGCGCCAGGCCGGCCATGACGAGTGCGGCGGCCGCCAGCTTCCAGGGCGGCAGCGATTCGTCCAGCCACAGCGCCGATGCGCTCATGCCGAACACCGGCACCAGCAAAGCCAGCGGCGTGATCGTGGCCGCCGGGTGTCGGGCCAGCAGCCAACCCCAGGCCGCGTAGCCGAACAGCGAATTGCCCCAGGATTGGTAGGCCACCGCGGCCCAGGTCGCGGCGTCAGCCGCCCGCAGCGCCGCCGAGATCACGTCCCAGCCCTCGGCGAACAGCGAGAGCGCTATAAGTGGCGGCACCGCAAAAGCGCTGGACCAGACCACGTAGGCGAGGATGTTGGCCGGCGCCCCCTGCTTTGCCGCGATATTGCCGCCGGCCCAGGCCAGCGCCGCCAGCAGCACCAGCAGCAAACCGAGCGGCGTCGTGCTGGCGTCGGTATGCAGGACGATCACGGCGATTCCCGCCGCTGCGAGCAGCAGGGCGAACCACTGGAAGCCGCGCACCCGTTCGCCGGAGAGGCGCATCGCCAGGCCGATGGTGAAGAACACATGGACCTGAATCACCAGCGAGGCAAGCCCGGGGGAGATATGGCCGTTGATGGCGACATAGAGCAAGCCGAACTGGCCGACCCCGATCAGCAAGCCATACAGTGCAAGGTTGCCCAGGCCCACCGCCGGACGCGCAAGGAAGAACAGGGCGGGAAGCAGCACCAAGCCGAAGCGCAAGGCGGCAAACAGCAGCGGCGGCAGATGGTCGAGCGACACCTTGATCACCACGAAATTGCTGCCCCAGACGGCGACCACGGCGAGCGCGAGCAGGAAGTGGCTCAAGGGAAGGGCGGCGTGCATGCGGGGATTGTCGCATGCGGAATTCAAGTCGAGCCTGGCGGCATCGAGTCTCGCGCAGGCCGTCACCGGCGGGTTGCCGTGTCACCAACTCTGTCCGAGTGGATACCGCTACGCATAACTTTCAGAGGCCCGTCACAAATCGCCGTGGACGATTTGCGCTCGGCCCAAGGTCCGCATAAGCTAGTCGGCCTACCGGTCAACGGAGATACCCGATGAAGGCTTGGCCCGTCAAAGAAGCCAAAGCGCATTTCAGCGAACTGCTGGATGCCTGCATCAGCGAAGGCCCGCAGGTCGTCACGCGGCGCGGTGCGGAAACGGCCGTGCTGGTTTCCATGGCGGAATGGAAACGCCTTCGCGACGCGGCGCGTCCGTCGCTCAAGGAACTGCTGTTGTCCGCCTCCGCCCGTGCGAATTTTCCGCTGCCGGTGCGTGGCAGGGCGAAACGCTGCGCTCCGCCCGTGCTTTAACGCGGGTCCGATCGCCGTAGCACCATCGCCGACTTTTGCGGGAAGGGTGGGAGACGATGCAAATTCAAGGTAGTGCCGTTGACCTGAAATGTCTCTGACCCATTTGGTCAATCCGCTACGGCGTAGAGAGCGTTTTTTTGCTCGACCGCCTTGTAGCGCAGGGGCTTCATCAGTGCCGACTTTCGAATCAGGAGGCCGAAGAATTCAATTTCAGCCTACCCTTTGGTTCCGCATTTGACTTCGATCCTTGAAACTCAAATCCTGCTACAGTTCGAGAGGTGAGCCGGTTGTCGCCCGAGACGAAGAAGATAGTGCCGGATTTGTCGGCGGGTTTGATTCTCAAGCCTGCGGCACTGCGATGGGATTCAACACGCAACCCCATTAAGCCAAGGCGGCGTGAGCTGTTCAGGAGCCATACCATGGAACACATGATTCAGTTGCACATCGAGAAGTTGCCGGAGGGAGTCTATCTGGCCACCAGCGACGAGGTGCAGGGTTTGATCGCGCAAGGGCGCACGCTGCAGGAAACCGTGGAGATTGCCCGCGACGTGGCCAAGAAGTTGATCGAGTCACAGGCCGACGTGACCGATGCCACACTGTCGCCGCTGCGCGAGTCCTTCGACTACCCCCTTATCGTAGCGGTCTGATGGGGCGGTTGGCGGGCTTCAGTTATCGGGAGATCGTCAAGCGGCTGAAGCAACTCGGCTTCGAGTTCCACCGCCAGGCGGCGGGCAGCCATGAAATCTGGCTCAACCCGGCGAGCAATCGATACACCACGATTCCCAATCACCCCGGCGACATGCCCGAAGGCACCTTGCGCGCCATCCTCAAGCAGGCCGATGTCGACGCGGAAAGCTTCTTGCAACGAAATTGAGCGCAGGCAGCACGAGCCAGAAGCCTTGGCCTTGCAGAATATTCAAAATCAATCCGAGCTTGGCCAATTTGATTCCGCTACTGCTATGGAATATCCGTGGTCTGTCCCCGAATATTATTCGCCAGCCGGCCGGAGATCGGCACCCGCGGGCCGTGCATCACATCGCCATACCAGATCGCGCCGGCAGTGGCGGCGACGAAACTGCGCT
>MHZX01000144.1 GCA_001828935.1 Rhodocyclales bacterium RIFCSPLOWO2_02_FULL_63_24
CGGGTGCCTCATTCGGCGATATCCGCGCTGCGTACCTGGCCGCTGACCCGGCCCAGGCCGCCGCTGAAGTCCGCCAGATTGACGCCCATCGCCACCACCGCCGACTTGCCTGCAGGCAGGCTTCCGGGCAGCACATACTCGCGGTGGAAATCGGTCTTCAGCACTGCGCCGGCAACACGCACATTGCGCAATGCAAACGGGCTGCGGTTGGTGACCCGCAGGCCGAGATTGCCGTTGCCGTCCGCCACCGCATTGACCCTGAGGTAGTTGCCGGGATTGCGCGGCAGATCGAGGCGCGCCAGCGAAGCACCGGCACGCTTGCCGATGTCCGAATCCGAAGCGGCCGCCAGCCTGAAATGCTCGATGGCCTTGCCCGCATTGTTGGCGCTTTGCGCCAGGTTGCCCAGCACGAAATGCGCGGCGGCCGTAGGCAGCAGCGCGTTGCTGCGCTCCAGGTCGGCCTGCGCGCCGGCGGCATTGCCTTGGCGCTGCCGGGTCAGGCCGCGATTCAGGTAGAAGGCGTAGTACTCGCCGTTGCGCTTGATTGCCTCGCTGTAGTCCGCCTCCGCCTCGGTCGTGCGGCCCAGTTTCTTCAGGGCATCGCCGCGCAGGGCGTAGAACATCGCCTCGCGCGGCTCCAGCTTGATCGCCCGCTCGGCCTGCGCCAGCGCATGCGCCGGGTCCTTGGCCAGCGACTTGCGGCCTTCATCATGGGCCGCATAGGCGGGCTTGGAGTGCATCAGGAAAGCCAGCTTGCGCTGATACACGTCCTCGCCGCGATGCAGGTTCGCCGGCAAGGTCGCCGCCATGCGGCGGTTGGCCTCGACGCGCTCCTGCGACGGCGGATGGGTGGCGAACATGCCCGCCAGCCAGTTGGCCGACTTGTCGCCCGACAGGCGCACGAAGGTCTCCTGCAATTCCACCGCCGCCTTCGGGTCGTAGCCGGCGCGCACCATGTAGTCGATGCCGTAGTGGTCGGCCTCCAGCTCATGCTCGCGGCTGAAGCGCAAGCCGATCAGCGCGGCGCCGCCCGCTGCGGCGAATTCGATCAGGTCGGAATGCTTGTTGTCGGACGCCAGCACCGAAATGATCGCCGCACCGGTCGACAGCAGGATGCCGCGCTCCATCGAACTGGCGCCATGGCGCGCGGCGGCATGCACGATTTCGTGCGACAGCACCGCCGCCAGTTCCGCCTCGCTCTTCAACTCGGTCAGCAGGCCGCGATTGACCGCCAGCTTGCCTCCCGGCAAAGCCCAGGCATTGGGCACCGAATCATTGATCACGACGAACTCGAACGGCAGGTTCGGACGGTCGCTGACCTTCACCAGCTTCTGCCCGACTTCATTGACGTAGGCCGCGAGCTGGGGGTCGAGAATGAACTTGCCGCCCGCCGACTGCTGGTTCTGCAGGTACTGCTGGGTGCCGATCTTGATTTCCTGCTGCTCCGACAGCCAGCTCAGCTCGGACTTCTTGGTCACCGGATTGGTCGCGCAACCTGCCGTTGCCAGCGCCGCCAGCATCAGCAGGCGAAGGCAGATCGAGCGGGCGAAAGCGGAGGAAGACAGATTCATGTTCGGCGGAATATCGGCGACGGAAAGAAAGGCGGCGACAGACAACGCAGCAATTGTAACGCCGCGTGCGACCGGGACTGCGCCGCCTATCGGCCGCGGCCAGCCCGATAGTCGGCGCCGGTGCGACGGCGATTTATGGCGCCATCAAATCAATGCAGCCTGACTTTTCGGGTTTTGCATTAGTTTTGTGTTCCGAAATTTTCGTCAACGCCGAAATCGCCAACCTCCCACGGAAAATACCCATGAGCCAAGCCGCTGAACTGAACCGCCGTTTCGCCATCGCCGACATTCTTGCCTTCGAACAAAGCCCGGACGGCTTCGTCGTCGCCCAGGTCACCACCCGCCACGCCAGCGCGCGCATCGCGCTGCAGGGCGCCCATGTCATGAGCTACCAGCCGGCCGGACAGCCGCCGCTGATCTGGCTCAGCAAGCTCGCCAAACTGGCGCCGGGCAAGTCGATCCGCGGCGGCGTTCCGGTGTGCTGGCCCTGGTTCGGCGCCCATCCAAGCAATGCGCAGTTTCCCGGCCACGGCTTTGCCCGCACCGTGCCCTGGCAACTGATCGAGGCAACGCTGCTGCCCGACCACCGCCTGCACCTCGAATTCGAGCTGGTGCAGTCCGACGCCACCCGCGCGCGCTGGCCGCAGCCCTCGACGCTGAGGAACAGCGTCACCGTCGGCCCCGAACTGGAAGTCGAGCTCGCCACCACCAATACCGGCAGCGTCCCCTTCGAACTCGGCCAGGCCCTGCATACCTATTTCGAGATCGGCGACATCCGCCAGACCACGATCACGGGACTGGACGCCTGCGACTACCTCGACAAGGTGGATGGCGGCACGCGCAAGACGCAGCACGGCGCCGTCGATTTCAGCGGCGAAACCGACCGCATCTACCTCGCCACGCACGGCCACTGCGAGATCCACGACCCGCTGCTGAAGCGCCGCATCCTCGTCACCAGCACCGGCAGCCACTCCACCGTGGTGTGGAGCCCGTGGACCGAGAAGGCCGACAAGATGGGCGATTTCTGTCCCGAGGGCTGGACGTCGATGGTCTGCGTCGAAACCGCCAACGCCGCCGAGGATGTGATTCAGCTAGCGCCCGGTGCCACCCATCGCATGACGGCGCAATACCGCTCGATCGGGCTATAAGGAATTCAGACCGTCCCCAACCAGAACGCCACGTCCATCTTGAGGAACTCGTCCCAGGGCATGTAGTGGGAGCCGTCGCAGGAGAAGGTCAGGCCGACGATGCCGTTGAACAGGTTGAGCGTGCCGGTGCGCAGATAGAAGGTCTCGTCGATGAAACGCAAGGAGCCCAGCGTGTCGAGGATGGCGCGGATGCGCTCCCTCGGCACCAGCGCGTCAGCCGGATAGGGATGCTTGGGATAGGCGAGACAGGTGTCGGGATCGACCAGGGCCTGGATGTCGAACAGGCGGTAGCGGTAAGGATCGTCGAGCGTCCAGTACACGGCGCGGCTGCTGGAGAAGTGCAGCATGATGTGGTACATGCCGTGATCGACCATCAGTTCCTCGACGACGCCGAGCACCGTAGTCAGTTGGCGGTCCATCTCGCTCTCGCTGCGGGTCTGGTGAAAGACCTGGCTGCGGATCGACGGATCGCCGCGCAGTTGTCGCCACTGGCGCTTCTCCTCGAAGCGCTCGCGCGTCAGCGGCAGATCGTGCAGATAGAAATCGGCGCCGAGAAAGCCGACCGCGGCACCGGCGGCGCTGCGCACGATCTGGATCGCAGTCAACCCGGGGCGCCGATCGCGCAGGGTGATGTAGGAATGCGACAGAAGGAAACCCGTGGCCGGCTGCGATTCGCGCATATAGGGCCGATGCGAGCGGTCGCGGCCGAAGTCCGTCTCATCGACCCCGGCGCTGCCGACATTGTCGGAAATCTGCACGCCGTCGAGCGTCATCGCGTACAGGTAGCGGCAATGCGGCACGCTGGGGAATAGGCGGGCCAATTCGGCATTCAGCGCGGCGCGCTCGCCCCAGGCGGCCGCGCTGGCCCGCGCCGCGCAACGCAGCGGTTCCTCGATCAGCTGCTTGAGTGACGCGCGTTGCAAGGCAACGCTTTCCTGCAATGTATGGCCGCCGTCCGGCATGGTGCGCGAGCTTACCCGTTGAGACCTTCGACCCGATTGATTCTACGCGAGCCCGGCGTTGCCCAGTCCCGCCGCCCACGTGCGCCGGTGGGCGTTCTCCGGCCTCCGCGCGACCAAATCATGCCCGCATTTCCACGTCGCCTGAAAGCCGCCGAGCGTTGACCCAAATCAATTCCCACAATTTAAGTATGGTTATTATCCGCACTTTCCTTTTTCCCTTGAGCTTTAAATTTTCCATCCATGAAAGGAAGTGTTATGAAGATAGTAAAACTGGCTGTCGCTGTTGCTGCCGTCCTTGGCACCACAGCTGCCGTTGCCCAGCAGGCGGAAGGCAACTGGATGATGCGCATTCGCGCGGTCGACCTGCAGCCGATCAAGAAATCCGACCCGATTCCGACATTGGGGCTTGCCTCGAACGCGGTGTGGGCGGACAACAAGCTGATTCCCGAAGTCGACTTCAGCTATTTCTTCACCAAGAACATCGCGGCCGAATTGATCCTGACGTATCCGCAGAAGCTCGCGGTTCAGATCAACGGCGTGGGCAAGGCGGGCACCTTCAAGGCCCTGCCCCCGACGTTGACGCTGCAGTACCACTTTGCGCCGGAAGCCAGCTTCCGTCCCTATGTCGGTGCGGGTATCAATTACACGCTGATCTCCAGCGTCGATCTGCCCGTGGTGAATGCGCTGACCGCTTCGTCCTCCAGCCTGAGCAAATCCAGCGTCGGTGGCGCGCTCCAGGTCGGATTCGACTTCAAGGTGGGGAAGAACAGTTACATCAACTTCGACATCAAGAAGACCTACATCAAGGCCGATCTGAAGGTGGGCGGCAACAAGGTCAGCGGATTGACACTCGATCCGCTCCTGGTCGGTGTCGGGTACGGCTTCAAGTTCTAAGTCCTACCCGCAGTAAAGCAAAAGGCCACCTGCGGGTGGCCTTCTTCGTTGACGAGTGCGGCTCTGACCGGCTCCGCCGCGAGTTCACCGCCCGCATGCCGCCGCAGCGATATCGAGCGAGCGCAGCCGAAGATCGGGATCGAAGATGTCGCAAACCAGGATCAGCTCGTCGGCCTGGGTCGCCTGCTGCAATCCCGCCAGCCCGGCGGCCACGCTTTGCGGCCCGCCGATCACCGCAGCGGCAAGGAACTCGCCGATGCTGGGCGGAGAACAGGCTGGAGCCGAGCAGCCAGATCGGTACCTGGCTACCGGCGCCCGGCATCGCCACCACGCGCTGTCCGGCCTGCGGCTCGGCCAGCAGCTGTTGAAGTTCCGCCACGTCGCGCGGGAAGTCATCCTCGGTTTCGACCCGGTCGCGGCGCAACGCGCGCATCGTGATCCTGTCGGTGCCCGGTGCGCGGCCGAGGCCCAGGTCGATGCGGTTCGGATAAATCTCGGCCAGGGTGCCGAAGGCTTCGGCCACCACCAGCGGCGCATGATTGGGCAACATCACTCCGCCCGAACCGACCCGCATGCGACGGGTGCCGCCCGCAATGTAACCGACCAGCACCGCCGTCGCCGAACTCGCGATGCCCGGCATGTTGTGGTGCTCCGCCAGCCAGTAGCGGGTGAAGCCGAGCTGCTCGACATGCTGCGCGGTGCGCAGCGCAATCGCCAGCGCCTCAGCCACGCTGCCCCCCTCGCGAACGGCAACGAGGTCGAGCATGGATAGTTTGGTATCGCGGAGAGTTTTCATGAGGGCGATTATCCTGCGTTATCGCGTGGCCGATGGCAGAAGAAGCCTCGGGATTCGGCGCTGGCGACACGGCGATTTATGCGGGTAAGAGCATCCATGCACCCTGAGTTGCCTTGCATGCGCCCGCTGAGTTCTTGAAATCCGATCCCACGACGGCCAGTGCACGCGAGTTCAAAGCCTCAACAAAACTCCTGCAGCCATCAGCCCTCCAATCGAGTCGTTTGAACACACTATCGACATGGTTATAGGGCGGGCACGGCGCGAATGAGACAAATAAGGATAACTACGTCAGTTGCGCCCGGCATATAAATTTAGTTCATTTGCATTATGTTTTTCATATGCATATTATGAGTAATCTGCCGCGGTGATGTGCTGTCATGGCTCGTTCTTTTTGACGCACGGTACTGGCAGCACGTTTCGTATGCGTACCTTGGTGGCCAAATGACACCGCTGAGTAGCATTGCCTTCGTCAGTCAGGAACCACACCGCGCAAAATGACAGACGGCGCGCGCATTTTCTTATCCACCATGCCTGCGGGCCGCCGCGAGCGACTGGTTGCCCTCTGTTTCGTGCTCGTGTCCGCCGGGATATTTCTCGCGACGGCGCCATTTGCCAAGACGCCGTTGATCCCGATACCGGCGTTTCTTCCGATGTACCAGTCAGCGCTTGTGATCAACGACCTGATCACCGCCGTCTTACTGCTCAGCCAGTTTGCGATCCTCCGCTTTCGCGCATTGCTGGTGCTCGCATGCGCCTATTTCTTCAGCGCTTGCATGGCGGTAGCGCAGGCACTGAGTTTCCCCGGGCTGTTCTCGCCGGCCGGCTTGCTCGGCGCCGGACCCCAAACGGCTGCATGGATCTATTTCTTGTGGCATGGCGGCTTCCCTCTTTTCATCGTTGGCTATGCGCTGCTCAAGAACCAGGGAGAAGAACCGGCCTCCGCCGGGGGCCAAGCGCACGAAAACAGTTATCGGGCGGTCATGGCGGGCCTTGCAGCCGTTCTCGTCCTGGCAGTTGGCCTGACGTTGCTCACCACCGCAGGTCACGACCGACTTCCCGCAATCATGCAGGGCGACACGGATGCCCAGACAAAAATCATTGTCGCCTCTGCTACATGGCTGATGATCCTGGTCGCCCTGGTGCTGCTCTGGCGCCGGCGCCCGCATCTGGCGATCGACCTATGGCTCATGGTTGTCATGTGTGCATGGGTATTCGATGTCGCCCTGGCCGCGGTGCTCAACCACGGCCGCTACGATCTCGGGTGGTACACAGGTCGGATATACGGTCTACTGGCATCGAGTTTCGTACTTGTGATCCTTCTGCTTGAGAACGGCAGGCTTTACGCCCAGCTTGCCACGGCGCACGCAGGCGAACGCCGCGAGCGCCAACTCGTTCAGCAGAAGTCAGCCGAATTGATATCCCTGAACAAGGATCTGGACGGAACTATCGCTGCCTTGCGCGATAGCTCCGCGCGGATTCAAAGCATCCTGGACACCGTGGTCGACGGCATCATCACCATCGACCAGCGCGGCATCGTCCAGACGATCAACCCGGCCGTGGAGCGAATCTTCGGCTACGCCGCGAACGAAATGATCGGGCAAAACATCAAGCTGTTGATGCCGGAGCCCGATCGCGGCCGGCACGATGGCTATATCAATGATCACGTTGCAAGCGGTGTGGCGCGCATCATTGGCAGCGGACGCGAGGTCACTGGACGACGCAAGGATGGCGCCACTTTCCCCATGGATCTTGCGATTAGCAGGATGAGACTGGGAGGCGAGCTCCATTTCACCGGCGTAGTACGCGACATAACAACCCGCAAGCAAGCCGAAGACGCGCTTATCGCTGCCCGAGAGGAAGCCAATATCGCCAACAACGCCAAGGATTCCTTCCTCGCCACCATGAGTCATGAAATCCGGACCCCACTTACGGGCATGCTCGGAATGCTGGAACTCCTCTCCATGACCGACCTTGATCGCGAGCAATCGTCCACCTTGAATTCGGCATGGGGGTCCGCGAGGGCGCTGCTACGTATCGTCAACGACATTCTTGATTGGTCGAAAATCCAGGAGGGAAAACTGCAGTTGTCGCCACAAGCGACATCGATACCTCTGTTGCTGCAGGAGATCGTCAATACCTATTCGCGTGTCGCCAGCGCTAAGAATCTGGTTTTGAGGCAGCGAGCGGATCCACGCCTTGGCCCGGCGTACATCGTCGATCCGCTGCGCCTGTCGCAAGTGCTGAACAACTACGTCAGCAATGCGATCAAATTCACCCATCGCGGTGAAGTGGAGGTTAGCGCCGTACTTCTTGATCGACTCGATAGCGGCGACCGTATACGCTTCTCGGTCAAAGACACGGGTGTCGGCATTTCCAAAGAAGTCCAGCAGAATTTGTTCCAGCGCTACCGGCAAGGCGGGTCCGACACTGCTCGCATGTATGGTGGAACAGGACTTGGCTTGGCAATCTGCCGTAGCCTGGCGGACTTGATGGATGGGCAACTGGCATTGGACACCGAGCCAGGTCGGGGCTCGACATTCAGCATCACATTGACTCTACCGATTTCCGACGCACCGACAATCGCGGTGCACAGCGCGCATCCGGAATTGGAGCAAAAAGTGCCGCTGCCTCTGTACGACGGCAGCGTGGATGCACCCAAGGTTCTGGCCGTGGACGATCATCCGAACAATCGCAATCTACTCGCACGCCAGCTCGTGCTGCTCGGTTTTCGGGCGGAAACCGCAGAGGACGGGCGAGTGGCGCTGTCGATGTGGCGCGATGGGCACTTTGCACTGGTCATTACCGACTGCCACATGCCGGAGATGGATGGCTATGCGCTGACGCGGGCAATACGTGAAATCGAGACCGTAGAAGCACGCCCCCACACGCCGATCATTGCCTGGACAGCCAACGCGCTGATCGAGGAATCCCAGAAATGCAAGGCAGCAGGAATTGACGGATTGTTGGTCAAACCGAACAATCTGGCGCAGTTGAAGAAGGCAGTGGCGACGTGCTTGTCTGTCGCCGGTTATGATCTCACCGAATCATCTGCTTTGTCGCACGACGCATTGGGTGGCCAGAGCAAAGTGCCCATTGATTTTGCTGCGCTGAAGCAGGTCGTCCCGGACAGCGACCAGCACATTCCGATACTTCTAGATTTTCAGAAACATACTCGCATAGACAGCTCCAGGCTCATTCAACTGCTGGAACAAGGCGATCTCGCCAGCGCCGAGACCATGGCCCATCGTATGAAAGGATCGTGCCGCATGGTCGGCGCAGGTTCTCTGGCAAACGTCTGCGCCGCCATCGAATCGGCGGCAAGCAATGGAGACCTGATGGGCGCTCAGGCAGCGAGGACCGCTTTCGACGAAGCCGCCGCCGAACTCGATGCCTACCTTAGCGAACTTGGCAGATCCGTTGAGAAAATCAGTGGAGAGCATGATGACCGTAAATGACTTGCATCTCCTGGTCGTCGAGGACGATGACTTTCAGCGCCAGTTGGTCATCAACATGCTGCGCTCGCTCGGCGCAACATCGATATCCGAATCGGGCAATGGCAGACAGGCTCTTGATATCGTTCGCGGCGTCGGCACCAAACCCGTGGATGTAACGATTTGCGACTTGAACATGCCTGAAATGGATGGCATGGAATTTCTGCGGCATCTGGCCCAGGAAGGCCACCAAATTGGAATTATCCTGACCAGTGCGTTGGATGGCAAATTGCTTTCCTCTGTTGGCAAGATGGCCAAAATGTACGGCCTCAAGCTATTGGGAACAATCGAGAAGCCGATCGTTCTCCATCGACTCAAGGAACTGCTGGCCAAGCACCATCTTGCCGAGAACAAGTGGCAACGACCAGCCGATGCGAAGTCCTTCAGCCTTTCCGAGATACAGAAGGGAATCCAAGCCAATCAATTCGAACCGTTCTTCCAACCCAAGGTGAATTTGAAAACAGGGCGGTTGGTGGGAGCGGAAGCCCTGGCGCGCTGGATTCACCCGGAGCACGGTGTGATTGATCCTTATGCCTTTATCCCGCAACTGGAACAAAGCGGAAATATTGACGACCTTACGTTCCTCATACTCGAAAAATCTGCAACGGCGTGCCGCTGGTTTATCGACAGATGCCAGCCGCTAAGCATTTCCGTAAATCTTTCCCTGCTCTCATTGGACCAGGCGGGACTTGCGGAGAAGATAGCGCAGGTAGTACGCAATGCTGGAGTCGAGGCGGAATACATCACCTTCGAAATCACCGAATCGGCAGCGATGACCGGTGTCGCTCGTGCCTTGGAAAACCTGGCCCGCTTGTGCGTAAAGGGTTTTGCACTCTCAATCGACGATTATGGAACCGGCTATTCCAGCATGCAGCAGTTGACGCGCATCGCCTTTAGCGAACTTAAGATTGATCAGTCCTTTGTGAAAGACTGTACCGACAATCTCGCGATGAGCATTGTTGTCGAGTCGAGTATCGACATGGCGCACAAACTGTCGATCAAGTGCGTCGCTGAAGGTGTGGAGACGCAACAGGATTGGGATGCGCTGAAGACCATGGGAGCCGATACGGTTCAGGGTTACTTGATCGCCAAGCCGATGGACCTGAATGCGTTTCGTGGTTTCGTGGAGACCTACAACCAAAGACCAGATGTGCTATCGCCATCGGTGCCGCGAAATCAAACCGAGAAGAATATTCTGGTGGTCGAAGATGACGATTTCACACGCAAACTAGTTGTTTCTGTGCTTCACAATTTGGGATTCGCAAGAACCACCGATGCTGACAATGCCGAATCGGCGATTAAGTTATTCGAGTCGAACACGTTTGATTTGGTCATTACCGATGTCAACATGCCCGGGATGAATGGCTTGGAGGTGATTAAGATGATCAGGGCAGGGAGAACGCTTGCGAAGCGGGACACCCGGATCGTTGTTCTCACTGCGTTTTCTCAAATGGAGGTCCTCGGCGCTGCGCTGGCACTGGATATAAACGGATTTCTGGTCAAGCCCATCACCCCGGCCATGATCGATGAAAAGCTTGCCAAAGGCCTGTCCGAGAAGCTCAGCCTGAGGCCACCGTTTGCCTACGAGGCTGTCAGAACCAAGTTCAAGGGCTTGCCTGACGCCGAACTTCGATCGCCTTGCAGCAAGCGCGGGGCATCGATTCCCTTACCAACTCGCGCAGAACCTGGCAGCAGCGGTGGATGGAGTGAGCACCATATTTCGCTGCAACGCCTGCGTCCAGGCATGATCCTGAAGGAGGATCTCTATCTTCTGGACGGGACCTTGCTATTGTCAGCTGAACACACATTCACCGAGCTGTCGATCAACCGTCTATATGATCTCAGGAGTTTATTGAAGGAGAATCACATCTGCGCCCAAGAAGCACCAAAGACCGGCTTGCCGTAATGCCCTGTCGATCGACGAACCGACATTGGCTCAGATTCGGTTGCCGTCCCGCGTATAGTTTGAATTCGTCCCTGACCGTCCGTCCAAGCCATGCACCTGCAACCCGACAGTGCGTTTCCGCTGCGCTCCACGCGATGAAAAGCAATCACCCCGGCACGGCTTTCCGTCGGCGCATTTATCGCAGCCCATTGCCCTTCGTTCGCGACCTGTACTGCGTGATGTCGAGTCTGCGCCCCGTTCTTGCGCTTTCGTCGAAATCCGGGATTCCGGCGGCTTTTCGCGAGCGCATCATGATGGTCGTCACCGGCGTCAATCGCTGCCGGCATTGCGCTTACGGCCATGAGTATCTGGCCTCGCTGGCAGGTATTTCAAAACACGAGATTTCCGGCCTGCTGGCGCAGGACCTGACGAACTCCCCCGCCGGCGAGATCCCGGCCCTGTTGTTTTCCATTCACTGGGCCGAAACCGACGGGCGACCGAGCGCTGAGGCCCAGGCGGATTTGGCGGCCCGCTATGGCGTCGCGGTCGCGCGCCAGATCGAAGCGGCCGCGCTGATGATCCAGATCGGCAACCGGATCGGGAATACCTTCGATTTCCTGCTCAGTCGAATTTCCATGGGACGCTTCGGACTGCTGGCCAGTGAGCGCGAAACCCACATGCTTGCAGGCGGCAAGGACGACGCTTCCTGGATGCGTGGCACCCGACTCGCCGACCGAGGCCATGACCGATAGCTGCGCGCCGCGCGGCGCGCAGGGTTATCCCGGCGTGACGGTGGCGGAACTCGCCGCGCCGCTGCCGCTCGCCGACTACCTGGCGGCGATGAAACTGGCCGATGCCGAGGCCGCCGAACGTCTCGGCGGCTACATGCTCCTTTCATGGTACGACCGCGACCGGGACTTCGAGTCGCCCCAGCATGCCAGCGAGTGCCACTCGGCGGGCGCCATGCCCGGCTACGCGGTTTACGGCCTGCACCACGGTGCCACGCTGATGGTGAACGTCGAGCAGGGCCGTTTCGTGTTCTTCTATTTGCCGCTGGAATGACGCGCCCGCTTCGGATTCACGCCGCTAGTTCGCCGCGTCTGCTGGACCGGATCGCGGCCGCGTGCGGCATCGTCTGCGCCGCCGCTGCCCTGGCCTGGGCGGCGCCGGCGCGGGCGGAGGAAAGCCTGACCTATCTGGAGACGGCCGGCCGCTATGTCGATCTGCGCGACGAAATAGAAGCCCGGCTCGGGCGCGGCGCCAAGCCCGATTCAAGCCTGCTCAGCTATCTGTGCATCGCCTACGGCAAGCTCAAGCAATACGAAAAAATGTTCGCCTGCGCCGACCAGCTCGAACAACGAACCAATCGCGGCGAATTCGAGTTCGATCTTGACCAGAGGCTCATGTTCATTTCGGCATCGGATGCCCGCCCTCTCCCTGATGCGCTGCGCGCGCGGGCCCATTTCGAACTGGCCGACTACCCGAAGGCGGCTGCCTCGGCGAGCACGGTGCTGGACATCCTTGCGCGCATACCCGAGGCCGGCGGCACCTCGCTGTATCCGACGATCCGCTACCGGATTGCCGCCCTGGAAATTCTTGCCTTGTCGGCCGTGCGCCGCGGCGACACGGAACGGGCCAGGCAGCTTGCCGCCCAGATCGACGACGTTTCGCGCCCCTTCATCGGCGGCAGGATGTGGGGCTGGATCAAGAACAACGCCCTGTCGCAGGTCTACATGGCGCTGGGACGCTACGCGGAAGCGCTGGAATACATTCCCGACAATTCTTCGGGCATGAAGGTGGTGGTGTCGTTCGTGAATGGCCTCGGCCCCTACGCTTACCGCGGCGACAGCACCACCACGGTGATCGAGATGCCGCGCATCATCATGCGCGGCAAAGCCCTGGCCGAAACGGGCAAGCACGCCGAGGCCAAGGCGGCCTTCGACGAAGCCCTGGCCTCGGCGCGGCTCAAGGACATGGGCGACCTCTACTGGGTGGCGCTGTTCGAGCGCGGACGGGTCGCCGAGACCGAGCGGCAGTTCGAACTGGCCGCGACGTATTACCGGCAGGCGGTGGATATCGTCGAACTCCAGCGTTCCAGCATCCACACCGAGTCGAGCAAGATCGGCTTTGTCGGCGACAAGCAAAGCCTGTATGCCAGGCTGGTCGGCCTCCTGGTCGCGCAAGGCAAGGCGGCGGAAGCCTTCGACTACGTGGAACGCTCCAAGTCGCGGGCGCTGGTCGACATGCTGTCGGTGAAGAAAAGCTTCGCCATCGCCGGCGCGGACGCCGAGAAAACCCGGCGCTTGCTGCTGCAGCTCGATGCCGTCGATCTTTCGGCGCCAGTGCCGGATGCCGCCACGGGTCCGAATGCGCTCGGGGTGCGCAATCTGGTGGCGGCACGAGAGGAACTCCGCACGGCCGCGCCCGACTTCTCGTCGCTGGTGAGCGTCGGCGCCGTGCCCCTGGCGGAGATCAAGGCCCTGCTCGGCGAGGACGAGCAATTGGTCGAATACTATTACCAGGGCCAGGAGCTGTATGCGTTCGTCCTCGGCCGCAGCGGACTGCAGGCGCTGAAGCTCGACGGCGCGGGGCTCGCGGAGGACGTTGGGCGCCTGCGCGACGCGCTCGGCGAGGCCGACAGCGCACGCTGGCAGGCGCCGGCGCAGCGCTTGCACCAGCGGCTTTGGCAGCCCGTGGCGGCGGCGCTGAGCGCCCGCAACGTGGTGGTGGTTGGCCACGGCGCGCTGCACTACCTGCCTTTCGCCGCGCTGCAGGATGCCAACGGCAGCTTCCTGATCGACCGCCACGGACTGCGCCACCTGCCCAGCGCCGGCGTGCTCAAGTATCTGCGACGCGCCTGGCAAGGCAAGGCGCCGCAACTGCTGGCCCTGGGCAATCCCGACCTCGGCGATGCCAAGCTGGATCTCCAGTTTGCCGAGGACGAAGCCAAGGCCATCGCCGGGCTCTATGCCGACTCTCGCCTGCTGCTGCGCAAAGAGGCCAGCGAGAGCGGCTTCAAGCACGTCGGGGCGGCGTTTTCCCGGCTGCACTTCGCGACCCATGGCAAATTCCAGCCCGAGGACCCGCTCGGCTCGGGCCTCTACCTGGCCAAGAGCGCGGACAACGACGGCATCCTGACCGCGGGCGAACTGTATTCGATGCGCCTTGATGCCGACCTGGTAACGCTTTCCGCCTGCGAGACCGGGCTGGGCAAGATCGCCAGCGGCGACGACGTGGTCGGCCTGACGCGAGGTTTCCTCTACGCCGGCAGCCGCTCCATCGTCGCCAGCCTGTGGAGCGTGGACGACAACGCAACGGCCACCTTGATGCAGGCCTTCTACCGCAATCTGGCGTCGATGGACAAACGCGAGGCCTTGCGCCAGGCGCAGATCAAGGCGCGGCAAGCCTTCCCGCACCCCTTCTTCTGGGCCGCCTTCCAGCTCACCGGGCGCGCCGAGTAAGACTCCGCAGCGCTGCGCAGCCAAGAGTCGGCGCTGGCGGTACGGCGCCTCATGGCGTCATCAAGATCAACGCGGGCCGACCCCAATTCGCGCTGGCGAATTGGG
>MHZX01000145.1 GCA_001828935.1 Rhodocyclales bacterium RIFCSPLOWO2_02_FULL_63_24
AATAACGCGGGCGATTCGGTGATCGAGAACGCTGGCGAAGGGACGGATTCGGTGCAATCGAGCATCAGCCATGTCCTTGCGGCCAACGTCGAGAACCTGACACTGACAGGCACGGCGGCGATCGACGGCACGGGCAACGAACTGGCGAACAGGCTCGTCGGCAGCAGCGGTGCGAACGTGCTGGACGGCAAAGCGGGGAACGACTTGATCTACGATTCCAGCGGTGGTGACGACACCTATCTGTTCGGACGCGGCTACGGCCAGGACTACGCCTATGACTACGGCACGGCGGCGGGCAACGTGGATACGGTGCTGTTCGGCAGCGACGTCGATCCGGGCGATGTCACGGTCAGGCGGCAGAACGATGCCTTGATCCTCAAGATTGCCGGCACCGCGGACCAGTTGATGCTCCAGAACTGGTTCTTCAGCGACGCCTACCGGGTCGAACAGGTCCGCTTCGCGGACGGCACGATCTGGAACGCCGATGCACTCATTGCCAAGGTCAACGAGGCCACGAGCGGCGATGACTGGCTGGCCGGCACGAGTGGCGCGGACACCTTCCGCGGTGGTCTGGGGAATGACATCTACGGGGTCGACAACGCCGCCGACACGGTGATCGAGCATGCCAACGACGGCACGGACACGGTGCGGTCGAGCGTTACCCATACCTTGTCGGCCAACGTCGAGAACCTGACGCTGACGGGCACGGCGGCGATCAACGGCACGGGCAGCGAACTGGCGAACACGCTTTACGGCAACAGCGGCGCGAACGTGCTCGACGGCAAGGCGGGGAACGACTGGCTCTACGACCGGGATGGCGGCAACGACACCTACCTGTTCGGGCGTGGTTACGGCCAGGACTACGTCCATGACTACGGCACGGCGGCGGACAACGTGGATACGGTGCTGTTCGGCAGCGACATTGCCAGCGATCAATTGTGGTTCCGCCAAGCGGGGAACAGTCTGGAAATCAGCGTCCTGGGCGGAAGCGACACGCTTACGGTGGCGAACTGGTATCTCGGTCCGGCTTATCGTACCGAAAGATTTGTCGCGGGCGACGGCAAGACCTTGGGCGATTCGAAGGTGCCGAATCTGGTTCAGGCGATGGCGGCGTTTGCGCCGCCTGCCGCCAGCCAAAGTGTTCTGACCGCGCAACAACAGGCTGCCTTGAATCCGGTATTGGCCGCGAACTGGCAATAGGCCACGCGCATTCGTGGGGGTTTTCTGCCGGCTCATAAGGCTGGCAGAAAACCGCACCTTTCTGAGATCACCGATTCAACCATCACAATCCATGCACGATATCGCTTCTGATAGCGCCCTGCTATCCCTGTTGGTCATTTCCGAGTTTCACGGTGTGGCTGCGGACGCGCAGCAGTTGCGCCACGAATTTGGTGGTGCGCGGTTCAATACGCCGGCAATCCTTCTCGCTGCCAGGTCGCTGGGCCTGTCGGCCAAAGCCATCCGCCAGGATCCGGCCCGCCTCGATAAGGCGCCCCTGCCAGCCATTGCCCAGGGGCAGGACGGGCGCTACTTCATCGTTGCAAAATTCGATGCCGGCAAACACGTCTCCGGGTCCGGCGGGGATGCGGCGCCATTGGCCCGTCTCCTGATCCAGCATCCCGGTCAAGCCCCGGCGGTCCTCTCGCTTGCGGATTTCCTCGGCTACTGGGCCGGCGAGCTGATCTTCTTCGCCAGCAAGGCGAGCTACGCCGGCGCGCTGGCGAAATTCGACTTCACCTGGTTCATCCCGGCCATCGTCAAGTACCGCAGGTTGCTAGGCGAAGTCCTTCTGATTTCGCTGGTCCTGCAGTTGATCGGCCTCGTGACGCCGATGTTCTTCCAGGTGGTGATGGACAAGGTTCTCGTCAATCACGCGATGAAGACCCTCAACGTAATAGCCATCGGCCTGGTCTGCGCAATCCTTTTTGAAGCTGCGCTGTCCGGTATCCGAAGCTGGGTGTTTGCCCATACCAGCAGCAAGATCGACGTCGAACTCGGCGCCCGGCTTTTTCGCCACCTGCTCAACTTGCCGCTTGCCTACTTCCAGGCGCGCCGGGTCGGCGACTCCGTGGCTCGCATCCGCGAGCTCGATAACATCCGCGCCTTCCTCACCGGCAACGCCATGACGCTGGTGCTCGACCTGGCCTTTTCCTTCGTGTTTCTCGGCGTCATGCTCTGGTACAGCGTCACGTTGACACTCGTCGTGCTCGCCTCGATCCCGCTGTATATCGGCCTCTCGCTGCTCTTTACCCCATTGATCCGGCAGCGCCTCGACGACAAGTTCAACAAGGGCGCCGAGAACCAGTCCTTCCTCGTGGAAACGATCAGCGGCATCGATACCGTCAAGGCCATGGCGGTGGAGCCGCGCTGGACCGAAAAATGGGACCGGCAGCTCGCCGCCTACGTGACGGCGGGCTTGTCCGTGAGCAATGTCGCCACGCTGGCGAGCGGCGGCGTCACCCTGGTCAGCAAGCTGGTCACGGCCACGATCATGTGGCTGGGCGCCACCCTGGTCATTGATAACGACCTCACCGTCGGTCAGTTGGTGGCTTTCAACATGCTCGCCAGCCAGGTCGCCAACCCCATCCTTCGTCTTGCGCAGCTTTGGAATGATTTTCAGCAGGTCGGCATCTCGATGAGCCGGCTGGGCGACATCCTGAATGCCATCCCCGAGGTGGCCGGCCAGAAGACGCGCCTCCCGCGCCTTGCCGGCGCCATCGAATTCGATCAGGTCTCGTTTCGCTACCGCCCGGATGCGAGCGATGTGATCCGGCAGGTATCCCTCAAGGTGAATCCGGGGGAAGTGATCGGCATCGTCGGGCGCTCGGGCTCCGGGAAGAGTACGCTGACCAAGCTGGTACAGCGCCTCTATGTGCCGGACCGCGGCCGTGTACTGATCGACGGCCAGGATATCGCCGTGATCGATACCACCAGCCTGCGCCAGCAGATCGGCGTTGTCCTGCAGGAAAACACGCTCTTCAACCGTTCCGTGCGCGACAACATCGCGCTGGTGAACCCCTCGCTGCCGATCGAAGCGATCATCGAAGCGGCCAAGCTTGCCGGGGCGCACGACTTCATCTGCGAGCTGCCGGAAGGCTACGACACCCTCGTGGGCGAGCACGGCACCGGGCTCTCCGGCGGGCAACGCCAGCGCATCGCCATCGCGCGTGCGCTGATTGCCAACCCGCGCATCCTCATTTTCGACGAAGCGACCAGCGCGCTCGATTACGAATCCGAAGCCATCATCCAGGCCAACATGCGTCGTATTTGCGAGGGCCGGACCGTCCTGACCATCGCGCATCGCCTTTCGGCCGTCCGGGATGCCGACCGTATCGTGGTCATGGAGCGTGGGCAGATCGTCGAGATCGGCCGGCACGACGTGCTGGTCCGTGAGCCGGGGGGCATCTATGCTTATCTGTTTGCGCTTCAACAGGGTACGGCCGGCGTGTCCGGGTTGCCCGTCGCCGCAGGAGGCGTGGCATGAGCCTGCGCCACAATATTGAGGCCTGGCGAGAACTCGTCGGGCGCTATCGTGATGTCTGGCGCCATTTCTGGCAGCAGCGGACACAACTTACACCGCCTTTCCTGCAAGCGCACGAAGCCGAGTTCCTGCCGGCGGCGCTGGCGATACAGGTACAGCCCGTCTCGCCAGTGGGCCGCTGGGTGGCGCGCATCCTGATCGGACTGGTTTTCGTGTTGCTGCTGTGGGCGATCTTCGGGGAACTCGACATCATCGTCAATGCACAGGGACGAGTCATTCCCTCCGAGCGCACCAAGAGCATCGCTGCTGTTGAAGTGGCCAGCGTTCGCGCGCTGCATGTGCGGGAGAGCCAGGTGGTGCAGGCCGGCGATCTGCTGATCGAGCTCGATGCGCGCAGCAGCGATGCTGAAGCGGACAAGGCACTGGGGGAATGGCAGAGCGCGGCCTTGCAGGCTGCTCGCGCCCGGGCCTTGCTTGATGCGCTGATGACCGGTACGCATCCGCGCCTCTCGATCGACGCCGACGTCACTGCCGAGCGACGGCAGGATGCCGAGCGCCACCTGGCGGACCAGTGGCGGGATTTTCTTGCGCGCCGCAACCGGCTGGATGGCGAGATACGTCGTTATGGCGAGGCGCTGCCGCTGGCCACACAGTGCGCGCAAGACTACGCCGATCTCGTACGCAGCCGGGATGTGGCCGAGCACGCCTGGCAGGAAAAGGAGCAGCAACGCATCGAAATCGAGGGACAGTTCAATGCCGCTCGAAGCCAACGAGCTGCCCTGGTCGCGGAGACTCGGAAGACGGCGCAGGATGCCTTGAACGAGGCGCTGCGTACCATGGCCGCCTCGCAGCAGGATGCACGCCGCGCTTTCGTGCGCGGTGAATTGCTCAAGCTGGTCTCGCCCATCGATGGGACTGTGCAGCAGCTGACGGCGCACACGGTTGGTGCCGCCGTCCCTGCGGCTCAGCCGCTGATGCAGATCGTGCCGGCGGAAGGAAGGTTGGAGATGGAAGCCTTCATCGAGAACAAGGATGTCGGCTTTGTGCAGGAAGGGCAGGAGGCCGCAGTCAAGATCGACTCCTTCGAATACACCAAGTACGGGACGGTACCGGCGCGCGTCACGCATGTCTCGCGCGACGCCATTCAGGATGAAAAGCGGGGCCTCATCTATTCGGTGAGAGTCGAGCTGGCGCAGAGCCATGTGCGTGTGAAGGACCGTGAAGTGGCCTTGTCGCCGGGCATGTCCGGTAGCGTGGAAATCCGCACAGGAACGCGCCGCGTCATCGAATATGTGCTGTCGCCGCTGATCCAGCACGGGCGGGAGAGCCTGCATGAACGCTAATCGCAGCAGTCGTTGCCTAGCACTCCTAGCAATGCTGGTTGCTGGGGTAGGGCATGGGGGCGAGGTTGGCGTGGCCGGAATTCCGGACGTGTTCGAAGACCCGCTGGGGGCCATGCCGTCGCCCATGCTTGAGCGCATCCATCTGCCCGGGGATGAGGCGTCTGTCGTTTGCCCGACGGGCGAGGTCGGTGCGTCGCTGTCCGGTCCCCTGAGCCTTGCAGACGCTATCGATCATGCACTGTGCCGGAACCCGCAGATCCGCTCGGCCTGGGCGGTCATCCGTACTCAGGCCGCGGCCGTGGGTGAGGCACGTGCAGCCTATTTACCAACCTTGTCAGGCTCTTCCAGTTGGCTGGAAAACCGGGTGCGCTATCATGATAGCCAGGTGCCGGAAGGACGCAATAAGGGGCAGACCATGTACGGGGCGCTGTCCTGGCGATTGTTGGATTTTGGTGCCAGGGACGCCAACCGGGCATCCGCGAATCGACTGCTCGAAGCGGCCCTGTCGAGCCGGGATGCCGCAGTGCAAAGGATGCTGACGCAGGTCGTGCAGGCCTATTTCGACACGGTGGCGGCGGAGGCCTTGCACGAAGCGCGTACCGAGTCGCGTCGCATCGCGGCGGAGACCGTCGTGGTGACCGAGCGCAAGGAGCAGCGACGCGCTGCCTCCTTGAACGACGTCCTGCAAGCGAGGTCGGCGCTGGCGAAGGCCGAGTTGGCGGAGCGCAGGGCACGGGGGGAGCGCAACAAGGCGATGGCGGTGCTGGTCAATGTACTGAATCTGCCACCGGGGAGCACGCCGGTACTGGCTAACGGCGATGAGCCGTCCGCCCCGGAGGCGAGAGAGAGCCTTGCTTCCTGGCTGGCCGAAACGTCAGCGCGCCATCCGGGTATCCAGGCGGCGAGGCGTCAGCTGGAGGCCGCCCGTGCAAAGGTGGAGGCCGTCCGTTCGGAAGGACTCCCCGCGATCGACTGGACGACCAACTTCTATCGGAACGGTTACCCCAACCAGGGGCTGCAAGCAACGAAATCGGATACCACGACCTGGGGCGTCACCTTGTCGATTCCGTTCTTCGAGGGGTTTTCCCGTACATACAAGATTCGCGGTGCCGAAGCACGGGTCGAGCAGAGCGTAGCGGAGTTGGCGGACACCGAACGCCAGATTATGGCGGAAGTGGTGAAGGCGCATGCGGATGCAGAGGCAGCGCTTGGCAATCTGTCTTCGTCGGGGGCGCTACTTGAGGCCGCGCATGCGGCCATGGCCTCATCCGAGCGACGCTATGCGAAAGGTGCGGCCGATGTGGTGGAACTGCTCAACCAGCAGGGGGCGCTTGCGGAAGCGAGGCAGGAGCGAGTTCGTAGGGAAGCGGAGTGGCGTTCGGCGCGGTTTCGGTTGATGGCGAGTGCGGGGGTGTTGGGGCGAATGATCGCTGTTGGTTTGGCCTTTGAGCACCGTTGAAGCGGGAATGCCCATTCTCACTCAGAGGCAAAAAGGCCTTTGACGCCTTCGGCATTCTGACCGTGTTCGCCGGCACGCTGATCCACGACGGCTGGAAGTCGTACCGTGACCTGGAGTGCACGCATGGCTTGTGCAACGCCCATCACCTGCGCGAACTGACCTACGTCTTCGAGGAAATGGAACAGGCCTGGGCCAAACACCTGATCGACCAGCTGCTCGCCGCGCATCAGGAGGTGGCGGCGGCGGGCGGACCGCTGACGGCGAAGCGCATCGCGTACTACCGCTCCGCTCATGCCCGGATTCTTGCCGACGGCGAAGCCGCCAACCCGCGCGCTCCGCCTTCTGGCCGACGCGGCAGAACCCGCCAAAGCAAGGCGCTCAATCTCATCGACCGCTTGCGCGTCCATGCCGATGATGTTTGGCGCTTCATGACCGATCACCACATCCCTTTCTCCAACAATATCGCCGAGCAAGCGGTTCGCATGCCCAAGGTCAAACAGAAAATCTCCGGTGGTTTCCGCACTCAAGCCGGCCTCGACACCTTCTGCACCATTCGCTCCTATCTCGCTACGCTCCACAAGCAGGGCGCCAATCTCTTTCATGCCTTGACCCTGACTTTCCAAGGTTCCCCGCCTCAGCCTCGCTTCGCTTGATCAAAAATCAGCCGCCGCTGGCTACCTGAGTAGTTACGATCGGTAAAACAAAAAGTCCTCAACCGAGGGCTTTTGTCCACAGAAGCTGGGGGTAAATCAGCCGTTCAATTCCAGTCGGCGCTCGATGCGCTCAATGCGTTCTTTGAGCTTGTCGACGCTGTGGCGGTCCTGGACGATTTCCGCATAGTTGGCGGATTCGTCGCGGCTGATACGGGCGATGCCGGATTCGATCATGCCAAGCCTGGCCATAATTTCAGCATCGCGCTCGCGGGAGGCGGCTTGTTCGGCCAGTATCTTGATCAGATGTTGCAAAACGATGTTGTCGACGGTTTCAGCCATGGTGCGGTTCTCCTATACAATAAGTGTAGCCCAAAAGCCTAAGGCTCGTTCCGGTTGGCGAAGTCGGCCAGGCCTTGGGCAGCTTTTTCGGCCTTGAGGATTTGGGTTCCGGTTTGCACCAGCTTCCGCACTTCCTTTTTTGCCACCTCGCGTTCGTCCCGGTTTGCGCTGGTGAGGCTGGCGAGTAAGTAGCATATGTACTCAATCGGCTGATCATGTATTGCGGGTTTTGCGTGTTGATTGCCGCCAAGATCGCGTCGCTTTTGATACCGGGCTGCGCTTACCCTGACTCAGTGATATTGCATTTCTTGTTCGAGCAGTCGCCTTGCTGGACAAATAATTGGCTCTAGAATATTGGTTTTGCTCCGAGCTAAGGCGTTCCCCATGTACAAGATCGTTCTGCTTCGCCACGGCGAATCCGTATGGAATCAGGAAAATCGCTTCACCGGCTGGACCGATGTCGGTCTCACCGAAAAAGGCCTCGCCGAGGCGGTGGCTGCGGGCCAGCTGCTGAAGAATGAGGGCTACGCCTTCGATATCGCCTACACCTCGGTGCTGCGCAGAGCGATCAAGACGCTGTGGACGGTACTGGAGGAAATGGACCGGATGTGGATTCCGGTACAGCATTCGTGGCGCCTGAACGAACGCCACTACGGCGCGCTGCAAGGACTCAACAAGGCCGAAACCGCCGCCAAGTTCGGCGATGAACAAGTGCTGATCTGGCGCCGCGCCTACGATACGCCGCCACCGCCGTTGGCCGAGGACGACCCGCGCCTGGAGACCGGCAATCCGCGCTATGCAGACCTGCCGGCCGCCCTGTTCCCGCGTACCGAATGCCTCAAGGACACCGTCGAACGCTTTCTGCCGTACTGGCACGAAACCATCGCCCCGACCGTAAAGTCCGGCAAGAAAGTGATCATTGCCGCTCACGGCAACAGCCTGCGGGCGCTGATCAAGTACCTCGACAAGGTCTCGGACACGGATATCGTCGGACTCAACATTCCTACCGCACAGCCGCTGGTGTACGAACTCGATGCCGACCTGAAACCGATTCGCAACTACTACCTCGGCGACCAGGAAGCCATCAAGGCCGCCATGCAGGCGGTGGCGAACCAGGGCAAAGCAAAGGCGTGATTCCTCGACGCAAAATTTGCGTCAATGCTATATGCCTGGCTGCCCTTCTCGCTTCGACGGCGTTTGCCGCGAGCGTCGACTCGAAGAAGGGCGAACTGCAGGATTTGAAGAGTCGTATCGAGGCCCTGCGGCGCGACATGGCGGCTGCCGAGGAATCGAAAACCTATGCCGCCGATCAGTTGCGCGAAACCGAATCGGCGATCTCCAACGCCAACCGGCGCCTGCATGGATTGGGCGCCGAGCGTGCCGAACAAAAGAAGCAACTGGCCGATCTTGATGCCCAAAGCCAGCGCCTGGAACGCCAGACCGGTACGCAGCAAAACCAGTTGGGACGGCTCCTGAACCGCCAGTTTGTCGGCGGCGATTCGGATGCGCTGAAGCTCTTGCTGTCTGGCCACGACCCCAACCAGTCGGCGCGCGACAAGTATTTCCTGACCCAGCTTTCGCGCGCCAAAGCCGACCTGATCCAACAATTGCGCGCTGTTGCCGCCGAAAAGAAGCGCCTGGCGGACGCCGCGCGCGAACGGCAGGTGCAACTCGCCGAAATCGAACGCCGGCAGCAGGAAGGCCGGACACAACTGCTCGATCGCAAGAAACAGCGTCTGACGACCCTGGCCGCAATTGCCGATCGAATCAAGGCGCAGCGTCGTGAAATCAATACCCTGCGGCGGGACGAGCAACGGCTGACCAAGCTGATCGAAGGACTGGCCCGCATTGCGGCCACCCGCAAGACCGAGTCAACTGTCGGCGCTGGCACCACGGCGCGAGCAAGAAGCTCAAAAGTAAAGAGCCATGACCCAGGCAAGGTCGGCGGCGCATTCGGCGCCTTGCGCGGCCAGCTGCGGCTGCCGGTGAAGGGTACGATTGCGGGCCGCTTCGGTACCCCCCGCGCGGAAGGCGGCGCAAGCTGGAAGGGCGTCTTCATCCGTGCCGCGGAAGGTGCCGAGGTCAAGGCTGTGGCAGGCGGCGCGGTGGTCTTCTCGGACTGGCTGCGCGGCTTCGGCAATCTGCTGATCATCGATCACGGCGATGATTTCCTCTCTGTCTACGGCAACAACGAATCCCTGCTGGCTGCCGTCGGCGCCAGCGTCAAGACAGGCGAAGCCATAGCCACCGTGGGAAACAGCGGCGGCAACCCGGACTCGGGTTTATACTTTGAACTCAGGCATCGGGGCCAACCGTTCGACCCCCTGAAATGGGCCAGGAACCGCTAACGTGCCCTGACCCGGCTGGCCCCGCCCTTATCAGTTCGGAGTTCCTATGAGCAGCAAGCTGCAACAAGTCGGTCTGGTGGTGTCCGGTCTGATCGCCGGGATTTTTGTCAGTTTGAATTTTTCCGCCAACGCCAGCAAGGATGCCGCCACCTCGGCCCTGCCAATAGAAGAACTGCGCAGCTTCGCCGACGTCTACAACGCGATCAAGCAGGGCTATGTCGAGCCGGTCGAAGACAAGAAGCTGATCACCCATGCGATCAGCGGCATGCTGGCGAATCTGGATCCGCACTCGGCATATCTCGACGCCGACTCCTTCAAGGAACTTCAGGTCAGCACCCAGGGCGAATTCGGCGGCCTCGGCATAGAAGTCGGCATGGAAGACGGCTTCGTCAAGGTCGTGGCGCCGATCGAAGACACGCCGGCGCACAAGGCCGGGCTGAAGCCTGGCGATCTGATCATCAAGCTCGACGACACCCCGGTCAAAGGCCTCACGCTGAATGACGCCGTCAAGAAGATGCGCGGCAAACCGAAGACCCAGATTCGTCTCACCATCGTCCGCAAGGGTGAAACCAAACCGTTCGAGGTCACGCTGACGCGGGAAAAAATCAAGGTCCAGAGCGTGAAGTCGAAGCTGCTCGAAGGTGGCTACGGCTACTTGCGGGTCACCCAGTTCCAGGAAGAAACCGCGCCCGACGTGGTAAAGCATCTCGAAAAGCTGACCAAGGCGGACAAGGAGGCCAAGGGCGAGGGTGTCAAGGGCCTGGTGCTTGACCTGCGCAACGATCCCGGTGGTCTGCTCAATGGTGCGGTCGGCGTTTCCGCCGCCTTCCTCCCGCCCAAGACCCTGGTCACTTCGACCGACGGCCGTACCGAGGACGCCAAGCGGCGCTATACGGCCAGCCCGGAGGACTACCAACGCGGCTACAAGGATGACTTCATGAAGAACCTGCCGCCCTTCGCCAAGACCGTGCCCATGGTGGTGCTGGTCAACGGCGGTTCCGCCTCGGCCTCGGAGATCGTCGCCGGCGCGCTGCAGGATCACAAGCGTGCCGTGGTGATGGGTACCCAGACCTTCGGTAAGGGATCGGTGCAAACCGTCCTGCCGCTCTCCAACAACGCGGCGATCAAGCTCACCACCGCGCGCTACTTCACTCCCTCGGGCCGTTCGATCCAGGCCAAGGGCATCACGCCGGACATCATCGTCGAGGAAACGGCGAACGGCGAAACCCGCGAGCGCGTGCGTGAGGCCGATCTGGAACGCCATCTTGGCGGCGAAAAAGAAAAGGCCGCAGAACCCGCGCCGCCCAAGCCGCAAACCAAGAACGGCAAGAAGGGCAAGACCGACGACGCCGATGAGTCGCCGCATGTGCCGATCGAATTCGCCTCGAAGAAGGACTACCAGCTCGGTCAAGCGGTCAATCTGCTGAAAGCCTGGCAGATCATCAAGCGCTGACCGGTGGAGCGCGTGCGATGAGCAGAATGACTCCCGAAAAGGCGCGCGAGTTGCGTGATGAAGTGCGCGACGGCAAGACTCGCAAGCGCCCCGCTGCTTTCGTTCCGCAGCCCGGTACCCGCAAGCACCGCGAACTGCGCTTCGACCATCGTCATCCGGAACATGTCGACGAAGCCCGCAAGCTCCTCTCCGGTCTCGAAGGCATGGAAATCGATGCCGGGCTGGCGCCCTACAGTCTCTCGATCTGGTACGAAATCAGCGATTACTCGCTGGAGGGACTTGAGGCCGCACTGGTGCGACAGGGCTTCCATCTCGACAACAGTCTCTACAGCAAGGTGATGCGGACAGTGGTGTACTTTTGCGAGGAAACCCAGATGCGCAACATGCGCGTGCCCGAGCGCCTGATCAAGAAATCGCATGAGGTCTATTCCAAGGCCTGGGAACACCACCCCCACGGGGATCACGACGATACCCCGCCCGAACTGAGGCAGGACCGTTAACTTACATGCAGATATCGGCACCCCTGATGATGAAAAACTCGAAAGACGAATTGAAGGCCCCCCACCCCCATCCCCGCCCCAGGGCGGGGCTACCAGTCAGCTCGCTTCGCTCGACTATCACCCGTCGCTCCGAACGAGTTATTTCGCGCTAACGACCACCGTGACCGACGAGCAACTGCTGCGCTACAGCCGCCATATCCTGCTGCCGCAGATCGGCATCGAAGGGCAGGAAAATATCGTCAATGCCCGTGCCCTGGTGATCGGCGCCGGCGGCCTGGGTTCGCCCGCCGCCTATTACCTCGCCTCCGCTGGCATCGGCACCCTGGTGTTGGCCGATGGCGATACGGTCGACCTGACCAATCTGCAGCGCCAGATCCTGCACCGCACTGATTCCATTGGGATGGACAAAAGCGCATCGGGCAAACGCACGCTGGGTGAGATCAACCCCGAATGCCGTGTCGTTGCGCTCACCGAGCGTCTTTCAGGACAGCGTCTGGACCAGGAAATCGCGCTGGCCGACGTCGTGCTCGACTGCTGCGACAACTTCGCCACGCGCCACGCCGTCAATCGCGCCTGCGTCAAGTTCGGCAAGCCGCTGGTATCGGGCGCTGCCATCCGCTTCGACGGCCAGGTCGCGGTATTCGATTCGCGCCAGGCCAACGCACCCTGCTACCACTGCCTGTTTCCCGAGGGGCAGGACGTCGAGGAAGTGCGTTGCGCGGTGATGGGCGTGTTCGCGCCGCTGACCGGCATCATCGGCACGGTACAGGCAGCGGAAGCCCTCAAGCTGGTGATCGGTTGCGGCACCAGCCTCGCCGGGCGCCTGCTGCTGCTCGATGGCCTCGGCATGGAATGGCGCGAGATCCGGGTGCCGCGCGATCCGGACTGCGCGGTGTGCGGCACGGTTGCCGTTTAGTTCGGGCGGCGAACCCGGCGAATCACCACAGCCTACGATGTCGTACGCGCCCCGGCGCGTGACTGAGTGCGACCGAGAACGCCAGGACGAACCAGAACAACGGCTGGCGTCCCTCCTCCCACGCAACTAGCAGCATCACCAAGGCGATCTTCAGCAGCGTGCCGAGGCCCTTGGCCTGCCTGAAGTAGGCCGGATTGGCCCAGGCGTCGAGAGCGACGATGCCGAGGCCGGAGGCCGCCATCAGGGCGCCCCAACGCGCGGCGCCATCCGCGCCAGCCAGGACCACTGTCGAAATCCCGGCCAGTCCGGCGATGTGCACGACGCGCAGGAGATTGATCAGCAGCCCGCGCCCGGGGAAATCGCGATGGGCGTTGTCCTCACGCAAGGCGCGCCCTGATCCGAGAGTCGGCGCCGACGACACGGCGCTCGATGATGTTGAGATGTCTGGCGCCGGCCAGATCGGTGAGTTCCGCCAGGCCGAACATGCCGCGCGCGGCATCACCCAACAGAATCGGCGCCTGATAGATCAGCAGTTCGTCGACACAGCCTTCGCGCAACAGCGATCCGTTGAGCCGCGTGCCGGCTTCGGCCAATACTTCGTTGATGCCGCGCCGCCCCAGTTCCTGCAGGAGGTCGGCGAGTTCCACCTTGCCCTGCGCATTGGGCAGGATCACGATCTCGGCGCCGCGCCCGCGCAAGGCGGCGCTGCGTGTGCCGTCATCCTGCGCCGCGGCGATCAGCACATTGCCACCTTCGAGCACCGCCGCATCGAGCGGCGTTTCCAGGCGGCTGTCGATCACCACCTTGAGCGGCTGCCGGGTCGTCGGCACTTCGCGCACGGTAAGGCGGGGGTTGTCATCCCGAACCGTGCCGATGCCGGTCAGCACGGCACAGGATCGCGCACGCCAGGCGTGAGCGTCGCGTCGGGCTTCAGGCCCGGTGATCCATTGCGAAACGCCGTTGTTGAGCGCGGTCTTGCCGTCGAGGCTGGCGGCCACTTTCAGCCGCAGCCAGGGCCGGCCGCGCGTCATGCGCGAAACGAAGCCGATATTGAGTTCGTGCGCCTCGACAGCCAGCAAGCCACTGGCAACCTCGATGCCGGCGGCGGCGAGCCTCGCCAAGCCCTGTCCCGCCACCAGCGGATTCGGATCCTGCATCGCCGCCACGACACGGCCGACACCGGCCTCGATCAGCGCGTCGGCGCAAGGCGGCGTGCGGCCAAAATGGCTGCAGGGCTCAAGCGTGACATAGGCCGTAGCGCCTTTCGCCGCGCCGCCAGCGCCGACTATGGCCGCCAGCGCAGCCGCTTCCGCGTGCGGCAGGCCGGCCTTTTCGTGCCAGCCTTCGCCGATGACGCGGCCATCCCTGACCATGACGCAGCCGACGCGCGGATTGGGCGTGGTGCCGTACAACCCGCGTTGCGCCAACTGCATGGCGCGCGCCATGAAGCCGTGATCGGCCGCCGAAAAGCTCATGCGCGCCGCTGGATCACGATTTCGCCCGCGGCTGCCGTGGCTTCTTGATTTCGCGAATGGCGTCGGAGAACTCGTCGACGTCCTCGAAATTGCGATACACCGATGCGAAGCGGATATAGGCGACCTTGTCGAGCTTCTTCAGCTCGCGCATCACGAGTTCGCCGATGCGGTCCGACGCCACTTCGCGCAGCGCCAGCTGCACCAGCTTTTCCTCGATGCGATCGAGCGCCAGGTCGATACTTTCGGTGGTGACCGGTCGCTTGCGCATTGCCAGCATCATGCTGGCCTTGAGCTTGTCGCGATCGTAATCGGTGCGGCTGCCGTTCTTCTTCACCACCTGCGGCAACTGCAACTCCACCCGCTCGTAGGTGGTGAAGCGCTTGTCGCAGGACAGGCAGCGACGCCGACGCCGAACGGTATCGCCGTCTTCGTTCTCGCGAGTGTCCACAACTTGCGTATTCTCGTCGTTGCAATAGGGACACTTCATTTGCCTCTCCGCTACTGACGATCAGCCGTACACCGGAAACTTCTTGCACAGCGCCGACACTTCGTCGCGCACACGGGTCAGCGCGGCTTCGTCATTCGGCGCATCGAGCACGTCGGCGATCAGGTTGGCAATCTGCTCGGCTTCAATCTCGGTAAAGCCGCGCGTGGTCATGGCCGGCGTGCCGATACGGACGCCGCTGGTGACGAAGGGTTTTTGCGGATCATTGGGAATCGCGTTCTTGTTCACCGTAATGTGGGCGCGGCCCAGCGCGGCCTCGGCGTCCTTGCCGGTGATGTTCTTGGCCTGCAGATCGACCAGGAACACATGCGACTCGGTGCGTCCGGACACGATGCGCAAACCTCGGCTCTTCAAGACCTTGGCCATCACCTGGGCGTTGTCGATCACCTGTTCCTGATAGTCGCGGAACTCGGGCGTCATCGCCTCCTTGAAGGCCGCCGCCTTGGCCGCGATGACGTGCATCAACGGACCGCCCTGGAGGCCGGGGAAGATCGCCGAGTTGATCGCCTTTTCATGTTCGGCGCGCATCAGGATCAGGCCGCCGCGCGGGCCGCGCAGGGTCTTGTGGGTGGTCGAGGTCACCACATCGGCATGCGGCACCGGGTTGGGATAGAAGCCGGCGGCAACCAGGCCGGCATAGTGCGCCATGTCCACCATGAAGATGGCGCCGACCGCCTTGGCCACTTTGGCGAAGCGCTCGAAGTCGATCTTCAGCGCATAGGCCGAGGCGCCGGCGATGATCAGCTTGGGCTTGTGCTCCTGCGCCAGCCGTTCCATCTCCGCATAGTCGATTTCCTCGTTCTCGTCGAGACCATAGGCCACGACATTGAACCATTTGCCGGACATGTTGAGCGCCATGCCGTGGGTCAGGTGACCGCCGGCAGCGAGGTTCATGCCGAGAATGGTATCGCCCGGCTTGAGGAAGGCCATGAACACGGCCTGGTTGGCCTGCGAGCCGGAGTTGGGCTGAACGTTGGCGGCGTCGGCACCGAACAGTTTCTTGGCCCGATCGATGGCCAGCTGCTCGGCCACATCGACGTTTTCGCAGCCGCCGTAGTAGCGCTTGCCCGGATAGCCTTCGGCGTATTTGTTGGTCAGTTGCGAGCCCTGCGCTTCCATCACCGGCCACGACACGTAGTTTTCGGAGGCGATCAGTTCGATGTGATCTTCCTGGCGGCGGTTCTCGTTCTGGATGGCGGCCCAGAGATCCGGGTCAGTCTTGGCAAGGGTGTTTTGTTTGGAAAACATAGTGGGCCCGTTTCGAGAAAAACGACGATAACAAAGCTTCAGTGAAGGCTCACGCGCTGCGCGTTATGCCGTAACCAAAACATGGTGGAATCCGCGGACGGATGGGAAGAATGAATTTTAGCATCCGCTCCCCATGGCCCGCCATCCGACGCTGTTACTCCAGAATTTCGTCGAGCGCCCGCTGCAGATGACGGCAATCGGCCCATGAAATCAGGCGCCAACCGTTGGCGCTATGTTCCAGCCAGTTGCAGGCCGCATTCGGCAGCTGGAAATCGCGCGGGACATCCAGCGCCCGACCCGTCGCCGCGCGATAGACGACATCGAGGACGCCGCCATGAGTGAAGGCCAGCACGCTCTGCCCGGCATGGCGCGCTGCCAAGGCGCCAAGCTCGCCCATGATGCGCGCCGCGAAAGCGATCAGGGATTCGCCGGTCTCATAGTCGTAGTCCGGCGTCCGCGCTTGATGATGACGGAGCGCGTGCGGCTGTTGAACGCCGGCTTCGCGTGTGGTGGTGCCCTGCAGAACGCCGAAATGGCGTTCGCGCAGAGTCGGCGCTGACGACACGGCGAGACCGAGGCCGCTGGTGGCGATATGTGCCGTGCGCCAGGCGCGCATCAGGTCGCTGCTGTACACCGCGGCGAAGGCGTGTTCGGCCAAAGCTGATCGCAAGGCCCGCGCCTGGGATTCGCCCGCCGTATTGAGACCGATATCGATCTGTCCCTGGATGCGCTTCTCGCTGTTCCAGTCCGTTTCGCCGTGGCGGATCAGACAGAATCGGGTGCTTTGCGTACTTGGCATGGACAGTATTCTACCGTCGTCGGCGAAGCACGCCTTTATCCGGGCCATCCACCCGCTTCGCCTCAACCGCGTTGGTCTGGTTTCTGCTTATAGTGTCGTAAAAAGACATCGCCCCCCTCACACAGGGAACCGGGCTGGAGGAAAGGAACGCACGCCATGCCACCGCTGCCCCCCGGAATCACCTCGGCCACCCCCCTCGCCGCCAGCGATGCCGGACACCTGCTAAAGGTGGCCACCGAGTCCCTGCTCGGCCACTTTGCGGAAATCTGCGAAGGCGCCGTCATCGTCGATCGCCAGGCCCGCATCGTCTGGATGAACGACCGCTATCCCAAGCGGCTTGGCGTTACCGATCCCGCAGCCGCCATCGGCAAACCAGTGGAAAGCATCCTGCCCAACAGCCTGATGCGCGAAGTAGTGGACACCGGGCGCCCGATCATGCTCGACATCATGGACTTCGGCGAGGAGTCCTTCGTCGTCGTACGCCTGCCCTTGCGCGACAAAGCCGGCACCGTGATCGGCGGCATCGGCCTGATGCTGCTTGACGATGCGATGGGCCTGGCGCCCCTGGTATCGCGCTTCAACCGGCTCAAGGTCGACTATGCCGACTCCCAGCGCCGACTGGCCGAAGCCCGGCGGGCGAAGTACACCCTGTCCAGCATCGTCGGCGCATCGGAGGCGTGCGTTGCGGTCAAGCAGCAGGCGCGGCGCGCTGCCCGCACCCGTGCTCCCGTGCTGATCCAGGGCGAGACCGGGACCGGCAAGGAACTGCTGGCACACGCCATCCACAACGCCAGCCAGCGCGCCGACAAGGCCTTCGTCGCAGTGAATATCGCGGCGATTCCCGAGACACTGCTCGAATCGGAGTTTTTCGGTACCGCGCCCGGTGCATTTACCGGCGCCGACCGCAAGGGGCGCGACGGCAAGTTCAAGCTCGCTGACGGCGGTACCTTGTTCCTCGACGAAATCGGCGACATGTCCACCGCGCTCCAGGCCAAGCTGCTGCGCGTGCTGCAAGAAGGTGAATTCGAGGCGCTGGGTTCCAACCGGCTGGTGCCGGTGGATGTGCGTATCGTTGCCGCCACCAGCCGCGACCTGCAGGCCGAAATCGAGGCGGGACGGTTCCGCACCGACCTCTATTACCGCTTGAACGTCGTCACGCTGTCGATGCCGCCGCTGCGCGAGCGGCTTGCCGACCTGCCGCTGCTCTGCGAGCACATGCTCGAAGCGCAGTGCCACAAACTCGGCTTGCCCTTGCGTGAAATTTCGCCCGAGGCGCTGCAAGGGCTTTGTCGGCACCACTGGCCGGGCAACATCCGCGAACTGCAGAACGTACTCGAACGGGCGCTGATGATGAGCGACAGCGAAACCCTGGCGCTCGCCGACATTGATGCGGTCCTGCCTGCCGCCAGGACCGCGGCGGCGGCCGTCGCGTCCCCCGGCCTTGGTCTTGCCGAGGCGATTGCAGAAGCGGAACGGACCGCCATCCGCAAGGCCCTGGACGCTTGCGGCGGCAACAAGGCGCGCGCCGCCGCGGAACTGGGCATTTCCCGCACCTCGCTCTACGAAAAGATTGCCTTGCTCGGCCTCGGTTAGGCGCGCAGGCCAATCCGGACCCGAAGTGTTCGCCGCAGCGTACCCGCTGTCCGGCCTGGCGAACACCCAGCCCTCTGAATTGCCGCCCATCGCGACCTGTATTCCTGTTTCCCGGGCATTCCGGGACATGGTCCGCTCCTTGCGTTAGGTCGCAAGCTCCCGATCATCCAGATGTCCGGGACAAACGCCGCGGCCTGCATCCGCGCCGACGTTTCAAAATTCGGGGGAGACCGTCTTGGCCCAGCATCCGCTCATCGCATCCTTGCGCGCCGCCGATACCGGCAAGGTGGTCAGTGCGCGCCAGGCCGTGCAACTGATTCGCGACGGCGATACCATCGCCACGAGCGGCTTCGTCGGTATCGGATTCGCCGAAAACATTGCCGTCGCGCTCGAAGCGCTTTTCCTCGAAGACGAGGAGGCAGACCTGGATGGCCTCGGCCGGCCACGAAATCTGACCCTGGTGTATGCCGCCGGACAGGGCGACGGCAAGGAGCGCGGCCTGAATCACCTCGGCCACGACGGCCTCGTCAAGCGCGTGATCGGCGGTCACTGGGGTCTCGTGCCCAAGCTGCAGCAACTCGCGGTGGCCAACCGCATCGAAGCCTGGAACCTGCCGCAGGGCGTGATCTGCCACCTGTTCCGCGACATCGCCGCCGGCAAGCCGGGCACACTGACCCGGGTGGGACTGGATACCTTCGTCGATCCGCGCCATGACGGCGGCAAGCTGAACGAAAAGACCAAGGACAGCGGCGTGGATCTGGTCCGCCTGATGGAAATCGATGGCGAGGAATACCTCTTCTACAAGGCCTTCCCGATCAACGTCGGCATCATCCGTGGCACCACTGCCGACGCCGAAGGCAACATCACCATGGAGAAGGAGGCACTGACCCTGGAAGCGCAGGCAATCGCGATGGCTGCGCACAACTCGGGCGGTATCGTCATCGCCCAGGTCGAGCGCATCGCCGAACGAAACACCCTGAACCCGCGCCAGGTAAAGATTCCCGGTGTGCTGGTCGATTGCGTGGTGGTTGCCGAACATCCCGAATACCACATGCAAACCTTCATCGAATCCTACAGCCCGGCGTTTTCCGGCGAAATCCGCGTGCCGATGTCGGCGATCCCATCAATGGCGATGGACGAGCGCAAGATCATCGCCCGCCGCGCCGCGATGGAACTCGCGGCCAACAGCGTGGTGAACCTCGGCATAGGGATGCCCGAAGGCGTTGCCTCGGTCGCCGCGGAAGAAAAAATCATCGACCTCATTACGCTCACCGCCGAGCCGGGCGTGATCGGCGGTGTTCCAGCCGGCGGCCTCAACTTCGGTGCGGCGACCAACACCGAGGCTATTCTGGATCAGCCCAGCCAGTTCGATTTCTACGACGGAGGCGGGCTCGACATCGCCTTTCTCGGACTGGCCCAGGCCGACCGCGCAGGCAATCTCAACGTGTCGAAGTTCGGCCCCAAGCTGGCCGGCGCCGGCGGCTTCATCAACATCAGCCAGAACGCAAAAAAGGTCGTGTTTGTCGGCACCTTCACCGCCGGCAAGCTGCAGATTGCCCTGGAGGCAGGCGGTCTCAGGATTCTTTCCGATGGCAAGGCCAGCAAGTTCGTGCAGGAGGTGGAGCAGCGCAGCTTCAGCGGTCCGGTGGCAGCCAGCAGCGGCAAGACCGTGCTCTACATCACGGAACGTTGCGTCTTCCGTTTGTGCAAGCATGGCCTGGAACTGATCGAGATTGCTCCCGGCGTGGATATCGAGCATGACATCCTGCAACACATGGAGTTCGTCCCCATTCTCAAGCGCGAACCGACCCTGATGGATGCGCGCATCTTCGCCCCAGGGCCAATGGGCCTGCGCTCACAGTTGCTGGAAATGCCCATAGAGGAACGCCTGAACTACGACCCTGGGCAGAACATCTTTTTTGTCAATTTCGAGGGGCTTTCGGTGCGCACCCCGGAAGATATCGACCGCGTCCTGCGTGCCGTGGAAGGCCGTCTGGCGACGGTCGGGCACAAGGTGGCGGCCATCGTGAATTACGACCGTTTCAGCATCGCGCCGGAACTGATCGACGACTACACGGGAATGGTCAAGGGCCTCATGGACCGTCATTACAGCGACGTGACGCGTTACACGGCGAGTACCTTCCTGCGTGCAAAACTAGGCGAATCCTTCAGCAAGCGGGCGACCGACCCCAATATCTTCGAAACCCGAACCGAGGCGCAACAACGCCTGCAGACCCATGGGCAGTAAGTCAATGCAAACCCGCTCGACACTTCGGCCGCCAAGGCTGGGACGCGGCCCGTCGCAGAACACGACGGAAGCATCACGCCTTGTGGCGGGCGTCGCTGCGCAGTATCCGGCCAAGGTTCTGGCGAACAAAACCGATGTGATCGGCGGCAACTTCCCGCGCCTGCTCCGCGTTGCCCTGCTCGATAGCGCGCCACACCGCCCGATGCTGAGCGAGCAGGTGCTCCTTGGCGGCCGGAACTTGCATCAGTTCACTCAGGTTGCGACGCAAATTGTCACGCAACAGCCGCAGCAGGCTGGCGGTCAAATGGCCGACGATGACGTTATGCGAGGCTTCGGCAATGGCTTGATGGAACGCCAGGTCGCTATCCACCTGGACGTCCAGATCAGCCCCGGAAAAGGCTTCTTCCAGCTGCGCCAAACTCTGGCGCACACGCTCGCGGTCGGCCACGGTAGCCCGCCGCGCCGCGCATTCGGCGGCCCTCCCCTCCAGCATATGGCGGAATTCGAGCATATCCTCGTGAACGGCCGGGTGGTCGCGAAGGATTTCCTCCCATGGATTGGCGAAGCTCGTATCGAGCCGGTCGGTAACGAACGTACCGCCCCCTTGCCGGCTTTCAAGCAGCCCCCGCGCGACCAGCTTTTGAATGGCTTCCCGCAACGAGGCCCGCGAAACACCCAGTTGCGCAGACAACTCACGCTCGGAAGGCAGGCGATCACCCGGCTTGAGACCCCCTTCCAACATCCGTCGCTCGATCTCGCGTGCGACCACGTCCGCAAGCCGTGGCGCTATCATTTTTGTTTCCATGAAAAAACTATAACATTGGTCTGACCAATATATCAAGCACGAGAGCATCGTGTAAGGAGAAACCCCTACTTAGCTTGACATTGAGTTTTTGGCTCACTAACATCCCGCTTCACTTGGTCTGACCATTAACCCAACGCTGGCAGCTTGTTGCTTATGTTGTCGCCGCCGTACCGATTTGAAGGCTCCTGTCGGGTCTAACGCTTCAAGAAGGAGAGTTTCTTGATTCAACTATTGCTCAACGCTGGGGTTAATATGCCGCGACTACCCGCCAGCACCACGACAAGAACAGCACTGCGCACCCGATGCGACAGTTGCGCAATCCGGGAGATTCATGCATGAATGCCATGCTCAAACTGTCGCAACTGATTGACGGCCTCAACGAACGCATCGGCCGCAACCTGATGTGGTTGGTGTTAGCCGCCGTGATCATCTCGGCCGTGAACGCCATAGTGCGCAAGGCCTTCGACATGAGTTCGAACGCCTTCCTCGAAATTCAGTGGTATCTGTTCGCCGCAGTGGTGCTCCTCGGTTCCGCCTACACCATGCTGCGCCAGGGCCATGTCAAGATCGACGTCATCGTCGGCCACTTTTCGAAGCGCACCCAGATCATCGTCGAATGCCTGGGCATCGTCTGCTTCCTCCTCCCTTTCGTATACAAGGTCAACGAACTGGTCTGGCCGCTGGTGATCCAGGCCTACAACAGCGGCGAGATGTCGCAGAACGCCGGTGGCTTGATCCGCTGGCCGGTCTACGCTCTGGTGCCAGCCGGCTTTGTGCTGCTGGGCCTGCAGGGGCTGTCGGAACTGATCAAGCGCATTGCGTTTCTGATGGGCCTCGCAGCCGACCCGACGCAACCCGTACAGAGCAAGACGGCCGAGGAAGAGCTGGCCGAGGAAATCCTGAAGCACCAGGTAGCTCCCGAAGTGGTCAATCGCGTCGAAGATGCAATCGACATGGTGGCCGACCAGAACAAGAACGGGGGCGCAAAATGATCGAATTCCTCCAGCACAACATGGCGCCGGTAATGTTCGGCGGCCTGATCATCTTTTTGCTGATGGGCTACTCGGTAGCCTTCTCGCTGGCCGCCTGCGGCCTGTTCTTCGGCTGGCTCGGCGTCGAGTTGGGCCTGCTGCCGCACTCGCTGCTGCAGGCATTGCCGCTGCGCATCTTCGGCATCATGCAGAACGACACGCTGCTGGCGATTCCCTTCTTCACCTTCATGGGCCTGATTCTCGAACGATCAGGCATGGCCGAGGATCTGCTCGATACCATCGGCCAACTCTTCGGCCCGATCCGCGGTGGCCTGGCCTATGCGGTGATTTTCGTCGGCGCCATGCTCGCCGCCACCACCGGTGTGGTGGCAGCCTCGGTGATCTCGATGGGCCTGATCTCGCTGCCGATCATGCTGCGCTACGGTTACGACCGCCGCCTCGCCTCGGGCGTGATCGCCGCCTCCGGGACGCTGGCGCAGATCATTCCGCCCTCCCTGGTCCTGATAGTGATCGCCGACCAACTCGGCCGCAGTGTCGGCGACCTGTATGCTGGCGCCTTCATTCCAGGCTTCATCCTGACCGGCCTCTACATCGGGTTCGTATTCCTCGTCAGCATGGTCAAGCCGGCCTATGTCCCGGCCCTGCCGCTCGAAGCGCGCACCATCCGCGAAGACGACGGCAGCGCTGGCCTGCGTTCGGTGCTGGCGCTGGTCGTGGTTTCGACCAGCGCGGCCATCGCCTACGCCAAGACGCGGCCGGCGGAAACCCCCACCGACGAATTGATCGTGGTCTCGATGTGCGTCGGCGTCGGCGTCGCCTTCGCTCTCTCCGTGATCAACAAGGTCACCAAGATGGGACTGCTCTCGCGCATGGCCGAACGCGTGACCTTCGTCCTGATTCCGCCGCTGGCGCTGATCTTCCTCGTGCTCGGTACCATCTTCCTCGGCGTCGCGACGCCGACCGAAGGCGGCGCCATGGGCGCCACGGGGGCGCTGATCATGGCGATGTCGCGCCGCCGCCTGAGCATCAGCCTGATGAAGCAGGCGATGGACGCAACCATGAAGCTTTCCTGCTTCGTCGTCTTCATCCTGCTCGGCGCCACGGTGTTCAGCCTGACCTTCCAGGCCGTCGATGGCTCGATCTGGGTCGAGCACCTGCTGACCGGCTTGCCCGGAGGCCAGATCGGCTTCCTGATCGTAGTGAACGTCCTGGTCTTCTTCCTCGCTTTCTTCCTCGACTTCTTCGAACTGGCCTTCATCGTCATTCCTCTGCTGGGGCCTGTCGCCGACAAACTCGGCATTGATCTGGTCTGGTTCGGCGTGCTGATGGCGGTGAACATGCAGACCTCCTTCATGCACCCGCCCTTCGGCTTCGCGCTGTTCTACCTGCGCAGCGTAGCGCCGCACAATGAGTACATTGACCGGCTGACCCAGAAGAAGATCGCGCCGATCACCACGACACAAATCTATTGGGGTGCGGTGCCCTTCGTCATCATCCAGGTTCTCATGGTGGGCCTGCTGATCGCATTCCCCAACCTGGTCACCGGCAGTATGGATGCCGCAGCCAAGGTCGATCCCAACTCCATCCAGCTCGAAGCGCCGCCGACAGCAGACCTGGAGGCAACCGCCGACGAACAGGACAAGGACCAGGCCGACAAGGCAGCGGCAGAAGGCGAGGAGAAAGATTCGGGGAAGGAGGCAGAAGCAGGGGAAGAGGAAGAGGAAGACGATCCCGCCAAGGCCTTGCAGCAGTCCATTGACAAGGGCAAGTAGTCGAGAAAGTGTAATGTTGTAGTATCCGGCGACGGGCCATTACGGCCTCGTTGCCATAATTGAAAACATAAGGAGAAGATATATGGAACGTCGCAAGTTTCTGCAAAACGCCGGTATCGCCGGCATCCTGGCTGCCGGTGTCGCACCGGCGGTCCATGCGCAAGGCGCCCCCACTATCCGCTGGCGCCTGGCGTCGAGCTTCCCCAAGGCGCTCGACACGATCTTCGGTGCTGCCGACGTCTTCTCCAAGACGGTCAGCGAAGCAACCGGTGGCAAGTTCACCATCTCGGTGCATGCCGGCGGCGAATTGATGCCTCCCTTTGGCGTGGTGGATGGCGTGCAGCAGGGCACGGTCGAGTGCGCCCACACCGCTCCTTACTACTTCTTCGGCAAGGACGACACCTTCGCCATTGACTGCGCGATTCCCTTCGGCCTCAACAGCCGCCAGATGACGGCCTGGATGTACGAAGGCAACGGCATGAAGCTGCTGCGCGAGTTCTACAAGAACTACAACATCGTCAACTTCCCGATGGGCAACACCGGCGCCCAGATGGGCGGCTGGTACCGCAAGGAAATCAAGAGCGTGGCCGACATCAAGGGCCTCAAGATGCGCATCGGCGGCTTCGGCGGCAAGGTGCTGTCGGCCATCGGCGGCGTGCCGCAGAACATCCCCGGCGGCGAAATCTACCAGGCGCTGGAAAAAGGCACCATCGACGCCACCGAGTGGGTCGGTCCCTATGACGACGAGAAGCTGGGTTTCGTCAAGGTTGCCAAGCACTACTACTACCCCGGCTGGTGGGAAGGCGGCCCGCAACTTTCCCTATACGTCAACCAGAAGGCCTACGACGCGCTGCCGGGCGACTACAAGGCAATCCTTGCCGCCGCTGCATCCCAAGCCCACGTCGACATGCAGGCCAAGTACGATGCCAAGAACCCGGCCGCCCTCAAGCGCCTGGTGTCCGCCGGCGCCAAGCTGCATGTGTTCAACAAGCCCATCCTCAAGGCCGCCTATGACGCCGCGATGGCGCTGTACTCCGACCTCTCGGCCAAGAACCCGGCCTGGAAGAAGGTTTACACAGACTATGCGGCCTTCCGCGACGAGCAGCATCTCTGGTTCCGCTTTGCCGAAGCCGGCTTCGACAACTTCATGCAAAGCGGTCGCAGCGCTCCCGCCAAGAAGGTGGCGCCGAAGAAGAAGTAGGACAGTGCCAAGCCGGTCAGCAATGGCCGGCACCAAAAGCAAACCCCGCTTCAGCGGGGTTTGCTTTTGGTGCCCTCTCCGCAGCTATCGGGGCAACGGTGGCTTGCCATTGGCCTGGCGACAGCGTGCGATATCGCAGGCCGTGGGCAACACGTGGCGATATTCGGCGAAGTTGCGCATTTGCATGGGATCGCGGCTGTAGCACTTCTCGCCCTTGCCGTTGTGATAGTAGGACAGCACATCGACACAGCGCCGCGAATGCGCCATCAGGCCGAACATGTGCCCCATTTCGTGCGAGATCACCATCTGCAACGTCTCGCGGGCATCATGCGCCGGGTTTCTGGTCCGCAGCAGTTCGAATGCCTTGGGACCCAGCGACAGCGTGCGCCGGCCGAGATTGGCCAGCCCAAAATTGCCGCCGCTGCCCTGTTCGCTCCAATCGACGACGATCACACCCGGTGCCTGCTTGGCGGTGCCCGCCCAGGCGAGCACATGGCTGCCGACACCGCATTGCGACCAGGCGGCGGCGGCCTTCGCCACCATTCCGGCTACCAACGTTTCGGGAAACCATCCGGGGGCATCAGCAGGGTTGTAGGTAAAGCTCAGCGTCGAACCGATGGCGGGTCTGTCCTGCCCGTCGCCCCAGGTGGCCAGTTCGCCATTCCGGCATTCCCTGATTTCCTGCGCGCGAACCGATTCGAAGGCCAAGGCGCCCAGCGCCCAGTTGCCCAGCGCAAGGCCGATCAATATATGCGCGATTGGCCTTGCAACGCTCGCCCAATCTACGGACAGCACGCTATCGCTCCGCATGTCGCGGGCTGCCAGGCCGCGGACAGTCGCAGGATATGCGTCCTATAGCACCAGTTCCAGCTTGACTCCAAGTTCATAGGCTCTCGATACCGAGCCCCAGTGCTGCGTCAAGTAGGCGTTTGCCAGTTCCAGTTGCCCGATGTACTTCTGGATTCCCTTGTAATTCACTCTGAATTTCATGTCGCGGCGCTCCGGCGGAATCAGTAGCTCTGTTACGGCTGTTTGCGCAGAAACCTTAGAGCATTTGCCAATACGCCGATCATCACCGCGTCGTCAGGCGCCACAGCGAAGTCAGTTCCGCGGCGCGCGCGGCATGCAGCGGGTCGGTGCGATCCGCCGCCCGAGGATGAACCGGCTTCGCATCCACCCGCCCCACCAGCTTGAGGCCTGACGCGGCAAACGCCGTCAGCAGGTCGGCGCGCGAACGCAAACCCAAGTGCTCGGCGAGATCCGACAGCACCAGCCAACCCTCGCCCCCCGGTTCCAGATGTGCGGCGAGCCCGCGGATGAATCCCATCAACATGCGACTGTCGGGGTCGTACACCGCGCGTTCGAGCGGTGAACTGGCGCGCGCCGGGACCCAGGGTGGGTTGCACACGATCAACGGGGCGCGGCCCGCCGGAAACAGGTCGGCTGCCACCACCTCGACCCGCGCGGACAAACCGAGCCGGCCAATGTTTTCGGCGGCACAGGCGAGCGCACGCGGATCCTGATCGGTGGCGACGATACGCGACACCCCTCGCTGCGCCAGTACTGCCGCCAGCACGCCGGTGCCGGTGCCAATGTCGAAGGCCAGCGTGTATACCGCAGGCAGCGGCGCAACGGCCACCAGATCGACGTACTCGCCACGAACCGGGGCGAACACGCCGTAATGCGGATGAATCGGCCCGCCCAGTGCCGGAATCGCGACCCCCTTCTTGCGCCACTCGTGGGCACCGATCAGACCCAGCAGTTCGCGCAGCGACGCGACGAAGGGACCGTCGGCCGGGCCATAGGCCTCGGCACAAGCCTGGCGCACATCGGGCGCGCGACGCAACGGAATCAGGTAGTCGTCGGCAAAAGGCAGCAGCAACATGCCGAGCGTACGTGCGCGCTGCGACTGCGCCTGGCGATACAGATGGAAAGCCTCGGCCGGAGTCGTCGAGGAGGTCGCGACCCGGCGCGGCTTGCGGTCGATGCGTCGCGCCAGCGCCTGCAACAACTGGCGCGCATTCTGGAAATCACCCCGCCACAGCAGCGCCGTACCCTCGCACGCCAACCGGTAGGCTTCGTCAGCCTTGATGCGGTCGTCGGCGATGACCACGCACTTGGGAGGCGGTGCACCACTCTCCGAATGCCAGCGGGCAGTCTGCTGCACGCCGCCCTCGCTCCAGCAGATTGGCGACGGAACGCTCACGGTGCCGCCTGGCACTGCCGAAACCCAACTTGACGCGACGCCATGGCTACCTCTATGAAAAGGGAATTCAGGCGCATGGTACGTGCCAAGGGGGAAGCTGTAAATTTTTTCGGGGCTCGCGCCAACTTGTTGCCGCGAGCCGTATCACCAGCGCCGACTTTCAGTTGCGGCGAGGTCGCTGAATCCCACTCAAATTTCGATACGGAGAAGGTATCGCCATCGTGCTCAAATGGTATTGGACGGTATGGTGTCGATTTCATAATCTGTTGTCCCCAGCAGCACCCCCGCTCTCTTCAGGGGCGGGCACCCCAAAAAACAGGAGGAGACATGAGTCAACTGTTCGAAATCAACGCCGGTCGCCGTACCGCCATCAAGACCCTCGGCGGCCTCGCCGCCGGCGCCCTGCTGCCGATGCCCTGGGTGCATGCCGCCAACAACACCATCAAGATCGGCTATGTCAGCCCGCAGACCGGGCCGCTGGCGGTATTCGGCGAGCCGGATGCGTTCACCCTGACCGAGATGAAAAAGACGCTGGCTGGCGGCATCAAGGTCGGCGGCAAGAGTTATGCCGTGGAGATCGTGGTGAAGGATTCGCAGTCGAATTCCAACCGCGCCGCCGAGGCGGCTTCGGAGCTGATCCTCAAGGACAAGGTTAACATCGTCGTCGCCGGTTCGACGCCCGCTACCACCAATCCGGTGGCCGATCAGTGCGAACTCAACGGCGTGCCCTGCATCACCAACGACACGCCTTGGCAGCCGCACTTCTTCGGTCGCGGCGGCGACCCGAAGAAGGGTTTCGAGTGGACCTACCATTTCTTCTGGGGTCTGGAAGACGTGATCGGCGTGTTCACCAATCTGTGGAGCCAGTTCCCCACCAGCAAGACCGTCGGCTCGCTGTTCCCCAACGATTCCGACGGCAACGCCTGGGGTGATGCCAAGCTCGGTTTCCCGCCCGTGCTGGCGCAAAAAGGCTTCAAGCTGGTCGACAAGGGCCGCTTCCAGTCGCCGGCCGACGACTTCTCGGCCTATATCGCCGAGTTCAAGAAGAACAACGTCGAAATCGTCACCGGCGTGCTGCCGCCGCCGGACTTCGCCAACTTCTGGACGCAGGCCGGTCAGCAGGGATTCAAGCCGAAGATCGTCACCGCTGCCAAGGCCACCGAATTCCCCGCCGCGATCCAGTCCTTCGGCTCGCGCGCGGAAGGCCTGTCGGTGGAAGTCTGGTGGTCGCCGGCGCATCCCTTCAGCTCCAGCCTCAACGACATGTCGTCGGCCGCTCTGGCCGCCGCCTACACCAGGGCCACCAGCCGTCCCTGGGCGATGCCATTGGCGTTCAAACACTCGCTGTTCGAGGTCGCGCTGGATGCCTTGAAGCGCGCCGCCGATCTGAAGCCGGAATCGATCCGCAACGCGATCCGCGACACCAACCTCAACACCATCGTCGGTCCGATCAACTTCAGGAAGGGGCCGGTGCCCAACATCGCCAAGACCCCGCTGGTCGGCGGTCAGTGGAAGAAGGCCGGCAAGGGCTTCGAACTGGTGGTGGTGGAGAACAGCCAGGCGCCGATGGTGCCGGTCAAGGCCAAGTTCGATCCGCTCGGCTAAGGCCTCGCCAAAGGAATGCGAAGGCACCGCTCGCGCTGGCGCGGGCGCCGCCGCGCCTTGTCATGAAACTGCTGGAACTCAAGCAAGTATCCAAATCCTACGGAGCCCTGCGGGTGACCGACGATCTCTCGTTTTCGCTCGACCGGGGCGAGGCGCTGGGGATCATCGGTCCCAACGGCGCGGGCAAGACCACGCTGTTCAATCTGATCACCGGCAACGTGCGACCGGATGCGGGCCAGGTGATGTTCAACGGCTGCGACGTGACGCAGGTGCCTGCCACAGTGCGCTGCCACATGGGCATCGGTCGCTCCTACCAGGTGCCGCACCCTTTCGGCGGCATGACGGTGTTCGAGAACGTGCTGGTCGGTGCGACTTTTGGCGCCGGACATTCCGAGCGCGAAGGCACGCCGCGAGCGATTGCCGCCCTGGAGCGCACAGGACTGCTGGCCAAGGCCAATCGGCTGGCGGGGTCGCTACCGCTGCTGGATCGCAAGCGCCTCGAACTGGCACGGGCGCTGGCAACGGAACCCGATCTGCTCCTGCTCGACGAGATTGCCGGCGGCTTGACCGAACACGAGGTGGCGGAACTGATCGGATCGATTCAGGAGATTCGTGCCGACGGCACCTCGATCATCTGGATCGAGCATATCGTCCATGCCTTGCTGGCGGTGGTGGATCGTCTGCTGGTCATCAATTTCGGCAGTCTGCTGGTGCAGGGCGTACCGGCCGAGGTGATGGCAAGTCCCGCGGTGCGGGAAATCTATCTGGGTATCGAGGTCGCATGAGCCTGCTCGTATGCCAGGGTGTCACAGCGTTCTACGGCGATTTTCAGGCGCTGTACGGGATCGATCTCAGGGTCGAAGAAGGCGAGACCGTCGCCATCATCGGTTCCAACGGCGCCGGCAAATCCTCGTTCCTGCGCACCCTGAGCGGCCTGCAAGCGGCGGCGCGAGACAGCATTCATCTCGACGGCCTGCCACTCGGCGGCTTGCCGGCGCATCGGATCGTCGGCCGCGGCGTGGCCATGGTGCCCGAAGGCCGGCGTCTGTTTCCCAGCTTGAGCGTCGAGGAAAATCTGCTGATCGGCGCCTACTCCGGGCGCCCCGGACCCTGGAGCCTCGAACGCCTCTACGCGCTGTTCCCGATTCTTGGCGAACGGCGCAAGAGCGCAGCCACCCTGCTCTCGGGCGGGCAGCAGCAGATGGTCGCCATCGGCCGCGCGCTGATGTCGAATCCGCGCCTGCTGTTGTGCGACGAGCTTTCTCTCGGCCTGGCGCCGGTGGTGATCAAGGACATCTACGCCGCGCTGCCCGGCATCAAGGCCGCGGGCAGCTCGGTGCTGGTGGTGGAGCAGGATGTCGGTCAGGCAATGAAAGTCGCCGACCGTCTGTACTGTTTTCAGGAAGGTCGCGTGTCGCTCGAAGGCCGGCCCGGCGACCTGAGCCGCGAGCAGATTTCGCTCGCCTATTTCGGCATCTGACGGGGCAAAGCCGTGGCGGAATGGCTCAACACGCTGTTGCAAGGTCTTCTGCTCGGCGGCCTGTATTCGCTGTTCGCCACCGGGCTGGCCTTGTCCTTTGGCGTCATGCGCATGATCAACATTGCCCATGGCGACTTTGCCATCCTGGCGGCATTCGTGGCGATTGCCGTGGTCGAGCCGCTGGGGCTGAATCCGTTCGTGGTGCTGCTGCTGATCGTGCCGCTGATGGGCGGCTTCGGCTATCTGTTGCAAAGGCTGATCCTGAATCGCACCCTGGGCCAGGACATCCTGCCGCCACTGCTGGTGACTTTCGGCTTCGGCATCATTATCCAGAACCTGCTGCTGGTCATGTTTTCCGCCGACACGCGCAGCCTCGACATCGGCGCGCTGGGAACCGCCAGCGTGGCACTCGGCGGCGACGTGGCCGTCGGCGTCCTGCCGCTGATCGTCATGGCGGTGGCGGTGGCGGTGCTGGCCGGGCTGCAATGGCTGTTTGCGGCGACGCCGCTGGGACGCGCGTTTCGTGCCGCCTCCGATGACAGCGAAGCGGCGCAACTGATGGGCATCGACAACCGGCACATCTACGCCCTGGCAATGGCGATTGCGATGGCCATCGTGGCGATTGCCGGGGTGTTTCTGGCGATCCGCGCCAACATCGCTCCCACCGACGGCCCAGCCCGCCTGCTGTATGCCTTCGAAGCCGTGATCATCGGTGGTCTCGGTTCGCTGTGGGGCACGCTGGCGGGCGGCATCATCCTCGGCGTGGCCCAGGCCATCGGTCTCAAGGCCGATCCCGGCTGGGGCATTCTGGCCGGACATCTGGCGTTTCTGGCCGTGCTGGTGATTCGCCCCAACGGTCTGTTCGCGCGCACGCGTGAGCGCTGAACGAGGACGGGCAATGAGCGCATCTACGCCAATCGTCGAACGCGGTACCCGCGCCAGTCGCGTCGGCCTGCTGCTCGCCGCGCTGCTGTTGCTGGCGGCCATTGCCGCCCCTTGGTGGGCCGAGCGCTCCAGTCAGCGCCTGTTCACGGAATTTCTCTACACCCTCGCCCTGGCGCAAATGTGGAATTTGCTCGCCGGCTACGGCGGACTGCTGTCGGTCGGCCAACAGGGCTTCGTCGGACTCGGCGGCTATTGCCTGGTGGTGCTGGGCTTGCAGGCGGGGCTGAATCCCTTCTTCATCGTACCGCTGGCCGGCGTGGTCGCCGCCCTCGTCGCGATCCCCGCGGCGGCGGTGCTGTTCCGCCTGCGCGGCGCGTATTTCGCGGTCGGCACCTGGGTGGTGGCGGAAGTGTTGCGCCTGCTGGTGGCCAATACCGCAAGCGTCGGCGGCGGCTCGGGAACGTCGATCACGCGCACGGTGAGCGGCATTCCGGCCTGGTGGCGGGAATCGACCACGCTGTGGCTGGCGCTGACGCTCGGCGCCGGCGCCACGCTGGCGGTGTATTTCCTGCTGCGCTCGCGCTACGGCCTGGCGCTGACTGCCGTACGCGACAGCGAGCCGGCGGCGGAAAGCCTGGGCATTTCGGTGGCGCGCGTCAAATGGTTCGCCTACCTGGCATCGGCAGCCGGTTGCGGCATGGCGGGGGCGCTGATATTCATCACCAAGCTGCGCATCGCGCCGGAAGCGGCATTTTCGATGGACTGGACAGCCACCATGTTTTTCGTCGTGATCATCGGCGGCATCGGCACCATCGAAGGGCCGATCGTCGGCACCCTGATCTTCTTCCTGCTGCGCGAATTTCTCAGCGACTATGGCAGCGGGTATCTGATCGTGCTCGGCACCGTCGCGGTGGCCTTTATGCTCTGGCTGCCGCGCGGGGTCTGGGGGCTGCTGGCGAGCCGCTTCGATCTCCACTTTTTCCCGGTGCAACGGCGCCTGCGAAATCAGGCGCTCAAGGAGGAGAAATGAGGCCTTCGCTGCGGGTTCTGGCCGCGGAACATCTGGCGCTGCGCGCGGTGGCCCGGATTGTCGCCATCGAGGCGGAAATCCTGCGCCGCGATGGTCGCGCCGACATCGATCTGCTGCAAAACATCGCTGCCTATATCGCAGAGTTTCCGAACCGGATTCACCATCCGAAAGAAGAAGACGTCCTGTTCCGCCGCATGCGCGCCCGCGCACCTCAGCGCTGCGGCGCCATTCTCGATCATCTGCTGGCCGAACACGTCAGCGAAAGCGCCAGCATCGCCGTCTTTCTCGCCGCCCTGGCGGATTTCCGTGCCGGACTGGCCGACGCCGCGACGAACCTGGCGAGGGTCGCCGCCTCTTACGCGAAATATCTCGATCGCCATATCGAGACCGAGAACACGCTGGCATTTCCGCTGGCCGAGGAAGTCCTCCACGAAACCGACTGGGACGCAATCGACGCCGCCTTCCTGAGTAATGCCGATCCGCTGGTGAGCGGTGATGAAAGCTCGCGCTTCCGCGACCTGCACCGCCACATCATGGCGCTCGGCGCCCTGCCGCCGGGCCTGTGATTCCCGCGCCGGAGAAGCTTATGGCGATGACAAACCGGATCAGCGGTTCAGTTCGGCGGCAGTGACGCCGGCGATACCCCAATTGGTCTTCGGTACGTCGTGAATCCAGACGCGGATATTCTCCGCCGGGGCGCCGACCGCGTCTTGCAGTGCGGCCGTTACCTTCTCGATGACAGCCTTCTTCTGTGCGTCGGTGCGGCCTTCGAGCAGGTAGATTTGGGCAAAGGGCATGGTCTTACTCCTTAAACGAATTTGCAAGCGACAGAGCCCAGTTCGTGGATCCGCAGCGTGATGTTGTCGCCGCGGCCGGCCGCGACCGCCTCGGTAATGCCACCGGAAAAAATCATCGCGCCGGCGGGGATTTCCTCGCCGCGAGCGCCGAGATGGTTGGCCAACATGGCGACTGCCGTGGCCGGATGGCCGAGCACCGCGGCGCCGGCGCCGAGTGCCACGATGGCGCCGTTCTTCTCCAGCACCACGCCCAGGGTGCGCAAATCCAGGGTAGCGGCCGGCTTGATGCGGGCACCGACAACGAAACGGGCGGACGAAGTGTTGTCGGCGATCACGCTCTTCAGGTCGAACTTGAAATCGCGGTAGCGCGAGTCGATCACTTCGAGACCGGGCATGACGAAATCGGTCGCCGCCAACACCGCGCCGATATGACAACCCGGCCCCTTCAGCGCGTGCTTCATGACAAAGACGATCTCGGGTTCGATCCTGGGATGAATCAACTCATCGACCGTGATGGTGCCACCCTCCGGCACCGCGCCGTAGTCGGGGAGAAAACCGAACACCGGCGTGCCGACGCCCATCTGCTTCATCTTGGCGAACGAGGTCAGACCCGCCTTGAGACCGGCGACGCGGCTGCCGCGCGCGATCTTGCGCCGCCTGATTTCGTCCTGGATGGCATAGGCGTCGTCCCAGTCCATGGCGGAATGTTCGTCGGTGATTTTCGGCGTGTCCCGCGCCTTGAGTTCACAGTTTTCGAGGTGCTCGGCGAGCTGCGCGATAGTTGCCTGGTCGAGTTTCATCAGCGGGTTCCTGTTGGTTCTTCAAGCGGCCATGAGCAAGCCGCGCTGTCTGGCCATGGTCATCGCCGCATCCTCGATCATGTCCTCCTGGCCGCCGACCATGCCGCGGCGGCCGAGTTCGATCAGGATCTCGCGCGCCGGGACGCCGTATTTCTTCCCGGCACGCTTGGCGAACAGCAGAAAGGAGGAATAGACGCCGGCATAACCCAGCGTCAGGGCGTCGCGGTCGATTCGGATCGGATGGTCCATCAGCGGCACCACGATGTCTTCGGCGACGTCCTGGATCTTGAACAGGTCGACGCCGGTTTCGATGCCCATGCGGATGCAGACCGCGATGAAAACTTCCAGCGGCGTGTTGCCGGCGCCCGCGCCGAGGCCGGCCGCCGCCGCGTCGATCCGATTGGCGCCGCATTCGACGGCGGCCAGTGAATTGGCAACGCCCATGGCCAGGTTGTGATGGCCGTGGAAACCGAGTTCGGTTTCCGGCTGCAACGCCGTACGCACAGCGCCGACTTTCTCCATGACCTCGTCGGGCAGCATGTAGCCGGCCGAATCGGTGACGTAGATGCAGTTCGCGCCATACGCTTCCATCAGCCTGGCTTCCCTGACCAGCCGCTCGGGCGAGGCCATATGCGCCATCATCAGGAAGCCGACGGTATCCATCTCCATCTTGCGCGCCAGCGTGATGTGCTGCTCGGCGACATCCGCCTCGGTGCAATGGGTGGCGACGCGAATGGTATGCACGCCGAGGTCCTTCGCCATTTTCAGGTGATCGACGGTGCCGATGCCGGGCAGCAGCAGCGCCGATACCCTGGCCCGCCGCATCAGCGGGATCACGGCGGAGAGGTATTCCTCGTCGCTATGCGCGGGGAAACCGTAGTTCACCGAGGAGCCACCGAGACCGTCGCCGTGGGTGACTTCGATCAGCGGTACGCCGGCGGCATCGAGGCCGGTGGCGACGGCCTTCATCTGCTCCAGCGTCAGCAGGTGGCGCTTGGGGTGCATGCCATCGCGCAGGGTCATGTCGTGCACGAGGATTTTCTTGGCTTTGACAGTCATTATTCGCTCCCGGCTCAGGCGGCCATGGCCACGGCAGGCACCGGCTTGAGGACCATCCGGCCGGAAAGAATTTCTTCGGCGAACATCTCGGCGGTGCGCGCGGCGGCGGCGGTCATGATGTCGAGGTTGCCGGAGTACTTGGGCAGGAAGTCGCCCAGCCCCTCGACTTCCATGAAGACGGAGACACGATGGCCGTCGAACACCGGGCCATTGACCCGCGTGTAGCCGGGCACGTACTTGCGCACTTGCTCGATCATGGCGTCGATCGACGCGGTGATCGCGGCCTGGTCGGGTTCGCTCTCGGTCAGGCAATGCACGGTGTCGCGCATGATCAGTGGCGGCTCGGCCGGGTTGATGATGATGATGGCCTTACCCTGCCTGGCGCCGCCGACCCGCTCGATCGCCGCCGCAGTGGTGCGGGTGAATTCGTCGATGTTCTTGCGTGTGCCGGGACCGGCGGAACGCGACGAAATCGTGGCGACGATTTCGCCGTACCCGACCGGCTGCACGCGGGAGATGGCGGCGATGATCGGGATCGTGGCCTGACCGCCGCAGGTCACCATGTTCACGTTCATTTCGCGCTTGCCGAGGTGCTCCAGCAGATTGACCGGCGGCACGCAGAACGGGCCGATGGCGGCCGGCGTGAGGTCGATCACCATGACGCCGAGTTCGGTCAGCTTGCGCGAGTTCTCGGCATGGACGTAGGCCGAGGTGGCGTCGAAGGCGATCTGTACGCCATCGGCGGCAACGAAAGGCAGCAGGCCGTCGACGCCGCGGTCGGTGGTCTTGATGCCCATCTCGCGGGCGCGCCGCAAGCCTTCGGACGTCGGGTCGACGCCGACCATCCACACCGGATCGAGCACCGGGCTGCGCTTGAGTTTGTAGACCAGGTCGGTGCCTATGTTGCCGGGACCGATCAGCGCGCATTTGATCTTGTTACTCATCACTATCCTTTCGACATCAGACAAAGCGCACCGAGCAGCCGCCGATGCCGCCGATGGTGACGCGCAGGTTGTCGCCCTTGACCACGGGAACCATGGCCGCCAGCGCACCGGAAAGAATCACCTCGCCGGCCTTGAGTGGAATGCCGAGGCGACCCAGGGTGTTGGCCAGCCAGGCGACGGCATTGACCGGTGAGCCCATGGTCGCGGCGCCGGCGCCGGTGCCGACGATTTCGCCGTTCTTTTCGAGGATCATGCCGCAGGTGGACAGGTCGACGTCGCGCGGATCGACCAGGCGGTCGCCGAGCACGAAGACGCCACAGGAGGCGTTGTCGGCCACGGTGTCCTGAATCTTGATCTTCCAGTTCTCGATGCGCGAATCGACAATTTCGAAGCAGGCCATCACGCCCGCGGTGGCTGCCAGTACATCGGCATTGGAGATGCCGGGGCCGAGCAGATCGCGCTTCAGCACGAAGGCGATTTCGCCCTCGGCCTTGGGCTGGATCAGCCCGTCCATCGGGATCGACTCGCCCTCGTTGTAGACCATGCCGTCGAGCAGCCAGCCGAAGTCCGGCTGACCGACGCCGAGCATGTTCATCACCGCCTGGCTGGTGACGCCGATCTTCTTGCCGACCACCTTCTCGCCGGCTTCCAGGCGGCGCGCGATCAGGCGTTGCTGGATGTGGTAGCCATCTTCGATGGTGATGTCGGCGTGGCGCGAGCTCAGCGGCGTCACGGTCTTGCGCTGGGCAAGCGCCTCGTAAAGCTCGTCGCCGAGCTGGGTAACCAGTGCCTGGTCCATGTGTTTTCCTTACAGTTTGATGCAAACGTTCTTGAGCTCGGTGTAGAACTCCAGCGAATGCACGCCGCCTTCGCGACCGATGCCCGATTGCTTGGCGCCGCCGAAGGGCGTGCGCAGGTCGCGCAGGAACCAGCTATTGACCCAGGCCAGGCCGACCTTCATCCGCTGCGCCACGCGATGGGCGCGGGAGAGGTTCTGGGTCCAGATCGCCGTGGCGAGGCCGTAGTCGTTGGCGTTGGCTTTGGCCAGTACGTCCTCTTCGCTGTCGAAGGCAGCGATGTGGCAGCAGGGGCCGAAGATTTCTTCCTTGATGACGCGAGCGCTTTCGGGCAGTCCGATCCAGATCGTCGGCTGCACCCAGCAGCCGTCCGTCAATTCGCCCGGCATGGCGGGCACGCCACCGCCGGTGACGATCGTGGCGCCTTCGTCCCTGGCGACCTGGTAGTAGGAGAGCACCTTGTTCTGGTGTTCCTTGCTGATCAACGGCCCCATGCCGGTGGTCTTGTCTTCGGGCGGACCGAGCTTGAGGCCTTCGGCGCCCTGCTTCATGGCGGCGACGAACTTGTCGAAGATCGGCCGCTCGACATACACGCGCTCGGTGCCGAGGCAGACCTGGCCGCAGTTGGCAAACACGGAGCGCAGGGTGCCTTCGATGGCGGCGTCGAAATCGCAGTCGGCAAATACGATGGCGGCATTCTTGCCGCCCATTTCCAGGCTGACCGGGCGCGCTCCGGTGGCCGCAGCCTTCATGATGGCCTCGCCGGTGCGCGTCTCGCCGGTGAAAGTTATGGCATCGATCTGCGGATGGCGGGTGACGAACTCCCCGGCCGAGTTGGGGCCGAAGCCATGCACCACGTTGTAGACGCCCCTGGGCACGCCGACCGTGTTCATTACTTCGCCGAGCAGGGTCGCGGTCTGCGGGGTTTCCTCGGAGGGCTTGACCACCACGGTATTGCCGCAGGCCAGCGCCGGTCCGACCTTCCACGTCATCAACAGCAGCGGCAGGTTCCACGGACAGATCACGCCGACCACGCCGATGGGCGTGCGGTATCCGTAGTTGATGGCGCCCTTGCCGTCAGGGGTGGCCATTTCAAAGAATTCGCTGGGGACATTCTTCACCACGTCGGCGAAGATCTTGAAGTTGGACGCGCCGCGCGGGATGTCGATGTGCGACGCCAGCGAACGCGGCTTGCCGGTATCGGCGCATTCGGCTTCGAGGAAGTCGTCGAAGCGGCGCGTGATCTCATTGGCGACGGCATACAGCAGGTCGACGCGCTCGGCGACGGTGATCCTGCCCCACGGACCGGCGAGCGCGGCACGCGCCGCCTGGACCGCGGCATCGACCTCGTCACGGGTCGCCTCGGCAACCTGGGCGATGACCCGGTTACTCAGCGGCGAACGCTTGTCGAAGGGCCTGCCGGCCCCGACAAACTCACCGTTGATGAAGTTGCGAATCTGTTTCATGACTGCTCCAGTTGCGGAAAATTCACATTGTCAGGCCGATGGCGGCCAGACCCGCCCTGGCGCATTCCTCGTCCTCGGTCTCGGCAGCGCCGGACACACCGATGCCGCCGATCCAGTCTTCACCCAGGCGCAGCGGCAGGCCGCCGCCGAAGACGATCAGCCGCGGCTGGCTGGCGAAGCCCAGCTTCATGCCGTCGTCGTGGCCGATGGCGCCCATCCAGGCCTTGGTCGGGAAGCCGAAACTGGCCGCCGTGTAGGCCTTGTCGATGGCAATGTCGATGGAATGGATGAAGGCCCCCGGCATGCGCAGGAAGGCCATCAAGCTGCCGCCGCGATCCACCACCGCGGCATTGATTTTCCAGCCGTGCGCGACGGCGTGACGCACCGCCGCCTGCACCGCGGTGTTCGCCGCTTCCCAGGCGATGCCGGGAATGACAGACACGATTTCCATGGTTCAGGTCACCACCGTCAGGAAGGTGTCATTGAGTTTGCGGTCGTGATAGAAGATGCCGCGCCCGACTTCGTCCATGGTCCACTTGATCGGCTGCCAGTCGGGATACGAGGCGTAGCCGCCGCAGAAGGTCTCGATGCGGTTGCCGGACGGATCGAAGGCGTAGATGGTGGTGCCGCGGGTGATGCCGTGGCGGGTCGGGCCGATATCGATGTTGACCTTGTTCATGGCCATGATGTCGGCGGCGCGCAGCACCTTCTCCCAGCTTTCCAGCTGGAAGGCGACGTGGTGCAGCTTGCCCGGCTCCGGGTGGCGCACGAAGGCGAGATCATGAGCCTTGGTCGAACAGGACAACCAGATGGCCAGATCGCTCTTGTTTTCCTCCAGTTCCACATGCTCGACCAGGTAGAAGCCCAGCACCTCCTCGAAGATCTTTTGCGCGGCCTCGATGTCGGGACCATAGAGCAGGATGTGGTCCATGCGGATCGGCGCAATGCCCCTTTCCGCCTGGGCCGTCCAGGCTTCGGGATTCAGGTAGGACAGGCCGTTGCCGACGTCGGTCTTCTCGGCGTAAAGCTCGATCAGGTGGCCAGTGGGAATCTGGAAGCGCACGCGCTCGCCGGTCTCCAGCAGTTCGCCCGCCGCAATGCGCTCGGTCTTGAGGCCGTAGGCGCGCAAATCGGCGTCGAACTTGTCGAGCGAGGCCTTGCTGTCGACCTTGAAGGCGTAGAAATCCAGCCCCGCCGTCTCGGCCTGACGGATGATGAAGCTGTTGTGGTCGCGCTCATCCCAGGTCTTGAAGTAGACGCGGCCCTGCGTGTCGCGTCCGGTCTCCACCAGCCCGACCACGTCGCCGTAGAACTTGATGCTTTCCTCCAGGTCCAGCACGCGCATCTGCACGTGGCCAGGACGCAATACTCCGGTCAATGCCATGTCACTCTCCTCCTTGGTCTATTTAACAGCCATCGCTTGCAGGCGCCGTGTCACCGGCGCCGACTTTCTTGCCCATCTTGCCCAGCACCTTGAGCCGCAGATCGCTGGTGGGCCACACCCGGCAGGCCAGCACTCGATGCGCCGCTTCGTCGTCCTCGCTGACATGCGCGCGGCTCATCACCCGCTTGCGGTAACTGCCGGCAAGCACTTCTATCTTGCACACGCCACAGCCGCCCCCACGGCAGCCGACGGGAATTTCCTTGCGTCCGAGGGCCGCCATGCCCTCCAGCACGGTCCGCTGTTCGGGGCTGCGATAAGTCTCCCCGGTACCTTCGATGACGACAGTGAAATAAGCCATGGCCTCGCGTTTCCGTGGTCCCGTGCGCATCCACTTCCTGGCGAGGCGCGCGTCATGGGTTGGCAGATTAAGCCCCGGCAGTAATACTGTCTAATTCCGAATTCGCATCAATTGATACTATATTGGTATCGTTTGCCACAATCCGCGTTATGACCATGGAAATTCGTCACCTGAAATACTTCAACACCCTCGCCGAAGAGTTGAACTTCGGTCGGGCGGCGGCGCGCCTGCATATCTCCCAGCCGCCCTTGACACGCCAGATCCAGCAACTGGAGGACGAGCTCGGCGCCCGGCTGTTCACGCGCAACACCCGCGGCGTGGAACTGACACCAGCCGGCGTGGCGCTGCTGGATGATGCCAAGCGCATTCTTGGTCTGGTAAGCGTGGCGAAGGAACGGGCCGGCAAGGCCGGCCTGGGAGAAATCGGCCGCCTCGACGTGGGCATTTTCGGCTCGGCGATCCTCAACCACATTCCGCGCCTGTTGCTCCAGTTCCGCGGCCGCTACCCGGAGGTGCAGATTGCCCTGCACGAACAGACCAAGGCCGAACAGATCCAGGCCTTGCGCGAACAGCGCCTGACCATCGGCTTCAACCGCCATGTCACGGCGGAGCCGGACATCATGGTCGAGACGGTGTTTTTCGAACCGCTGGTGATCGCCCTGCACAGCAAGCATCCTCTGGCCCGGCACAAGGCGATCCGCATCAACGAAATCATCGACGAACCGCTGATCCTGTATCCCAGCAACACCCGGCCCGGCTTCGCCGACGACGTCATGGCGCTGTTCCGCAACGAGGGCGCGCGGCCGCGCGTGGTGCAGGAGGTGACCGACGTAGTGACGGCGATTGCCCTGGTGGCCAGCGGCTTCGGCCTCTGCGTGACGCCCGACGCCGCGCGCAGCCTCAAGTTGCCAGGCGTCGTCTATCGGCCGGTAAAGGCCGATCCCCCACCCACCATTGATCTGGTCTGCCTTTACCGCCGCAACGACGAATCGCCGATCCTCGGCGCTTTCCTGGATATCGTGCGCAAGTTCCGTCCCGCAGCGGTAGAGTGATCAACGCTTCGCCGTACCGTCAGCGCCGACTCTTGGCGAGGTAAAGTCGCGATCCCGCTGTCGGCAAGGATGGCGAACCAATCAGAATCTACGTCGACGAACGCAACCTGGCCGGTCTCGACAGCGCCCGTGCGCCCTGACAGCCTGTTTGCTGGCAGGCGGTATCCGCAAGGCGGCGCTTGCCGCCGGTGTTCCTGGGTTTTGCCCCGCGCCCTAGGCGTCACCGAAAGCGTTCTGGCAGCACCAGTACATCTATCGTCTGTTGCATTGCCCGTTCGATACTGTGCAGCATGCCCATCTCGCGCGCGGTCACGAGAAGAATTGCCGTGCCATGCTGTGCTGGATGGGCGAGATATCCAATGCGGTGAACATGCGAGGCGGCATCGCAAGGAATGTCGTAGCTGATGACATGGGTCACGCGCGTGACGTCCAGTTTGTCGCACGCCATGTCGGTACCGACCACGATATCGATTGCTCCCTTGCGGAATTGCTCGATCACTTGCTCGCGTAACGCGGGCGGAGTATCGCCGTCGAGAGCCGCTGCGGCATACCCCCGCGCTCTGAGTTTTTCGGCCAGGTCCAAGGTGTCTGCCTTGCTGTGAACAAACACCAGCGCGGCGTCGAAGCCGCGCTCCACCTCTATCAGCCGGGTCAAGGCATTGAGCTTGGATTGATTGCCCACTTGCCAGTAGCGCTGGCGGATGGATGGCGCTACCGCCGACTTCTCCGTTCCCCTCACCTTCAGCGGCTTGTGCAGACATGCATCCGCAAGATTGCGCAGTTCCACGGGCAAGGTGGCGGCGAAGATGGCTGTCTGTTGTCGCGCCGATGTTTGCCCCACGATCCACTCGATATCATCGACAAAACCCACCCGCAACATCTCATCCGCTTCGTCGAGCACCAATGTCTTGAGCCTGTCGAGATGCAGTCGGCTGCTTTCGATCTGATACTTGATCCGACGCGGCGTGCCCACCGTCACATGGGTTCCACGACTCAGCTGACGCAACTGGATCGTGGAACTCTGGTGGTAAATCGGCAATACGTGGAATTCGGGCAAGTACTTCGCATAGTCCTGGAAAATCTCGGCCACATGCAGCGTGGTTTCATCGGTAGGCGTGAGTACCATCGCCTGCGGCTGCCGACTGGAGAGGTCCAGGGTCGCCAGCAGTGGCAGGACGAATGACAAAGTCTTGCCGGTTCCGATATCGGTATGGGCGAGCAGATCGTGGCCCGCCAAGAGCGGTGGGATGCAAGCGGCCTGGATATGCGAGGGTATTTCGTGGCCGGATTCCCTTAGTCTTCGCATGAGCGCGGCGGAGAATCCGAATTGATCGAACTTTTTGCTGTTGAGTACCATGGGGGGGGAATCAGTATCCGTTAACCAAGTCGCCGGGCCGTCGCCTCGATGACATTGTACTCACAGTCGTTTGCGGAGCAAGCTCGGTCTGTCGCATCGCCGTGTCGCCAGCGCCGACTTTCCACCCATCTCGGCAAGCACTTGCCGCGCGCCGGAAATTCCGCTGCGCGTCCCCAAGGGACGGTATCCCTTGGAGGAACGCGGATCGACCTCAGTTGCCGGCTATCGTCATGCGCTCGACCAGCACCGAACCGACCTGCTTCGAGCCCCGTACTTCGATGTCATTGCCGATGGCGGCGATGCCGCGCAGCATCTCGCGCAGGTTGCCGGCAATGGTGATCTCTTCCACCGGGTAGGCAATCTCGCCTTTTTCCACCCAGTAACCGGCCGCGCCGCGCGAGTAGTCGCCAGTCACGTAGTTGACGCCCTGACCGAGCAGTTCCGTCACCAGCAGGCCGCTGCCCATTTCGCGCAACAATCCCTTGAGATCGTGCCGACCCGGCTGCACCAGCAGATTGTGCGAACCGCCGGCGTTTCCGGTGGTCTGCATGCCCAGCTTGCGCGCCGAGTAGGTGGACAGGAAATAACCTTGCAGCACGCCGTTCCTGACCACCTCGCGATCGTGTGTGGCAACGCCATCGTCGTCGAAGGGCGAGGAGGCGAAAGCGCCGCGGATATGGGGGCGCTCGCTGATCTGGACGAAGTCGGGGAATATCTGCTGACCAAGACTGTCGAGCAGGAAGGAGGTCTTGCGATAGAGCGACCCGCCCGAGATCGCGTGCACGAAACTGCCAACCAGGCCGGCGGCCAGCGGCGCTTCGAAAATCACCGGGCACTTGCGGGTCTTTAGCTTGCGCGCACCGAGACGCGCCAGCGCGCGCCGCGCCGCATAATCGCCAATCCACGCGGCATCGGGAAACTCGGCCGCGTTGCGGCGTGTGGCATACCAGTCGTCGCGCTGCATGTCCTCGCCCTCGCCGGCGATCACCGAACACGAAACATAGTGCCGCGAGGTGGCAAAACCACCCATGAAGCCCAGGCTGTTGGCGGAAACGAAATGCGACTGCTGCGCCGAAACGCTGGCGCCCTCGGAGTTCTTCACCAGCGGACTGACATCGAATGCGGCCTGCTCGCAACGCCGCGCCAGATCGATCGCCGCCTCAACGGAAATGTCCCAGGGATGGAACAGATCCAGATCCATGCTTTTCGTCGCCAGCAAGCTGGCCTCTGGCAGGCCGGCGCAATCGTCCTCGGCGGTAAAACGGGCGATCGACAGCGCGGCCTCGACCGAAGCCTTCAAGGCTGCGGGCGAAAAATCGGAACTGCTGGCATGGCCGCGCCGCTGGCCGAGGTACACCGATACGCCGAGTCCCTTGTCACGGTTGTACTCGATGGTTTCCACTTCCTGCCGACGCACGCTGACCGACTGGCCGAAACCTTCCGAGACATCGACCTCGCAGGCCGTGGCGCCCTTTGCCGCAGCGTGATCGAGGACAGTGCGCGCTACTGCGCGCAATGCCTCCTGGGAATGAGCAAAACCTTGGGACATGCGGAACCCTTTAAGAGTGAGACTCGAATCGCGAAGCTATAATCATATCCCACCGGGGGATACCGTCCCCTTCGCACGCTCCGGGGACATAACCGTGGAAGATATGGATAACGCGCCGGACGAGTATTCCGGCCCCAGCAAATCGCAGCTCAAGCGCGAGATGACCGCCTTGCAGGACCTCGGCGAGGAACTGGTGGCGCTGTCGCGTGAGCGCCTGGCGAAGATCGACATGCCCGAGCGCCTGCGTGACGCGCTGCTCGACGCCCAACGGTTCACCAAACATGAAGCGCGGCGGCGCCAGATGCAGTACATCGGCAAAATCATGCGTGACGTCGACGCCGCGCCTCTGCGCGCGGCGATGGACGAAATCAAGGGTGTTTCGGAAGCGGCCAACATTCGTCAGCACCGGCTGGAAAGGCTGCGCACGCGCCTGATGGAAGACGAGGCGGTGTTCAGCGAAGTGGCCCGCGACTATCCTGTCGCCGACATGCAGCGCTTGAGGCAGTTGCGCCGCAATGCACTGAAGGAAGCACAGCAGGGCAAGCCGCCGCGCGCCTACCGCGAACTCTTCAGGGAACTGCGCGATCTGGAAGGCGCAGCCGCGCCAAACGACCCCGCTGACGCGGGCGACTGAAAACGCCTCCGGCCAAAGTTGGCCGAAGCCCCCGCGATCAAGCCGCGAGGGTCGTGGTTCCTGATGTCAGTATGGTCAGGGCCGCCTGTGCGTGCTCCGCTGCGTCGCGCCCCAAACCGGTCAGATAACCGCCGTCAACCTGGGTCAGCATTCCCTTCTCGTGCAAGCGCCTGGTAGCCGCAATCACCTCGGGGTCGGCGTTCTTGTGAACCTTGATGCCCTGCTGGCTGGTCGCCAGGTCGAAGCGGATCAAGGTATTCAGTTCATGGACAAGATCGGGCGTATAGGGCATGGTCAAACCTCGCTCTTCAAAGGTGCGGCAATATCGGATGGTTCATTCTAACTTCTCGACAGCCATACGCCGCGCTCGCGAACAGGAAATCTCCTGCGCCGCCGCAAATTACAGGCCGGGGTCCGCGCCTTCGCCTTTCAGCGTCGCCTCGACCATGCGCCGCGTCAGCTGCGGTGCCAGCAGTTCCATGAAGTCATACTCGTAGCCGCGCAACCAGACATCGCGGCGGAAACCGACGCGCGTTGTATTGCCCTCGAACAAATGGGTTGCCGGCATCGCCGCCAATGCGTCGTCGCGCTGGGGATCGAAGGCCATTGCGGCAATGATGCCGACGCCTAGTCCTAGCGCGACATAGGTCTTGATCACATCCGAATCGATCGCGGTCAACATCACGTTGGGCCGCAGGCTCTGCCGTTCGAAGGCCCGATCGATGCGCGAACGACCGGTGAAGGTCGCGTCGTAAGTGATCAGCGGATACTCGGCCAGTGCCGCCAGGGAGAGCGGATGGCGCGCCAACAGGGGATGGCCCCGCGGCGTCACCACCAGATGCGCCCACTGGAAACAAGGCAGGGTCAGCAGTTCCGCATGGCGGTCCAATGCCTCGGTGGCAATGCCAAGATCGGCGCTACCGTCAAGCACCCACGCCGCGACCTGTACCGGACTGCCTTGCTGGATATGCAGGCGTATGGCCGGGTGGCGTTGGACGAAGCGCTGGATCACTGGCGGCAGGGTGTAGCGCGCCTGGGTGTGGGTCGTGGCGATGGATAAGGTGCCGCTGCTTTCGGCGGCGTAGTCCTCGCCCACCCGTTTCATGTTCTGTGCCTCGCCCAGAATGCGCCGGGCCATGGCCAGGACGATCTGACCGGGAGCCGAAATACCGGTGAGACGCTTGCCACTGCGCTCGAAAATCGTCACGCCCAGTTCTTCTTCGAGCAGTCCGATCTGCTTGGAAACCCCCGGCTGGGATGTAAACAGTGCCTCCGCCGCTGCGGAAACGCTTAGTCCGCGCCGCTCGACTTCCACCAGGTAGCGCAACTGCTGTAGTTTCATGCCCCGCAGTATATACCGTTCAGTTCTATAGAAATACCTAATAAGTATTTTCCAGAACTATATGAACTCGCTACGATGCGTCTCATCATGGATATTGCCTTCAACCCCGCGCTTTCCCTCTCCGGTTTTGCCGTCGGCCTGCTGGTTGGCCTGACCGGTGTCGGTGGCGGCTCGCTGATGACACCGCTGCTGGTTCTGCTGTTTGGCTTCAAGCCGGCAACCGCAGTGGGTACTGACTTACTCTATGCGGCGCTCACCAAGAGCGGCGGTTCCTGGGTACATCACCGTCACGGCAACATTGACTGGACAATCACTGGACGCCTGGCGCTCGGTAGCGTGCCCGCCGCTGCTGCAACCCTGCTAGCGCTCGCGCAACTCGGCGTGCAGGGACACGGCGCCGCGGGCTTGATCTCGGCGGTGCTCGGTATTGCGCTGCTGCTTACCGCCGCTTCGCTGATCTTCCGCCGCCATTTGCTCGAGTTGGCGAGGCGCCGTAGCGCCAGCGCCGACTTTGCCCAGCGCCACGTCGCCGGCCTGACGATCGTCGTCGGCATCGTGGTCGGCGTGATGGTGACGGTTTCCTCGGTCGGCGCCGGCGCACTGGGCGTCACCGCACTGAGCTTTCTCTACCCAAACCTCGCTACCCGCCGCATCGTCGGATCCGACATTGCCCACGCCGTGCCCTTGACCCTGGTCGCCGGTCTGGGCCACTGGTGGCTGGGCACGGTCGATGTGGTGCTGCTGGTCTCGCTGCTGATCGGTTCGCTGCCAGGCATCGCGCTCGGCGCCCACTTCGCCGCCAAGGTCCCGGAACGGATGCTGCGCGGCCTGCTCGCTTCCGTCCTGCTGCTGATTGGCGGCAAACTCATCCTCGCCTAAGGATTCGCCATGTACCGCTACGACGACTACGACCACACGATTGTCCAGGCTCGCGTTGCTCAGTTTCGCGACCAGACCCGACGTTATCTGGCCGGGGAGCTGACGGATGACGAATTCCGCCCGCTGCGTTTGCAAAACGGCCTCTACATCCAGCGCCACGGTCCGATGCTGCGTCTGGCGGTGCCCTATGGTTTGCTCTCGGCAGCGCAACTGCGTCGCTTCGCCGACATCGCCCGACGCTACGACCGCGGCTTCGGCCACTTCACCACGCGCCACAACCTGCAACTGAACTGGGTCAAGCTGCCCGAGGTGCCGCAGATCCTCGCAGAACTGTCACAGGACGAGTTGCATGCGATCCAGACCTCCGGCAACTGCATCCGCAACGTGACTACCGACCATTTCGCCGGTGTCGCCGCCGACGAGATTGCCGATCCGCGCCCTTGGGCCGAGATACTGCGCCAGTGGTCGACCTTCCATCCCGAGTTCGCCTATCTGCCGCGCAAATTCAAGGTAGCGATCTCCGGCGCTGCCGAGGACCGTGCGGCGATCCAGGTGCACGATCTCGGCCTGCAGCTGGTGCAAGGCGAAGCGGGCGAGATCGGCTTCAAGGTCTATGCCGGCGGCGGCCTTGGCCGTACCCCGCTGCTCGGCCAGGTGGTGCGCGAGTTCCTGCCGTGGCCGCACCTGCTGACCTACACCGAGGCGTTGGTGCGCGTCTTCAACCGTTACGGTCGCCGCGACAACGCTTACAAGGCGCGCATCAAGATCCTGGTCAAAGCGCTTGGTCGCGAGGAGTTTGCCAGACAGGTCGAGGATGAATGGTCGCACCTGAAGGATGGTCCCTCGACCCTGACAACGGCTGAAGTCGACCGCGTCGCCGCGCAGTTCCGTGCCCCCACCTACGAAACCTTTGCCGCCGACGATCTTTGCCACCTCGCCCACCTGCGCGAGGACAAGGCCTTCTCGCGCTGGGTCGAGCGCAACGTACAGGCGCACAAGGTAGCGGGTTACGCTGCCGTCACGCTCTCGCTGAAGAAGCCGGGGACTCCCCCCGGCGATGCGACCAGCGAACAGATGGCAGCCGCTGCCGATCTCGCCCAGCGCTACAGCTTCGGCGAAATTCGCGTCTCCCACGAACAGAACCTGATCCTCGCCGACGTGCCGCAGCGAGAGCTTTACACGGTCTGGCACCGCGCCAAGGCAGCAGGCCTGGCAGCACCCACGGTGGGCCTGCTGCAGGACCTGATCGCCTGCCCCGGCGGCGACTTCTGCGGCTTGGCCAATGCCCGCTCGCTGCCGCTAGCCGCTGCGATTCAGGAGCGCTTCGAGGATCTCGACTACCAACACGACATCGGCGAACTGGAGCTCAACATCTCCGGCTGCATGAATTCCTGCGGCCACCACCACCTCGGCGCAATCGGCATCCTCGGCGTCGACAAGAATGGCGAGGAGTGGTACCAGGTAACGCTCGGCGGGCAGCAGGGCAATCACGCCAGCATCGGCGAAGTGATCGGCCGTTCCTTCGCGGCGATCGAGGTGCCTGACGTGGTCGAGCGCCTGATCGGCGTCTATCTCACCACGCGTCACACCGAAGAACGTTTCATCGATACCGTGCAACGGCTCGGTATCGAACCATTCCGCAGTGCCGCCTACCCCAATCCCAACCATTCAAGGAGAGTCGCAAATGCGTAACTTACAAACCCGCCAAATCATCAAAGAGCGTCGCCTGCAGGACGACGTGTGGAAAGTCGTGAATCTGGTCGATGGTCAGGCGGAAATCGACGTATGCCTGCCGGTGGGCCCCCTGCTGGTGCCGCTTGCCGTTTGGAAGGCGCGCAAGTCCTGCCTGATTGCCCGCGAATACGAACACGGGACGCCGCTGGGCATCTGGTTGTCGCCCGAGGACGATCCGGCCGAGATCGCCAAGGACATTGACGACTTCACCGTGATCGCGGTGCATTTCCCGAAGTTCACGGATGGTCGCGGCTACTCGACGGCCCGGCTGCTGCGCGAGCGCTACGGCTATGACGGTGAACTGCGCGCCTTCGGCGACATCGGCCGCGACCAGATTTTCTTCCTCAATCGCGTCGGCTTCGACAGTTTCCTGATTGGCGAAGGCCACAACGCCGAGGAGGCGATCGCCGCATTCGACGATTTCCCCGAGGCATATCAAACGGGCACCGATCTGCCTATCCCTCTTTTCCGCCGTCGCGCGGCTTGACGAGACCATCATGATCCGAGAATCCCTGCCCGAATTGTCCAGTCAATTGCTGGCCAATCCGGAGCTGGTCGACACCGTGGCCGAGAAGGCCGCGCGTGCCACCACGCTCTTGCGCAACATCGCGCGCGACTACGCACCCGTGGTCTTCGCCAACAGTCTGGGTGCCGAGGATATGGTGCTGACCGACCTGATCTGGCGCCAAAACATCAATATCGGCATCTTCTCGCTGGATACCGGACGACTTCCGGTGGAAACCTACCAACTGATCGACGAGGCCGAAAAGCATTACGGCCGCAGGCTGGAGATCTATTTTCCACGCCATGAAGCCGTGGAAGCCTATGCCCGCGCGCACGGCAGCCATGGCTTCTACGACTCGGTGGAGGCACGCAAGGCCTGCTGCCACGTGCGCAAGGTCGAGCCGCTGCAACGCGCCCTGGCCGGCAAAGGCGCCTGGGTCACCGGCCTGCGTGCGGCCCAGTCGGCGACGCGCGACAAGCTCAAGGTGATCAGCCAGGACGCGGCCAACAACCTGGTCAAGGCCAGTCCCTTGGCCGACTGGAGCGAAGCCGAGGTCTGGGTCTATCTGCGCAGCAACAAGGTGCCCTACAACCGCTTGCACGACCGCAACTATCCGAGCATCGGCTGCGCCCCCTGCACCCGTGCCATACAACCCGGTGAGGATGTGCGCGCCGGACGCTGGTGGTGGGAAACCCCGGAGACCAAGGAGTGCGGCCTGCATCTGGTGGATGGCCGTCTGCAACGGATAGCGAAGCAAGGAGTCGAGACATGAGCGCGCTGGCCCTGCGGCAGCATGCCACGTTGTCGCACCTGGATTGGCTGGAGGCGGAATCCATCCATATCCTGCGCGAAGTTGCTGGACAATGCGCCAATCCGGCGCTGTTGTTTTCCGGCGGCAAAGACTCGCTGGTGCTGCTGCGCCTGGCCGAAAAGGCCTTCCGTCCGGGACGCTTTCCGTTTCCCCTGCTCAACATCGACACCGGCCACAACTACAGCGAAGTCATTGATTTCCGCGATTTTCGCGCTTGTCAGTTGAATGAGCGTCTGATCGTACGCTCGGTCGAGGAGTCGATGCGACGCGGCACCGTGGTGCTGAAGTCGCCCGACGAGTCGCGCAACAAGCACCAGTCGGTGACGCTGCTCGAAGCCATCGCGGAGTTCGGCTTCGACTGCTGCATCGGCGGCGCCCGGCGCGACGAGGAGAAGGCGAGGGCCAAGGAACGCATCTTCTCTTTCCGCGACGAGTTCGGCCAATGGGACCCGAAAAACCAGCGTCCGGAATTGTGGGACCTGTTCAACGCACGGGTGCACAAGGGCGAGAACATCCGCGCCTTTCCGATCTCGAACTGGACTGAACTCGATGTCTGGCAATACATCGAGCGCGAACAGCTTGATTTGCCCTCGATCTACTTCGCCCACAAGCGCGAGGTGGTGCGGAAGAATGGACTGCTGCAGCCGGTAACGGAACTGACGCCGGCACGCCCCGGAGACAGCGTCGAAGAACTGTCGGTGCGTTTTCGCACCGTGGGCGACATCACCTGCACCGCACCTGTGGAGTCCACTGCCGACACGGTCACCCGCATCATCGAGGAGACCGCAACGACGACGATTACCGAGCGCGGCGAAACCCGGCTCGACGACCAGACCTCCGAGGCCTCGATGGAACAACGCAAGAAGGAAGGATATTTTTGATGAGCGCAATCGAACATCTGCCGGAGATCGACAACGGCTTGCTGCGCTTCCTCACCTGCGGCAGCGTGGACGACGGCAAGAGCACCCTGATTGGCCGGCTGCTCTACGACACCAAAACCATCCTTGCCGATACGTTGCACGCCATCGCGCGCACTTCCGAGCGACGTGGCCTGGAGGCAGTCGATCTGTCGCTGCTGACCGACGGCCTGCAAGCAGAGCGCGAGCAAGGCATCACGATCGACGTCGCCTACCGCTACTTCACGACGGGACGGCGCAAATACATCATCGCCGACGCGCCGGGACACGAACAGTACACGCGCAACATGGTGACCGCCGCCTCGACCGCCAATCTGGCGATCATTCTGGTCGATGCGCGCAAGGGGGTGCTGACCCAGACCCGGCGCCATTCCTATCTGGCGCATCTGCTCGGCATCCCGCATATCGTCGTGGCGATCAACAAGATGGATCTGGTTGATTTCGATCGGGCGACCTATGAGCGCATCCGCGGCCAATACCTGGAGTTTGCTGCAACGCTGGGCATCGGCGATGTCAGCTTCATTCCGCTGTCGGCACTCAACGGCGACATGATCGTGGACCGCGGCGAACGACTTGGCTGGTATTCGGGCCCGACGCTGCTCGACATTCTGGAGAACGCGCCCACCGCCCACAGCGAGCGCGACGAACGCTTTCGCTTTCCGGTGCAATTCGTCTGCCGGCCGCAGAAAGCCGGCGATCCGAAACTCCACGACTATCGGGGCTTCATGGGCCGCGTCGAATCCGGCGAGATCGCCGTGGGCGACGAAGTGCTGGTGTTGCCGTCGGAGCAGCGAACCCGCATCAAGGCCATCGAGATCTATGGCTCTTCCCTGCCGCGCGCGATTGCCGAGCAGTCGGTCACATTGCTGCTCGAAGACGAAGTCGATATTTCCCGCGGCGACATGATCGTTCGCGCGCAGGAGTCGGCGCTGGTGACACGGCGCATCGAGACAATGCTCTGCTGGCTGGGCGAAACGCCGCTCGATCCGCAGCGCAAATACCTGATCCGTCAAACCACGCGCGAAACCAAGGCCGCGATCGAAGCCATCGACTACCGGCTGGATATCAATACCTTGCAGCGGATGCCTGCCGAACGTCTGAGCATGAACGACATCGCACGGGTGTTCTTCAAACTGGCCCAACCGCTGTGCGTCGATGCCTACGCCGAGAATCGATCCACGGGAGCGTTCATCGTGATCGATGAGACGAACAACAACACGGTAGGAGCGGGGATGATCCTCTGAACACCGGTTCGGCATGCAGAAAACAAAAAAGCCAGGCATCGCCTGGCTTTTTTGTCATCGCCGCAACGTTACTCCGCCGCGACAGCCTCGGTGACTTCTTCCGCCGGACGGTCCAGCAGTTCGACGAAGGCCATCGGCGCATTGTCGCCGATGCGGAAACCCATCTTGAGGATGCGCAGATAGCCGCCGTTACGGGCCGCATACCGCGGGCCGAGCACGTCGAACAGCTTACCGACGATGTCGCGGTCTCGCGTGCGATCGAACGCCAGGCGACGGTTGGCCAGGCTGGGCTTCTTGCCCAGGGTGATCAGGGGTTCGACCACACGGCGCAATTCCTTGGCCTTGGGCAGGGTGGTCTTGATGGCCTCGTGACGCAGCAGAGAGACTGCCATGTTGCGCAGCATCGCCTGGCGGTGCGCCGAGGTGCGATTGAGTTTGCGAAGTCCGTTACCGTGACGCATTTTGCTTTCCTCGTTTTTTGCGGCCACCGCGCAATGCAAATGGCCGGTTAATGGTTATCGAGTTTGGAGAATCAGTACAGCAAATTAAACAATGAATCGGATGAAGCTACCGGGCCGTAGGCCGGTTTTGAAACATCAGGCTAGCTTTTAGTTCTGACTAACCTAAAAGGTGGGTCTTCACTGAAAGCTCTCTTACGCGAGCTTTTCCAATCCGGCCGGCGGCCAGCTTTCCAGCTTCATGCCCAGGGTCAGGCCGCGCGAAGCCAGCACTTCCTTGATTTCGTTGAGCGACTTCCGACCCAGATTCGGCGTCTTCAGCAATTCGGTTTCGGTGCGCTGAATCAGATCACCGATGTAATAGATGTTCTCCGCCTTGAGGCAGTTGGCGGAGCGAACTGTCAGTTCCAGGTCATCCACCGGGCGCACCAGAACCGGATCAACCGAGGTCTGCTTTGGCGCCTCGGCGGACATCGGCGTACCTTCGAGATCGGCAAACACCGACAACTGCTCCATCAGGATGCGGGCCGCGGTACGCACGGCTTCCTCGGCATTGTCGATCGCGCCGTTGGTTTCGATGTCGAGAATCAGTTTGTCGAGGTCGGTGCGCTGTTCGACGCGGGCCGACTCGACCGAATAGCTGACCCGACGCACCGGGCTGAATGACGCGTCGAGCATGATCTGCCCGATGGCGCGATTCTCGCGAGCGATTTCGCGTTGATTGGCTGGTACATAGCCACGGCCCGATTCGACGCGGATCTGCATGTTGAGCTTGCCGCCAGGAGCAATGTGGGCAATCACGTGATCCGGATTGACAATCTCGACGTCATGGGTGGTTTCGATATCGCGCGCGGTAACCACGCCCTCGCCATTGCGGGACAGGGTCAGCGTAGCCTCGCGGCGGTTGTGCATCTTCAACACCACGCCCTTGAGGTTCAACAGCACGTCGACCACGTCCTCGCGGACACCGTCCAGCGTCGAATACTCGTGGAGCACGCCTTCGATGGATACCTCGGTCGGGGCGACGCCTTCCATCGAGGACAACAAAATGCGCCGCAGGGCGTTGCCAAGCGTATGGCCGTAGCCGCGTTCGAACGGCTCCATGACCACGCGGGCATGAAGCGGCGAAAGCTGCTGGACATCTATGCTGCGGGGTTTCAGAAGTGTGTGCATGTGCATTCCTTCAAATGGACGACGCCTGGCGTCCGGTGGACGCCAGGCGCAAAACTACTTGTTAGCGCGAATACAGTTCGACGACCAGGCCTTCGTTGATCGAGGGCGGCAGGTCTTCGCGGGCCGGGTAGGACTTGAAGATGCCCTTGCCAGCCTTGACGTCCACTTCGATCCACTCCGGGAAGCCGCGTGATTCGGCCGATTCCAGAGCTGCCTTGGTCCGCAGGTGGCCGCGAGTGCTATCGAGCAACTGGATGACATCGCCCGGACGCACGCTGTACGAGGGAATATTCACACGCTTGCCGTTGATCAGCACGCCGTTGTGGCGCACCACTTGCCGCGCTTCGGCGCGCGACACGCCGAAGCCCATGCGATAGGCGACAGTGTCAAGGCGGCTTTCGAGCAGCTTGAGCAAGTTCTCGCCGGTCTGTCCCTTCTTGCGCTCGGCATCGCCGAACACCTTACGAAACTGCCGCTCGAGAACGCCGTAGATACGGCGGATTTTTTGTTTTTCGCGCAGCTGCGTGCCATAACCGGACAGGCGCTGCCCGGACTTTTGGCCGTGCTGGCCGGGCGCGTATGCACGGCGCTCAACGGAACATTTGTCAGTGAAGCACTTCTCGCCTTTGAGGAACAGCTTTTCGCCCTCGCGGCGGCACTGGCGGCACTTGGCATCTAGGTTGCGGGCCATGGTGTCGTATCCTTATTGCCTTAGATGCGGCGGCGCTTGGGCGGCCGGCATCCGTTGTGGGGAATCGGAGTAATGTCGGTGATGCTGGTGATCTTCATGCCCAGCGCGTTCAGCGCGCGGACAGCGGATTCGCGACCGGGGCCGGGGCCCTTGATGCGAACCTCAAGATTCTTTACGCCACACTCCTGAGCAGCCTTGCCGGCAGCTTCGGCAGCAATCTGCGCGGCGAACGGCGTTGACTTGCGTGAGCCCTTGAAGCCGGCACCGCCGGACGTGGCCCACGACAAGGCGTTGCCTTGACGATCGGTAATGGTGATGATGGTGTTATTGAAGGAAGCATGAACGTGCGCAATGCCTTCTGCGACGTTCTTCTTGACCTTCTTGCGAACTTTGGTTGCGGTCTTAGCCATGTAATGGTTCCTGGTTTACTTCTTGCCCATCGAAATCGCCTTGCGCGGTCCCTTGCGGGTTCGCGCGTTGGTGCGGGTACGCTGACCGCGCACAGGCAGGCCGCGACGATGACGCACACCACGATAGCAGCCAAGGTCCATCAGGCGCTTGATGTTCATCGTTGTTTCGCGACGCAGGTCGCCTTCGACGGTGAACCGGCCGACCTCCTCACGCAAGCGATCCATTTCGCTATCCGTGAGTTCCTTGATCTTGGCCGAACGCTTGACGCCGACAGCGTCACAGATTTTCCGGGCGCGGGTGCGGCCAATGCCGTAGATCGCCGTCAGAGCGATCTCCGCGTGCTGGTGATTCGGGATGTTGACGCCTGCTATACGAGCCATGTGCTTACCTGTTCGTCGCCGTTAGTTAATGCGGTGTGGTGGGCTAGCTGAAAAATGCGAACCGTAGATTCTATCTGATCTGAATCGCTCAATCAACCCTGACGCTGCTTATGACGTGGATCAGTGCAGATGACCCTAACCACGCCCTTGCGACGGATGACTTTGCAATTACGACAGATACGTTTGACCGAAGCCAGAACTTTCATTGGAGTTCTCCGGAAATATTGCCAAACTACTTGGCGCGAAACACGATACGACCCTTGGAAAGGTCGTAGGGCGTGAGTTGCACGGTGACCTTGTCGCCAGGAAGAATGCGGATGTAGTGCATGCGCATTTTCCCGGAGATATGGCCCAGAACCACATGCCCGTTCTCAAGCTTGATTCGGAACGTGGCATTCGGGAGATTCTCGACGACCTCTCCCTGCATTTCGATAACGTCTTCCTTCGACATGATTCAGCGAGCCGGGAAACCGGCCCCCTTGAAATTAGCCTTTTTCAGAAGACTTTCATACTGGTGTGACATGACGTATGCCTGGACCTGCGACATGAAATCCATGGTCACCACGACTATGATCAACAAACTGGTCCCGCCGAAATAGAACGGCACATTCCACTTCAGAATCAGGAATTCCGGCAACAGGCAAACCACGGTTATGTAGATGGCTCCAGCCAGCGTCAGACGGGTCAGGATCTTGTCGATGTAACGCGCGGTCTGGTCGCCGGGCCGAATCCCGGGGACAAATGCGCCGCTCTTTTTCAGGTTGTCCGCAGTCTCTTTCGAATTGAACACCAGCGCGGTGTAGAAGAAACAGAAAAATACAATCGCCGTTGCGTAGAGCATCACATAAATTGGCTGCCCCGGGGAAAGCGTTGCCGCAATATCCTTGAGCCAACGCATGCCATCGCCCGAGCCAAACCAACCAGCAGCAGTCGCGGGGAACAGGATGATCGAGGAGGCAAAGATTGGGGGAATAACCCCCGACATGTTCAACTTCAACGGCAGATGGGAACTTTGACCACCGTATACCTTGTTGCCAACCTGCCGCTTTGCATAATTAACCAGGATTTTGCGCTGGCCACGTTCGACGAACACCACGAATCCCGTTACCAAGACCACCAGCACGCAAATGAACAGCGCTGACAAGGGATGCATTGCACCGGTACGAACTAGCTCGAAGAGGCCGCCGAGGGCATTCGGCAAACCCGCCACAATACCTGCAAAAATGATGATCGAGATACCGTTGCCCAAGCCGCGCTCGGTAATCTGCTCCCCCAGCCACATCAAGAACATCGTCCCGGTAAGCAGCGTAAGTACGGTAACGAAGCGGAACATGACGCCCGGGTCAAGCACCAGGCCAGCCTGCGATTCAAGTGCGATCGCGATACCCAAACCCTGGAACAGCGCTAGCGCCACTGTGCCGTAACGAGTGTACTGGGTGATCTTGCGCCGCCCTGCCTCGCCTTCCTTCTTCAGCGCCTCTATTGAAGGCACCGCAATCGTCATAAGTTGCATGATGATTGAAGACGAGATGTAGGGCATGATGCCCAGTGCGAACAGCGTAAAGCGAGACAGTGCACCGCCGGAGAACAGATTAAAAACGCCCAGGATGCCGCCCTGCTGGCCTTGAAATAGCTCCGCCAATTTGACCGGATCGATCCCTGGCACCGGAATGTGAGCTCCAATACGGTAGACCACCAGTGCGCCCAACAGGAACCAGAGTCGGCGCCAAAGGTCGCCGAACTTTCCGGTCTTGCCTAAAGCTGATGCCTGGGGGTTCGCCACGTGTCCAGTCCTCGTCCGCTATCAGGCAGCGGCGATATCCGCTACAGAGCCGCCGGCAGCCTCGATCGCGGCGCGCGCACCCTTGGTAGCCCCAACGCCCTTCAGCGCGATTTTGCGATTCAGCTTACCCGACAGAATAACCTTCGCCGAAAGAGCATCCGCGGCGATTACCCCGGCTTGCTTCAATATCAGCAGATCCACTTCCTCGACTGGGAGCTTGTCCAACTCGGACAAGCGGACTTCGACATTGCGACTAGCCGTCAAGGACACGAATCCGCGCTTTGGCAGGCGGCGCTGCAACGGCATTTGGCCGCCCTCGAATCCCACTTTGTGGAATCCCCCGGCACGCGACTTCTGGCCCTTGTGGCCACGACCGGCCGTCTTGCCAAGCCCGCTGCCAATGCCCCGCCCGACACGCTTTGCCGTATGCTTGGAGCCGGCACCCGGCTTCAGGTTATTAAGTTCCATGCTCATCGATATCCCCTTAGCCTTCGCACTTCACCAGATAAGCGACTTTGCGGATCATGCCGCGCACTGCGGGCGTATCCTCAAGCACAGCCGAACTGTTGAGCCTCTTCAGGCCAAGTCCGCGCACTGTCGCGCGATGGTCCTGCTTGGTGCCGATTACACTCTTCACCAGCGTGACCTTGATTGTCTTGTCAGCCATGGCTCACTCCAGAATTTCAGCGACGGCCTTACCGCGCTTGGCGGCGATCTCGGCCGGGGTGCTCATGGCCAGCAAACCATGCATAGTCGCTCGCACCACGTTGTAAGGATTGGTCGAGCCGATGGTCTTGGCGACCACATCGGTGACTCCCATGACCTCGAATACAGCACGCATCGGGCCGCCGGCGATGACGCCAGTACCGGGCGACGCAGGGGACATCAGCACCGTGGTGGCGCCATGCTTGCCCGTCACCGAATGATGCAAGGTACCATCCTTGAGACTGATCTTGGCCATCTTGCGACGAGCCTCTTCCATTGCCTTTTGCACGGCGACCGGCACTTCCCGGGACTTGCCCTTGCCCATGCCGATGCCGCCATCGCCATCGCCCACCACGGTCAGTGCCGCGAAACCGAGAATCCGGCCGCCTTTCACCACCTTGGTGACGCGATTGATCGACACCATCTTTTCGCGCATGCCATCGTCGCGCTCTTCTTGGGCCTGCTGCTGTTTCCTGCCTTGCGGTTTAGCCATGTCGGTCTCGCTTAGAACTTGAGTCCGCCCTCACGGGCGGCTTCAGCCAGCGCCTTGACGCGGCCGTGGTAGTGAAAACCGGAGCGGTCGAAAGCAACCTCCTCGATACCGGCAGCCTTGGCCCGCTCGGCGATGAGTTTGCCAATCGCCTTGGCAGCATTGACGTTGCCGCCGTTCGGCACCTGGCTCCGTACTTCCGGCTCCATTGTGGAGGCGGCAGCGAGTACACGGGTACCGCAGCCGGAGAAAATCTGGACCGAGATATGCAAGTTGCTGCGATGCACCGCGAGGCGCACCACCTTGAGCTCCGCAATCTTGGCGCGGGTTTTGCGCGCCCTGCGCAGACGAGCCTGTTTCTTTTCCATGATTCAGCGCCTCGATTATTTCTTCTTGGTTTCCTTGATGACAAC
>MHZX01000146.1 GCA_001828935.1 Rhodocyclales bacterium RIFCSPLOWO2_02_FULL_63_24
ACTCCCGTCATCGCTCCAGCGTGGTTCATTCGATTGGACTATCATGGATTCGCTGATGCAGAACTCAGCACAACCTATAAGTTCATCGGAGGCAACCATGGCAAAGAAATCGAAGAACGAAAACACCGTCTACAAGATCGTGGAAGTTGTCGGTTCCAGCCCGACGTCCTGGGAAGATGCGGCGCGCGCGGCAGTGGAAGCGGCGGCCAAGACCCTGCGCGACCTGCGCGTTGCGGAAGTGACCAAGCTCGACATGAAGATCGACAACGGCAAGGTGGTCGCTTACCGGGCGCGCGTTTCCATGTCGTTCAAGTACGAAGACTAAGGCCGCGCGAACCATGTCCGCATCGTGAAAACGGGGACCGCGGTCCCCGTTTTCTATGTCTCCATGCCGCTGAGTAAGGACGCCAATCCCTGCCGACACCGTGCTTCCAACGCCGACTCCTGACTATCGCCGCCGATCGTATTGGATCGCACTGCACGTTCCTGTCGGCGGCATTGGCGTCAGTTCTCCAGATAACGCTCCAGCTTGTCCCGCAGTTCGCCCGCGATCGGCACCGAACGCCAGTTCTTCAGTGAAGCGAGTATGACGGTAAGCGTCGCCTCGACGCGGGCCTCGCCGCCGGAGCTGCCCCTGACGTGGAGCTCCAGCGAGCTCTTGCCAATCCGCTTGATCGACAGCGACAGCCGCAGCGTCTCGCCGACCTTGCTCGGCGAAAGGAATTTGCATTCGATGCTGCCCATCGGCACCCCGAGACCCTTTTCCACGTGAAAACGCGCGAAATCGATGCCCAAACCCTGGTTGAACCAGTCTTCGACAAGTTCGTTGAAGAGCACGAAGTACTGCGGATAGAAAACAATCCCCGCCGGATCGCAGTGATGGAAGCGAATCAGTTTGTCGCATTCGAAATGGGCGGGGGTCATGATTCGGTTCTCCTGCTGAAGTGTCTGGACGCTCAAGCGTCCAGGCGGTCAACGAAACGCACGATGGCATCGACCACTGCTTGCGTCTGATCCCGGTGCGGCGAGTGCCGACAATCCGCCAGCTTCAGCAGCTCGACATCGGGCGCCGCGGTGGCCTGGGCAGCGATCGCCTCGATCTGCGCCATGGTACCGTATTCGTCATCGACGCCCTGAATCGCCAGAACGGGGCAACGGATGCCGGTAAGGCAATCCTCGATATTCCAGGCGCGGAAGTCAGGATGCAGCCAGATGTCGTTCCAGCCATAGAAGGTGCGGCGGACGTCGCGGTGATACCTGGCCAGCCGCGCCGGCAGATCCGTGGTCTCGAAGGCGACTTTGGCCGCCTCGATGCTGCGGATGGAAATATCTTCGACGAAGCAGTGCGGCGCCATGACCACCAGCCCGGCAGGCTCATGACGGGCGTCGCCCGCATGCAGCAACGCAATCGACGCGCCGTCGGAATGGCCGACCAGTACCGGGCTCTCGATGTCCAGCGCGGCCAGCAACTGGGGCAGAACCTCGCGCCCCTCGCGATGCATGAAATCAGTCTTGAACGGTTCGCCGAGGATATCGGACTGGCCGTAGCCATAGCGCGAATAGACCAGCGTCCGGCAACCCGTGGCGTCCGCCAGGCGCACCGGAAAGTCGCGCCACATCGACACCGAGCCCAAGCCCTCGTGCAGCAGCACCAGCGTCGGACGGTTGATCTGGTGGGCAGGAATCAGCTGGTATTCGAGATTGCGGCCATCGACCCGGACGATACCCTCGTGCATGCGCTCAGACTCCGAGAAAGCGGTGCATCAGTTCAGGATTTCCCGTGAGCGAGCCGGAATCTCCGGCAAACACCACCCGGCCCTTCACCAGGATCACGCTGCGATCCGCCAACGCCATGACGGCGGCGTAGTTCTTGTCCACGATCACCGTCGCAATCCCTGAAGCGCGAATGATCTTGATGATGTTCCAGATTTCCCGGGCGATCAAAGGCGCCAGGCCTTCGGTGGCCTCGTCCAGAATCAGCAGGTCGGGATTGGTCATCAGCGCGCGACCGATGGTCAGCATTTGCTGCTCGCCGCCGGAAAGCTGGGCGCCGCCGTTGCCCAGACGTTCGCCCAGACGCGGAAAGGTGTCGATGACGCGGTCGAAGTCCCATTCGCGGCGCCCGTCCACACCGGCGCGCGCCGCCATCACCAGGTTCTCGCGCACCGACAGGTTGGGAAAAATGCCGCGACCTTCCGGCACGTAGGCAATGCCACGACGTGCGATCGCATGTGTCGCGGCCTGCGTCATGTCGTCACCACGAACCTTGACCAGCCCCTCGCGCGGACGCGCCAGACCGAGCATGGTCTTCAGCAACGTCGTCTTGCCCATGCCGTTGCGTCCCATCAGGCCAATCGTCTCGCCCTTGCGCACGGAGAAATCGACGCCGTGCAGGATATGGCTGACGCCGTAGAAGGTGTGCAGGCCGCTGGCGTCCAACAGCATGTCAGTCATGGAGCAGTTCCTCGCCACCGAGATAGGCCTGTTGCACGGCGGGACTGGAACGGACGGCCTCCGGTGTTCCCGATTCGAGCACCTCGCCATTGACCATCACCGTGAGCCTGTGGGCCAGGGCGAATACCGCATCCATGTCGTGCTCGATCAGCATGATGGCATGGCCTGCGCCAAGCCCCTTGATCAACTCCACCATGCGCTGCGATTCATGCGGCCCCATGCCGGCGAGCGGCTCGTCGAGCAGCAGCACGCGCGGTTGCGTCGCCAGGCACATGGCGATCTCCAGCTGGCGCTGCTCGCCGTGCGACAGGGTGGCCGCCACGCGCTGGGCGCGATGGCTGAGTCCGGCCGCCGCCATGGCCTCTTGCGCCAGCCGGTTGATGTCCTGGTATCCCTCGGCCCGATGAAACACGCGCAGTGCATGCGGCGTGCGCGATTGCGCCGCCAGGCGGCAGTTCTCGAATACCGTGAAGGGCAGGAAGATATTGGTCTTCTGATAGCTGCGGCCGATACCCAGACGCGAGATATGGTCGGCGGTGCAGCCGGCGATATCTTGTCCTTCGAACACCACCTCGCCCGAGGTCGGCGGCAGATCGCCGGACAGCAGGTTGGTCAGCGTGGACTTGCCGGCGCCGTTGGGGCCGATCACGACATGGACTTCGCCGATGTGCAGATCGAGCGAAACATCGCTCACCGCGACCAGTCCGCCGAAGCGCTTGGTCAGCCCCTTGGTGCGCAGGATTGGCGTCTTATCACTCATCGGCGGCCTCCATCACGGGGCTCCTGCCGAACCTGGCCAGCAGTCCGGCGAGACCTTGCGGCAGGTAAAGTGCCACCAGCATGATGAAGATGCCCATGGCCAGTTGCCAATGCTTGGCCGAGGGACCGAACCACGCCTGATTGGACAGCACTTCCTGCAACAGGACAAAAGCAAAGGCCCCTATCACCGACCCGTAAAGAGTGCCCATGCCGCCGAGGATGACCATCATCAGCACGGCACCGGACTGATGCCACGACAGGATCTCGGGATTGACAAAGCCATACTGCACGGCCGCGAGATAGCCGGCCATGCCGGCCAGCGCACCCGACAAGGTGAAGCTCGCCAGTTGGTAGCGGAACACCGGGAAACCCAGCGCGCGCATGCGGTGTTCATTGACCTTGATGCCGAGCAAGGCGCGACCGAAGTTCGATCCCAGCACGCGGCGCAGCAGCAGGTAAGCCGCTGCCATCAAGGCCAGCGTCAGCCAGTAGAACTGCTCCAGCTTTTCCAGATTGACCAGTTCGACGTCGCCCAGCTTCATGGTCGGCTTGGCGTAGATGTATATCCCGTCCGAGCCGCCGCCGATCTTGGTGTCGTGAAAGATGAAGAACAGCATCTGGGCAAATGCCAGCGTGACCATGATGAAGTAGATGCCGCGCGTGCGCAGCACCAGCGTGCCGGTGACCAGGGCAAACAGCGCACAGACGCCGATCGCCGCGGGCAGCGACCACCACAGGCTGACCGTCTCGTACTTGGGTGCCATCAGGGCCAGCGCGTAGCCGGCAAGGCCGAAGTAGGCGGCGTGGCCGAAGCTGACCAGCCCGGTATAGCCGACCAGCAGATCGAGGCTCATGGCAAAAATCGCCATGATCAGGACCTTGGTCAGCAGCTGCGTGTAGAAGGTGCTCTCGACCAGCGGAAACAGGGCCAGCAAGCCGACCACCAGATAGGGCAGGAACTGGGTCAGACGGGTATTGCCCATAGTCTCAGGCCCGCCCGAACAGGCCTTCGGGCCGCCACACCAGCACGATGGCCATCAGCACGTAAACGATCATGCCGGCCGCTTCGGGTACCAGTACCTGGCCAAAGGTCTCGGCCAGGCCGATCATCAGCGAAGCCGCCATGGCGCCCTTCACCGAGCCGATGCCGCCGATCACGACCACCACGAAGCAGATGATCAGCACCTGGCTGCCCATGTTGGGAAACACCGAGGACAACGGCGAGTTGATCATGCCGGCGAACGCCGCCAGCGCGATGCCGAGCGCGAACACCAGCATGTAGATCAGTTTGATGTCGATCCCGAGCGACTGCACCATGTCGCGATTGCTGGCGCCGGCGCGGATCATCATGCCGAGCCGGGTTTTCTGGATCAGGAAATAGAGCCCCGCCGCGAGCAACAGACAGACGCCCGAGATGGCGAGGCGATACACCGGATAGGAAAGGTTCTCCGTCAGCGGAATCGAAGCGCTGAGCAGGGCCGGCACCGCAACGCCATGGACGTCGTCACCCCAGATCAGGCTGCGCAGTTCTTCGAAAACCAGAATCAGGCCGTAGGTCAGCAGCACCTGGTAAAGATGGTCGCGCTGGTAAAGATGGCGAAACAGCAGGCGTTCCAGGCCCATGCCGAGTATCACGGTAAGCGGAATGGCCAGCAGTATCGCCGCCGTCAGGCTGCCGGTCAGGCTGGAGAGCGACCAGGCCAGGTAGGCGCCGACCATATAGAAGCTGCCATGCGCCAGGTTGATGATGCCCATGATGCCGAAGATCAGGGTCAGGCCGCTGGCGACCAGAAACAGCAACAGACCGTACTGCAAGCCGTTGAGCAACTGGATCAGAAAAAACGCGAAATCCATTGGGGTGGGGACAAACAGAATCTAGGTGAAAGCCAACGCCGGCTTTATCTCCGTCCGAAAGGCGGGACGGCATCTCTTGCGGATATCGGCGTTAGGTGCAGCGACCGCAAGCAACAAGGAGGCAGGCGTCTGCCGCCTTGTTGCTTCGGATAAGAATCAGGCCTTGCAGCCGCGCGCCGGATCAGCCAGAGCCTTCCAGGCGACGCCCTGCACCTTGTTTTCCTTGCCAACCACCTTGCGCAGATACATGTCCTGCACCGGATTGTGCGACTTGGACAAGGTCCATGGTCCGCGCGGGCTGTCGATCTTGGCAGCTTCCATGGCCTTGATCATGGCGGCCTTGTCGCCGATATTGCCCTTCACCGCATCCATGCCGGCGGCCAGCAGTTGACCGGCGTCGTAGCCCTGCACCGCGTATACGTCCGGTTGCAGCTTGAAGGCCTTGGCATAGGCCAGGCGGAAGGCCTTGTCCTTTTTGGTATCGAGGCCATCGGCGTAGTGCAGCGTGGTCTCGATGCCTTCGGCGGCATCGCCCACTGCCTCCAGCACGCCATCGGTGAGGAAGCCCGAGCCGTACAGCGGAATCTTGCCCTTGAGGCCAGCGGCCTGGTAATCCTTGAGGAACTTGGCCGCACCGCCGCCGGCAAAAAAGGCCACCACCGCGTCCGGCTTGATGCTTGCAATCTCCGTCAGCAGCGCCTGGAACTCGACCTGCGGGAAGGGCACATAGAGTTCCTTGGTCAGCTTGCCGCCTTCCTTCTCGAAACCTTCCTTGAAGCCGGCCATCATCTGCTCGCCGGCAGCGTATTTCCAGGTGATGAACACCGCGGTCTTGTGGCCCTTGGCCTTCAGGACCTTGCCGAGGGCGTGGGTCGTCTGCCAGTTGGAGAAGGATGTACGGAAGAAATTCGGCGCGCACAGGGGCCCAGTGACTTCGTCTGCGCCGGCATTCGGGTTGATCCACAGGGTGCCCGACTCGCGGATCACCTTGGCCATGCCCATGGCGACGCCCGAATGGACGGTGCCGATCACGACATCGACCTTGTCGCGCTGCACCAGCTTGTTGGTGTTCTCTGGCGCCTTGGCTGGATTGGACTCGTCGTCGACCGTGAAGTATTCGATTTCGCGGCCGCCCAGCTTGCCGCCGCGCTCCTCGACCGCCAGCTTGAAGCCGTTGGTGATGGCAACGCCGAGTTGGGCATAGGTGCCGGTATAGGGCAGCATCAGGCCGACTTTCAACTTGGCTTGCTGGGCAAGCGAAATGCCGGTCGGCAACAACACGCCCGCTGCCGTCGCACCGGCAATGGCAGTGCTGCCGCGCAGAAACTCGCGACGATCGTAACCAAGCTTTTCATTCTCGTGCATAGCCTTCCTCCTCGTAATGACTTCGATACGCAGTCATCATAACCTCCCATTGGTGGCGCGCATCGCAGCGCTTCCGCGTGGGTAAGCCAAGACAACCGACAGGCTGGGCATTATATGCGGGCCGGCCGCCTATGCTTGCAACCCGGATCAACGAAGCTTGAAGCGCTGTATCTTGCCGGTCGCGGTCTTGGGCAACTCGGGCACGAACTCAAACCAGCGCGGGTACTTGTAGGGCGCCAACTTTTCCTTGACATGCACTTTGAGCGCTTCCCGCAGCGCATCGGTCGGTTCGATGCCGGCCTTGAGGACCACATAGGCCTTGGGCTTGATCAATTCGTCGGTATCGGCATGCGCCACCACGGCAGCTTCGAGAACGGACTCATGGGTCATCAACGCGCCCTCCACCTCAAAGGGCGAAACGTAGATGCCCGATACCTTCAGCATGTCGTCGGAACGACCGCAGTACTGGAAATAGCCGTCCGCCGTTTCGATGTATTTGTCGCCGCTGCGGGTCCAGTCGCCCATGAAGGTATGGCGCGACTTCTCGCGGCTGTTCCAGTACATCGCCGCCGAACTGGGCCCGTTGATCTGCAATTCGCCAATTTCCCCCGGCGGCACCGGATTGCCGTCTTCGCCGATCAGGCGCACGGCATAACCCGGCACCGGTTTGCCGGTGGTGCCGTAACGCACTTCACCGCTGCGGTTGGACAGGAATATGTGCAGCATCTCGGTGGAACCGATGCCGTCGAGAATCTCGACGCCGAGGCTTTCGGTCCACCGCCGGCCGATGTCCGCCGGCAATGCTTCGCCGGCGGAAGTGCACATGCGCAGGCGCGGCAGATCGACGCGCCGCGGCATGTCGGGACTGGCGAGCAAGGCCGCATAGAGCGTCGGCACGCCGTAGAAAATCGTCGGCTGATGCTGGCGCAGCCTCTGGAACACGGCTTGAGGCGTCGGCCGCTCGGCCATCAGCACGGTGGTCGCACCGACCGAGAGCGGAAAGGTCAAGCCGTTGCCCAAGCCGTAGGCAAAAAACAGCTTGGCTGCGGAGAACACCAGATCGTCCTCGCGGATACCCAGTATGGCTTTGCCATAGAGTTCGGCAGTCTGGATCAGGTGGGAATGCAGGTGCACGGTCCCTTTCGGCGTCCCCGTCGACCCCGATGAATAGAGCCAGAAACAAAAGTCATCGCAGGTGGTCGCCGCCGCTTCGAAGCTTGCGCTGGCATCCTTCATCAAATCGCCCAGGCGGGGATGTCCCTTGCCGTCGCTGCCGGAAACGACGACGTGCCTGAGCGTCTTGTGTTTGGCGATGATGGGCGCGAAAGCTGGCCAGAGCGCTTCCGAAACCACCAAAGCCTTGGCCCGTGAATCGCCAAGCATGAAGTCGTAATCGGCGGAGGTCAGCAGGGTATTGGCAGCGATCGGGACAATGCCCGCCTGAATGCTGCCGAGAAACGCCGTCGGGAAGTCGATGGTATCGAGCAGGCACAGCATCACCCGGTTCTCGGCCTCCAGTCCCATCCCGATCAGCACGTTGCCGAAGCGATTCACGCGCTCGGCAAGTTCGCCGAAGGAATAGCTTCCCTGATCGTCTATGTAGGCGGTCTTTTGCGCCCGCCCGGCCTTCAGGTTGCGCTGGATCAGGTCGTAGGCCGCGTTGTAGTGGCGCGGAATCGTAACGCGCGGTGGCGATGTGCCGTGGTCGGCAGAACTCAGTTCAGGCATGACGGTCTCCTCCTCCGTTCCGTGAAGATCGGATTATCGATTTTTTTCTGGACAATTTCTGCAAATGTTGAGCCTATCCGCTGAAAGCCTGAATTCCCGTCTGCGCGCGGCCCAGGATCAGGGCATGGATGTCGTGCGTGCCTTCATAGGTGTTGACCACCTCCAGATTCACGACATGACGGATTACCCCGAACTCGTCGGAGATGCCGTTGCCGCCGAGCATGTCGCGCGCCATGCGGGCAATCTCCAGCGACTTGCCGCAGGAATTGCGCTTCATGATCGAGGTGATCTCGACCGCCGCGGTGCCCTCGTCCTTCATCCGCCCCAATCGCAGGCAGCCTTGCAGACCGAGAGTGATTTCCGTCTGCATGTTCGCCAGCTTCAACTGAATCAGCTGATTGGCGGCCAAGGGCCGGCCGAACTGCTTGCGATCCAGGGTGTACTGGCGGGCCGCATGCCAGCAGTACTCAGCGGCACCCAGCGCGCCCCAGGCGATGCCGTATCGCGCCGAATTGAGGCAGGTAAACGGACCCTTGAGGCCGCGCACCTCGGGGAAGGCATTCTCTTCGGGGCAGAACACCTCGTCCATGACGATCTCGCCTGTGATCGAGGCGCGCAGACCCACCTTGCCGTGGATGGCCGGCGCGGTAAGCCCCTTCCAGCCCTTCTCCAGCACGAAGCCGCGGATCTGGCCGCCGTCGTCCTTGGCCCAGACCACGAACACGTCGGCGATCGGGCTGTTGGTGATCCACATCTTGGAACCGGAGATGCTGTAGCCGCCATCGACGGCACGGGCGCGGGTGACCATGCTGCCGGGGTCGGAACCGTGGTTGGGTTCGGTCAGGCCGAAGCAGCCGATCAGTTCGCCGGTGGCGAGCTTGGGCAGGTACTTCTTGCGGGTGGCCTCGTTGCCGAATTCATGGATCGGCACCATGACCAGCGAGCTTTGCACGCTCATCATCGAGCGGTAGCCTGAATCGACGCGCTCGACTTCGCGCGCCGCCAGACCGTAGCAGACATAGTTCATGCCGGCGCCGCCGTACTCTTCGGGAATCGTGGTGCCGAGCAGGCCCAGTTCGCCCATTTCGCGGAAGATCGCCGGGTCGGTCTTTTCATGGCGGAAGGCTTCCAGCACGCGCGGCGCCAGTTTGTCCTGGGCATAGGCAGCCGCCGTGTCGCGCACCATGCGCTCGTCTTCGGTCAGCTGCTGATCCATCAGCAAGGGGTCTTCCCAGTTGAATCTCGGTTGGCTGCTCATAGAATCATCCTTAGTGAATTGTCATGCCGCCGTCAGCGGCAAGAATCTGTCCTGTAACGTACGCCGATGCATCCGAAGCGAAAAACAGGAACACCGGCGCGATTTCCTCGGGCTCGGCCCAGCGGCCCAGGGGAATGCGGTCGAGATACTTGTCCTTGAATTTCTCATCGGTGCGGATCACTTCCGTCATCGGCGTCGCGGCACCGGGGGCGATGGCATTGGCGGTGATGTTGTAGCGCGCCAGTTCCTTCGCCGTGCTCTTGGTCATGCCCAGGATGCCGGCCTTCGCCGCGCTGTAGTTGATCTGGCCGATGGTGCCGAGCACGCCCGCCGCCGAGGTGACGTAGATGATGCGGCCGTACTTGCGCTCGATCATGCCGCCGACCACCGCCTGCAGGCAGTTGAAGGCCCCCGTCAAATGCACGGCGATGACCTGCTGCCATTGCTCGATCGTCATCTTGTTGAGCATTGCGGTGCGGGTGATGCCGGCGTTGTTGACCAGGATGTCGATGCGGCCCCAGGCGGCATTCGCTTTCGCCGCGGCGGCCGCGACCTGTTCGCGATCGGAAACGTCGCAGGCAATGCCGAGCGCCGTACCGCCAGCGCCGACTATCTCGGCGGCGACCTTTTCAGCCGCTTCGCCGTTCATGTCGATCACCGCCACCTTCGCACCCTCGCCGGCGTAGGCCTTGGCCACCGAAGCACCGATGCCTTGGCCGGCACCGGTGACGAAGGCGACTCTATCCTTGAGTTGCATCGGCTCAGCCCTTCGGCTTGGCCATCACCTGCTCGGCGAACTTGTCGTCGAACAGCGCGCCTTCGGCCACCAACTGGCGGAAGCGGACGAAGTCGATGACGTCCTTGCCGGTCACCTTCTTCGCGTCGAAGGCGTTGAAGCCGAGCCAGGCTTCGTGGTTCATGTTGGCGGCCAGCCAATGGCGATTCGGCAGCTTCATCTGGTCCCAGAAGAACTTCTTCTTGCCGCGAATGCCGTCGATCGAATTGATCAGGCAGTTGGGGAACAGGTTGGCGAACTTCCACACCAGGCGATTGACCTCCGCATCGAGCAGTTCGAAGTCGGTCTTGCATTCGGCGATCAGCGCTTTTGCCGCGGCAATCTTGTCGCTCGCCACGGCTTCGCCGTAAACAATCTCGCCGTCATCGACATAGGTATCGGTGCGCACCAGCGGATTGCGCACCCATTCGCCGTCCTTCTTCAGCACCGGCACCACCTTGGTGACGAGGCCCTTGGACTTCATCTTGTAGGCGCTCCAGGTCTCGCAGGAGATGCAGTTGTACATCGCATCTTCCATCGACAGGAACCAGGGCAGGAAGTCGGTCGAGCCGCCGACCGGCGCC
>MHZX01000147.1:0-525 GCA_001828935.1 Rhodocyclales bacterium RIFCSPLOWO2_02_FULL_63_24
GGCGACGCGGTGCAGCTCGATGCGCTCAACGCCTTCATGGCCGAGATGTCGGCCGAGGTCGATCTGAGCCGCGCGAACTCGGCGCTGCTGGCCGAGGCCCTCGCCGTCGAGGCGGCGCAGACCCGGCTGGCGCTGCCGGCCTATGCCGGGCCGACTACGGTCGAGGGCATCAGCGGCCCGCAGCCGCACCCGGACCAGGTAAAGGACGATGCCGAGCGCGCACAGGCGCAGGCGGCGATCGACACGGCCAGCGCGCAGGTGCTGGCGCTGGTGGCGTCGCGGGTGCCGCCGGTGCCGGAGCCTGAGCCGGCGCCGGAGGGGGTGCCCGGTGCCTGATCCGCTGCTCTCCGCCGCGATCCGCGAGGCTTATGCCAGTGCGGGGCCGGGCGTGATCCTCGACACGCTGGAACTGTCGCACCCCGACTTCACCGAGCCGGTGCGCGTGGTGCTGGCCTACGATGACTTGGTGGCGACGCTGGAGGACGAGGTGACCGCCGCGACGTTCAAGGCCTTCGCGTTCGATAT
>MHZX01000147.1:535-55828 GCA_001828935.1 Rhodocyclales bacterium RIFCSPLOWO2_02_FULL_63_24
CGTGGTGCGGCTGGACGGTGTATCGCGCGAGATTATCGAGCAGCTTGACCTGGCGATCGAGAGCAACCAGAAGATCACGCTGCTGTACCGCGCATATATCTCGACCGATCTGACGGCGCCGCAGAACACGCCGAAGAGCCTGGACCTGATTTATGTGCGCCCCGATGTGTTCAGCGTCGAGGCCCGCGCCGCGCTGCCGAACGCGGCGAACCGGCCATTTCCGTTCGAGGATTACACGGCGCGGCGCTTTCCGGGGCTGGCGGGATGAGGCCGGCGCACGAAGTGCTTTCCCCGGCCCGCACAGCGCTGCCCGCGGTCGAGCATTGGGCGGTGCCCTACATTGGCACGCCCTGGGCGAAGACGGCCCACTGCTGGGCCTTCTTCCGCCGCGTGCAGGCCGAGCGCTTCCGCGTCGAGACGCCGGAGATCCACATCGAGGCCTTCGACCTGCGCCACCTGATCAAGACGTTCCGCGGGCATCCCGAGCGCAGCAACTGGACGCGGATCGAGCGCGCCGATCTGCGTGAGGGCGACGCCGTGCTGATGGGGCAGCGCAAACTGCCCTGGCATATCGGCGTATGGGTTGATGTTGATGGCGGGCGGGTGATGCACTGCCCGGAGGGCGGCGCGGTGCTGCAGCGGCTGTCTGACATCCGCCGCTGCGGCTGGGAAATGATCGAGTTCTACCGCTATTCCGCGTAACCCGCCATGAACGTCATCTACGCCCTCAACCCGCTGTCGCCCGCACGCCGCGTGCTGCCGTTGTCGGGCGGCGAAACGCTGGCCCAGCTCGCGCCCCAGGACTGCGCCTACCCGTTCTACTGCAAGGTCAATGATCTTTCCGTGCTGCGCGCGGATTGGCCGACCCGCGAAGTCGGCGCGGGTGATACGGTGGAGTTCATCGGCCTGCCGCCCGGCCTGCAGGGCGGCGGGGGCGGCGGCGGGGGCAAGAATCCGTTGGCCACGGTGGCGATGCTGGCGGTGATGGTGTTCAACCCTGGCGCGGCGCTGGCTGGCATGGCGGGCCTGAGCGGCACAATGGCGACGTTTGCCGGCGTGGCGATCAACATGGCGATCGGCATGGTGGTCACCAGCCTGACGATGGAGCCGCCGCGGCCCACGGCGGCGCAGCAGATGCAAAGTCTGGCGGCGCCTTCGCCCACCTATACCTTGCAGGCGCAGGGCAACCAGGCGCGGCTGGGACAACCGATTCCCGAACACTTCGGGCGACACCGCAGCTTTCCCGATTTTGGCGCCGAGCCGTATGCCGAATACGTCGGCAACGAGCAGTTCCTCTATCAGCTCTTCACCATCGGCCAGGGGCAGTACGACATCGAGGCCATCCAGATCGAGGACACGCCGATCGCCAGCTTTCCCGATATCACTTACGAGGTGGTCGGGCCGGGCGCGGCGGTAACGCTGTTTCCGACGGCGGTAACGAGCAGCGACGAGGTGGCCAATCAGGAGCTGACCACCGGGACGTATATCGGCGGATTTATTGCCAATGCCAGCGGCACGTTGGCGAATGCCATCGGCGTTGATGTGGTGTTTCCAAAGGGCCTCTATTACGCCAACGCCAGCGGTGGCCTGGATCAGAAGACCGGTACCGTGGTGGTTGAGGCGCGCACAGTGGATGGCAGCGGCACGCCGACCGGAAGTTGGGTTGAGCTGGGCACCATCACCACCACGGCGGCGACCACCACGCCGCAGCGCATCAGCGCCCGTTATGCCGTTTCGGCGGCGCGTTATGAAGTTCGCGCCAAGCGCACCGACACCAAGGATACCGACGCCCGCGCCGGCCACGACATCTTGTGGACGGCCCTGCGCGCCTACCTGCCGGGCACACAGGACTACGGCGGTGTGACCATGCTGGCGATGCGCATGCAGGCGACCAACAGCCTGTCGGCGCAGTCCGCGCGCAAGGTGAATGTGATCGCCACGCGCATGTTGCCCACCTGGGATCCGATCACCGGCTGGGGCACGCCGGCCGCCACGCGCTCGATAGCCTGGGCCTTTGCCTACGTCGCCAGCTCGGCCAACGGCCTTAACTACGCCGATGACCGCATCCCGCTCGACGAGCTGGCCGCGCTCGATGCCACCTGGGCCGCGCGCGGCGACAAATTCGACGGCATCTTCGACAGCAAGGGTACGGCCTGGGAGGCGCTGACGCAGATCGCCCGCGCCGGCCGCGCCAAGCCCTACCCGCAAGGCGGCATGTTGCGCATCGCGCGCGACGAGGCGCAGACGGTGCCTGCGGCCACATATTCCATGCGCAACATCATCCCCGGCAGCTTCAGCATCGACTACACGCTGCCGAGCGAAGCCACCGCCGATTGCATCGACGTGGAATTCTTCAACGAGGCAACCTGGCGCCCGGACAACGTCCTGGCGGCGCTGCCGGGGTCTGCGGCTCTGAAGCCGGCCAAGATCAAGCTGTTCGGCGTGACACAGCGCGCGCAGGCCTGGCGCGAGGGCATGTTTCTCGCCGCGTGCAACACGTATCGCCGTCGCGCGCCGAGCTTCCAGACCGAGCTGGAGGGCATGATCCCCAGCTATCTGGACCTGATCGCCGTGCAGCACGATCTGCCGAACTGGGGCCAGCAGGCCGAAGCGGTGAGCTGGGTGGCGGCGACCAAAACGCTGAGGGTGAGCGAACCGCTGACCTTTGGCGTTGGCGCCCACTATGTCGGCCTGCGCAAGCTGGACGGCAGCTTCAGCGGGCCGTGGGCGGTGAGCGCCGGTGCGGACGCCTACACCGTGGTGCTGGCCAGCCTGCCCGACATCACGCCCTACACCGGCAACGACAAGGAACGCACGCATGTGCTGTTCGGGTTGGGCAGCGCCTATGCCAAGTACTGCCGCTTGCTCTCGGCCAAACACACGGGCGGGATGAAGATCGAGCTATCGGCGGTAACCGAAGACAGCCGCGTACATACCGCCGACGAGGGGACGCCGCCCGCCGCAGGGGCTGCCTGGACTCTGACTGCGATCCCCGACGCGCCCGTGGTGGCTGGGCTGTACTGGGTGGTGACCGGCCTCGACGAGGCGCCGCGTTGGAATGTGAGCTGGCGCGTGGCGCCGGGCGCGACACGCTACCTGGTGGAAGAAAGCCCCGACGGCCAATACTGGACGCGGGCGGCCGAGCCGGAGAGAAACAACTGCGGCTTCAGCCCGCAATGGCCGGGCGGCCGCCTGCGCGTGGCGGGCATGGGCAAGGTGCTGGGCGCATGGGTGACCAAGACGGCGCCGGACAAGACGCGCACCCTGGCCGTGAGTGGCGCGATGAATCACGACAGCGCCACGCCAGGCCTCCTGGTGCCGACCGACAACCTCGGTTTGGAGGCGGCGACCTTCGTGCGCGAGGTGTGGGACACGACGGATTTCGGCGCGGGCACCACCTGGAACACGCTGGCCACGCTGAGCTTCACGGTGACGCAGCCGTGCAAGATCATCATCTTCGGCAAGGTGGCGGCCTATGGCTACACGCTGGGCACCCTGTGGTCCTACGGCCGGCGCATCACGCTGACGGCGAGCGGCGGCGGATCGGACACGCGCACCAGTGAATTCACCGGCTACGACATTCCGCCCGAAAGTTCCTATGGCGCCTTCCCGGTCGAGGCCGGCGACATCACGATCGACCTGGAGGGGTACCTGAGTACCGGCCACCTGATCCACGGCCGCATCTTTGCGATGGTGAGCCTGCGATGAGCGCGGCGACCTACTACCTATGGTACGACGCGGCGGGGCGCATCGTGCGCCTGGCGTATTGCCTGCCGGCCGAGCGCGAGGCCAATGGCCGCGCCGATCTGCCGTATGTGGCGCACCCGATCGCCGCCGACCCGGAGCGGTATTGGGTGGAGGGCGGGGCGGTGGCGCTGCGGCCGATGCAGGTGACGGCGCTGAATGGCCTGACGCTGGCCAGCCTGCCGGACCCCTGCGAGATCGCGATCGACGGTGTGCGCTATCCCTGCACCGGCGGCACGGCGACGCTGAGCTTCGGCCAGCCGGGCACGCACCGGGTGCGCGTCGAGGCCTTCCCCTTCCTGCCGGCCGAGTTCGAGGTGACGACGTGAAGATCCACCATGAAGGCGACTACCGTGCCCGGCGTGCGGCTGAATACCCGCCCGTAGCCGAGCAGCTCGATGCGCTGTGGCACGCGATGGATGCCGGCGTGCTGCCGAGGGTGCCGGCGTTTTATGACCCGATCGCGGCGGTGAAGGCGCGGTTTCAAAAACCAACGGGGAAGGGAAAGCCATGATGCGATATGTGATGCGGGTTCTGGTATTCGCTGTGGTCGGCGTGGCGCTGGGTGGTTGCGTAACGCCCGGCGGGCCGACGCCGTTCGAGATCGGCGCCGAAGCGCCGCCGCCGGCGGGGTGTGTTGAAGGGAGGGCGCGCGGTGCGGACTGCTGACATATTCATCCCGACGCCGGATCAGGTCGCCGCCTTCTCCGATGCGCATCGGAGCGTGCATGAGGGCTTCGATTACACACCTGATCTTGAGCGCTGGCGCACGCCAGAGCACTGGCTCAGCGCCTGCGACATGTTGGCGATGGACGCGGCCGACGAGTATCGCGACGACTGCGACGGTCATGCACTGCTGGTCCGCCGCGAGTGCCGCAAGAGCGACCTGCCGAACCGCCTGGGCTTCTGCTGGGTGCCGCCGCGCGGGCAATTCGAGGGCGGATACCACCTGGGCACCGAGTGCGGCGGCTGGTGGAGCTGCTGCAACCACGCGCACATCATCGAGCGCGAGCGCACGGGGTATGTATTCATCAGCCTGTCCGGCTACCAGCCCGGCGAGCCGTGGCACTACGTCAAAGGATTCGACCCGGCCGGGCTGTGGCCGCATCAGGTGGCGCCGTAGAACAACGACAAAAAAAACCGAGAAAGGAAAGCGTATGTCCGAACCACAAACTAGCGCAATAGGCGCCGTCGCCGGCCTGGGAACCGCCCTGCTTGGGGCGCAGGTCGACGCCCTGGTGCTGGGCCTGATGGCGGCTATCATGGTCAGCATCTGGATGGAGGCGATCGACGACAAGCTCAAGGCCGGCAGCGCGGCCTTGTTGTCCAGCCTGCTGGCCGGCTACGGCAGCCCGAAGGCCGCCGCTTTCGTCGCCGCCACCGTGCCGGCCATCGGCGTGGCCGACGACACGCTCCGCTTGCTGATGGCCGTCTGCATCGGCGCCGCGGCGCCGACGGTGATCCCGCTGGCGGCCAAGTGGGCGAAGGGGAGGGCCGGGCAATGAGCGACACACTGATGTTGGCGGCGATGGTGGTCATCCTGGCGCGCTGTATTTGTGTGGTGCCGCGCCTGGGACCGCGGCGCTGGACCGGGCACCGCGCGCACTTCCTCGCCTTAAGTGGCACCTACGCGCTGATGGGCGGCGGCGCCGTCGGCACTGCACTGCATCTGTCCTGGGGTCCGCTGCTGCTGATGCTGGCGGTGTCGGGGTGGGTGATCTTTGATCGGAGGAAGCCGCGATGATTATCCTCTCCGACTACCTGATGGGGCGAGACGCGCTTTACCCCGCCGCGCTGACCGAGGCCATCACCGAAAATGCCAAGGACCTGCTCGGGCGGGTCAATCTGTTGCTGAGCTGGGCCTACAAGGAGAATGTCCGGCCGGCGCTCGACAAGATCACCGGCACGCACGTGGCCAGCGGATGGAGGCCTCCCATGGTGAATGACGCAACGTCCAATGCCGCCGCGCACAGCTCGCATCTGGATGGCAACGGCATCGACCTGCGCGATAACGGCCTGCGCGATCTGGCGCGCTGGTGCCTGCGCAACCTCGATGCGCTGGATGAGATCGGCCTGTACATGGAAGACCCGCAATGGACGCCAACGTGGGTGCACCTGCAGCGTGTGCCGCCCAAGAGCCGCCGTCGCGTATATATCCCGTCGAGCAAACCGCCGCTGGTGGCAATGCTGCCCGAGCAGGAGCAGGGCTTGGGGAACGTGGCATGAGCCCGCTGACCGTCGTCGGCCTGCTGTTGGCGCTGTCTGTTGCAGGCAACGCCTGGTTGTTCAACAGCCGCGACGTGGCGCTCGCCGAGCGTGCCACCTTCGAGCACGCCAGCAAAGACACCGCCGTTGCCGCGAAGGCATGTTCCGATGGCGTCGAGGGCCTGGCGGCCGACGGCAAAAAGCGCCACGCGGATCTGCTGACCAGGATCAAAGCACAGGCCGGCCAGGTGGCCGCCCTGGAGGGCGCTTCGATCGCCGCACTGAATGCCCGCCCGGCCGACCCCGGCGACCTCTGCAAGAGCCTGGCGCAGTATCTGGCCGGCGAGATCCGCAAGGAAAGGGGTGTGCGATGAAAACACATAAATTAATGTGCCTCGCCGCCACGATCGCGCTGGCCGGTTGCGCGGCAGAGCCCACTGCGCCGGCTACCGTCAAGGTCGCCGTGACCACCCCCTGCGATGCCGACGTGCCGGCCGTGCCGGTGTTCCCGGTCGAGACGCTGAGCGGCGATGAGGACATCTTTACGGTGGGCAAGACGTTATGGGCCGATCGCAAAGCGCGGCAAGCCTACGAGCTGAAGGTGAGGACGGCGCTGGAAGGATGCACGGCAAGGTCTGCGCCGTGAGATCGGGCGTTCTGCGCACGACGATCGCTACGCTGCGGCTACGGCACAATGCTCCGTTTCCGAGCCAGGTCCTGGCGCGGCAGCGGTATCGGATGAGGTTACTGCGCCGGGTCCGCTGATATCAGGTTTCGCAGTTCAGATCGCCAGTTGCCCACCGGAGCCATCGGGCGCGTCTGGCGCCCTTTGTGCCAAATAGGCCAGGGCCATCGAATGCATCGATTACGCCGGCTCTGACGGATGTAACACCTGGGCCAATTTCTTTCGCAAGAATGCGGCCTAGCACAGTGGGCGATTTCCCGACGTTGAACATGCCGGGAATGTAGACGTCGAATTCGCCGGTTTTGATGTCGTCGAACATGGTGGCTTCAGCATATTCGTCTGTGCAGCTTCTGAAGGCATCACGGATGTTGCGGTAGGCCTGCTGGTAGCTCATCGAGAGCTGCTGTTCCTGCCAGATGTACTCGGATTCTTTGATTTGACCGATCGGTGTACAGCCCGACACGAAAACGGCGAGCCATGCGATAGCCATGATCCAACGTGCATTCATGATCGTCCTTGAATTGATGTAGAGAAAGAGTAGGCGACCGGCAGGGTGCGCTAACACCCCGACGGCCGCCGTAACCCGCAGTTCATGCCTGCGAGCCTTGGCCAAGGCCTACCCACCACGCGCGTGGCGGGCCAAAGCCTACCAGAAACCTGAAAGGGCTCAGCATGCTGGCATCACCCATCATCCCCTGGATTGGCGGCAAGCGTCGCCTGTCCGATCGCCTCATTCCCCTGTTTCCACCGCATGAGTGCTACGTCGAGCTGTTCTGCGGCGGCGCGGCGCTCTACTTTCTGCGGCCGGTGCCGGCGGCCTGCGAGATCCTCAACGACGTCAACGGCGAGCTGATCAACCTCTACCGCGTGGTGCAGCATCACCTGGAGGAGTTCGTGCGCCAGTTTAAGTGGGCGCTGACCAGCCGCCAGGTGTTTAAGTGGCTGCAGGACACCAAGCCCGAGACGCTCACCGACATCCAGCGCGCCGCGCGCTTCTACTACCTGCAGCACCACGCCTTCGGTGGCCGCGTCGAAAGCCAGTCCTTCGGTACCGCCACCACGGCGCCGGCCATCAACCTGCTGCGGATCGAGGAGAGCCTGTCGGCTGCGCACCTGCGCCTGGCCAACGGCACCACCGTCGAGAACCTGCCCTGGGCCGACTGCCTGGCGCGCTACGATCGCGCCCACACCTTCTTCTACGCCGACCCGCCCTATTGGCAGACCGAGGGCTATGGCGTGCCCTTTCCCTTCAGCGAGTACCAGGCGCTGGCCGGCGCCATGCGCAGCATCAAGGGCCGCATGATGGTCAGCATCAACGACCATCCGCAGATCCGCGAGGCCTTCGCCGGCCTGGTGATGCACGATCTGGAGATCACCTACTCGGTCGGCACCGCCGACGCGCGCCGCGCCAGCCGTGAGCTGGTGATTACCAACTGGGAGATATCGGACCTGGGGCAATTATTTTGACCGGAACCGCTTGACTTGTGCCGGCACCAGAGCGTTACTGCCGGCGTCGCCAACGCACCCGGAGCCCAGCATGGACCAGACCTTGACCCAGATCGCCCGCGCCGCCCTCGATCATCGAGACCCTGGAGACGCAGCGCTCCGACCGGCTGGATTTCCACGACGTGGCGGTCTGGCGCCTCAAGGCGGCCCTGGAGGCGGCTTACCAGGCTGGGCAACAAGCGGCTGGCGGGAACCGGCCATGAGCGGCTACAGCAGCGGCAAATTCACGGTCGATGAGATCGGCTTCATTCAGCTCGCAGACGTCGAAGTTTTGGCCGCCGTGGCACGCGGAGAGATCGACCTCAACCAGATCGCCCGCGAGGAGCTGGCCAGCCGGGGGCTGGATGATCGGGGGCGATGGGTTGGGTTTGAGCGGGCGCGGCCGGTGCTGGTCGGTTAGGCTGCTTTTCGGTTCCTCGGTGCCTGAAACGGCACCACCCCGCGCAAAGTGGGGATAGGATCAGTTACCCGTGGGGACGCCAGCACAGGCAAAACGCCCGATTCCGCAAGGAGTCGGGCGTTTTTCTTTTATGTCCGGCCCGAAGGGGCGGACGGTATCCAGAGGAATGTCCGGCCCGAAGGGGCGGACGGTATCCAGAGGACGGCTAGAATCGTCAATCTCTGCTTTTTTCCGATAGCGCCATGGCCCGCATCAAGCTTCAGTTTCCCGACGACCAGTTCTTCTACACCACCGATCTCACGGTGCGGATCACCGATATCAACGGTGCCAACCATCTCGGCAACGATTCGATGATCTCGATGATCTCCGAGGCGCGGGCGCGCTTCCTGTTCGATTTCGGCGTCGAGGAAACCACCGACGACCAGATTATCGTCACCGACCTGGCCACGACCTACCTGGCCGAGGCCTACACGCGCGACGAGTTGCGTTTCGAGGTCGGCGTCATGGATTTCAACAAGTATGGCGGCGACATCATCTTCCGCATCACGCGGCCGGCCGATGGGACGCTGATCGCGATGGCCAAGTCGGGCTTCGTCTTCTTCGACTATCGGGCGAAGGAGGTAGTGCCGATGCCCGAGTTCTTCGCCGCCAGGTTTCCCCGGGTCAATCGGCTGTAGCGTTGCAAGCGGACGACGCTTCGTCTCGGGCTTTCAGAAAGTTCCGGCCATTGCATACGGAGAGCACATGGACCAGCAGACACTCGATCACCTGCGCACCTGGGTCGGCCGGCGCGAGCAACTGGATGACCTGATCGCCCCGTCCAAGGTGGCCGCCCTGGCGGCGACCCTGGACCGCGACGACCCGCTGCCGCTGACCGGCGATCCGCTGCCGCCGCCCTGGCATTGGACGCTGTGCGTGTCTGCGGCGCGCCAGTCGGCGATCGGCCTCGACGGCCATCCGGCGCGCGGCGGCTTCCTGCCGCCGGTGCCGCTGCCGCGTCGCATGTGGGCTGGCGGCCGGCTCAGCTTCCCGCAGCCCTTGCGCGTCGGCGAGACGGTGCAACGCCGCTCGCAGGTGATGTCGGTCGCGCACAAGAGTGGGCGCTCGGGTGGACTGGTCTTCGTCCTGGTGCGCCATGAATTCCATGGTGCGAACGGACTGGCGATCACCGAGGAGCACGACATCGTCTATCGCGATTTGCCGAGTGCCGTGGGCTCTGCCCCTGCGGCCGGCTTTGCACAACCGGCCGATTCCGCGGGCGCGGAGCAGTGCTCCGCGAAACCCGCGCTACACCCAGCGCCGACTCCTGTGGCCGCGCCCATGGACTGCGCCTGGCAGCGAACGATCGTGCCCGACGACGTGCTGCTGTTCCGCTATTCCGCGCTGACCTTCAACGGCCATCGCATCCATTACGACCGGCGCTATGTCACCGAGATCGAAGGCTATCCCGGCCTCATCGTGCACGGCCCGCTGATCGCGACCTTGCTGCTCGACCTGGTGCGACGGAACCTCCCCGACGCCGCCATCGCAGCCTTCGAATTCAAGGCCGTGAAGCCGCTGTTCGACATCGCGCCGTTCTCCGTCCATGGCCAGCCGCAGGCCGACGGCAAGTGCGTCAAGCTCTGGGCGCGCGATGCCGACGGCTGGCTGGCGATGAGCGCTACGGCCACCTTGAACTGACAATCCGTCGCAGCCAATTCCTGCGAGGAGCGCCATGCTGAAGGCAAGCGAACCATGCCAGGACAGCCGCGATGCGGTGGCGACCTTTGCGCGCAGTTCGAAGATCAAGACGACTGCCTTGAGAAGAGCGAGCGCTATGTGGTCAACGGCCAGAAGGTGTGGATCTCGCGCATCCGGCATTCCGGCTTGATGATCCTGCTGGCGCGCACCACGCCGCTGGACCAGGTGAAGAAGAAGTCCGGGGGCATGTCGATTTTCATCTCGACCAGCCGAAGGGCGATCCCGGCAATACCCTGAGCCGCGCCGATCGCCGTCCTGCCAGCGCCGACTCCTGCGCGCGAGCGCAAGTACCGGATCGCGACGGAAGTTCGGGTCTATCGCCGGCGCAGCGGCGTCAGCAAGTCATTCAGTCCGTTGTGATCGATCTCCTGCATCAGCGCCAGCAGGCGGCCGATTTCCCCGGCCGGAAAGCCTTCGCGGGCGAACCAGTTCAGGTAGTTGCCCGGCAAATCCGCGATCAGGCGCCCCTGGTACTTGCCGAAGGGCATTTCACGGGTGACGAGCAGCTGCAGGTCTTCGGGCTGCATTCGAATCGAAGCGGCGCGCCCGTCAGATTCTGAAGGAACCGATCGCGCGGCCAAGCCCTTCCGCCAGTTGCTCGAGCTGTTGGGCCGCTGTTGCGGCACTGGCTGCCGCGGCATTGTTCTCCTCGACCATCGAGGCGATGTGTTCGATATTGCGCGCAATCTCGTTGCTGGCCGCCGTCTGCTCCTTGAGCGAGTGGGTGATGTTGCTGACGACGCCGACGACGCGTTCGGCTTCGGATTCGATCTCGACAATGGAGGTTCCCGCCTGCTGTGCCAGTTCCGTGCCGGAACGGACTTGGGCGACGCCCGCCACCATGCTTTGCACCGCGTCCTTGGTGCCGCTTTGGATCTTGTCGATGGTCGAGGCGATTTCCTGGGTTGACAGCGTGGTGCGTTCGGCGAGCTTGCGCACCTCGTCGGCCACCACCGCGAAGCCGCGTCCCTGCTCGCCGGCGCGTGCCGCCTCGATGGCGGCGTTGAGCGCGAGAAGATTGGTCTGGTCGGCGATTTCCTTGATGACATTGACCACGGCCGAGATTTCACTCGACTGCTGCTCAAGCGTGCTGATGATCGCCGAGGATGCTTCGACCGAGTCGGCAATCTTGCCCATTTCGGTGGCCGCGCCATGGATCACCGCGCTGCCCTTGCGCGACAATTCCTCGGAATGGACGGAAAGTTGGCTGGCCTCGTTCGCGTTTTCGGTGATCTGGCCGATGCCGACCGTCATTTCTTCGACCGCGGCGGCGGTGGCGCTGGTGGCTTCGCTTTGCTTGCGCGACGCCTCGGCCACCGAGTTCGACGCGAGCGCAAGTTCCCGCGCCGATTGGCCGACCTGCGCGGCGCTGTTGCCGATCTGCGCGACCATGTCCCGCAGTCGATCGCGCATCGCCTTCATCGACGCCAGCAGGCTACTGGCGTCGCCCGCAGCCGTGCGCACCTCGATGGCGAGATTGCCGCCGGCGATCTCGCGGGCGATTTCGTTGGCGTACTGAAGTTCGCCGCCCAGCCCGTTGCCGATGACGCGAATGACGATGATGGCGGTGGCGAACGCAATCACGATGACCAGCACCGATAACAGCATGCTGATGCCGTTCAGGCTGGTCGCCGCTGCAACCGAATCCTTGCTCAGGTGTTCCAGCGCGCTCGACTGGTGGTCGATGAGCCCGGTGATCGCGTGGATATAGGCTTCGAGCTTGGTCTTCAGCGTGCCGGTGAGAAAGCGGTTCGCATCGTCCTTGCTGCCGGACTTGACCATCTCCAGGTACTGCTTGCGATGCTCCGTGTAGTCTGCGCGGGCCTTGAGCATGACGGCAAGCTGCTGTTTGCCTGCTTCGGCAGTGACCAGTTTCTGCAATTGTTCGAACTTCTCCGTGATCACCTTGCTGTTTGCCGTCATTTCCTCGGTGATGCGCTTGCTCTCCGCCGGGTCGTCGACCTGCAGCAGGAGCAGCGTATTGGTCCAGTTGCGCATCACGTTGAGACGCAGCAACGCCGCTGCCGTGGTCTTCGGATAGGCGTCCCGGTCGATCTCGGTGACCTGGCGGCTGACCGTGCCCGATTTCAGGAAAACCACCGCCGCCATGATCAGGATCAGCGCGATGATCAGGCCGAATCCGACCGACAGAAGGGTTCGTATTCTTGTATTTGCAAACATATCGCCTCCCTCGTATCAACTTGGCGCATCGAGCATGGCTGTCCATCTTAGGTGAAATCCCGAATTTTCGAACCGATACGGCATATGCCTGGGGCTGGCCTGTCCGCCGCGAGTGCGGTTGGGTACAGCGGGCACGGCAAGTCGGAGTACACTTTCGCCCGAGCCAATGCTGGCTGATGAATCCATTTCTTGCCGTGTCCCTGTTCGTCAATTTTCGCAGCGTAGTCCATGCCCTCTCCGATTCCCTGGATCTTGTAGGTATCAACGACGTCCACCACGGCAAGCGCGTCGGCATCATGGCCGTCGAAATCGTCCGCCTCCTCGGCTGGCGGGGCGACGACCTGGATCTGGTGCTCGATGCGGGGCTGCTGCACGACATCGGCGTGTCCTCGTCGGATCTCCACCATCAGCTGGTGGAAGAATTCGACTGGGAGGGCTCGCAAGGGCATGCCGAATTCGGCGCCTATCTGCTGTCGCAATTTCCGCCCCTGGCGCAACTGGCGGCACCGATCCGGCTGCATCACACCCACTGGTCGGAAATGAAGGGCCGCTACGGCAGGACCGAACTCTTCGGCAACCTGCTGTTTCTGTCGGATCGCATTGACGTCCTGGCTGCCGTCGCCATGCTGAAGAACGAGTTGCTGGAGCAGGTGCCGGCGATTCGCGAAAAAATCGCCAGCCAAGCGGGCGAGATGTTCGATCCGGACCTGGTCAAGGCCTTTCTTGAGGTCTCCCGCAAGGACGCATTCTGGCTCATGCTGGAGGCCGATCCCGTCCGCGACTACATGGAGAAGATCTCCCGCAATGCGCGACCAGCGGAGACCAGCCTGGAAACGCTGCATGGCGTCGCGAGCCTGTTTTCCCATGTGGTCGACGCCAAGAGCCGCTTCACCGTGGAACACTCCGAGGGCGTTGCGCGCGTCGCCCGCTATCTTTGCACGGCCCTCAAGCAGGGGCTCGATCTGGGGGATGAGGATTGTGCCAAGCTGGAACTGGCGGGTTACCTGCATGACTTGGGCAAGCTGCGGGTTCCGGATGCGATCCTCGACAAGCCGGGGCCGCTCGACGAGCGCGAACGACGACAGATCGCAAGCCATGCGTATGAAACCTATCGCATCCTGACGCGCATCCAGGGCTTCGAAGAAATCGCCCGCTGGGCCGCCTTCCACCACGAGATTCCGAATGGCGAAGGCTATCCGTTTCGCCTGCAAGGCGAAGAGATACCGCTACCGGCCCGGGTCTTGCGCGCCTCGGACATATTCCAGGCCTTGTCGCAGGACCGCCCCTACCGTGCGGCGTTGCCCGCCAAGGTCGTCCTCGAACACATGAAGCAGCTGACCGAGAGCGGGCAACTGGACCGAATCATCTACGACATCATTGCCGCCAACCTGCAGGAAATCTATCGGCTGGCGCGACCCGGTTCGGAGTAAGGCCCGATCGATCCATGTCGTTGGACGCGTCGCAAAGCCGACAATTCCCCGCGTCGTCTTTTTACCCCATTGATTTAGCGTGAGCTTTTAGTCGGCACCCAACTTGCTAGTCATGGTTTGACCACCATGACCGACAAACGCCGACCCCACATCGTCATCAACGACACCACCCTGCGCGACGGCGAGCAGTCGGCGGGCGTGGCCTTCAGTCTCGACGAAAAGCTCGACATCGCGCGCGGCCTCGATACGCTGGGCGTGCCGGAACTGGAGATCGGCATTCCGGCCATGGGCGAGGCCGAGCGCGAGGGTATACGCGCCGTCGCCGCGCTGGGCCTGAAGGCGCGGTTGATGGTCTGGAGCCGCATGCATCGCGACGACATTGCGCTGGCGGCGAATCTCGGTGCGCAGCTGATCGACATCTCGGTGCCGGCCTCGGACCAGCATCTGCGTTCCAAATTGCAGAAGGACCGGCCCTGGCTGCTGGCCGCGCTCGGCGCGCATGTCCGTTTCGCACGCGACCTGGGTTTCGAGGTCGGCGTCGGCGCCGAGGATGCCTCGCGCGGCGATCCCGCCCTGCTCGCGGCGATTGCCGAGGCGGCGCAGGCCGCCGGCGCGCGCCGCATCCGCTTCGCCGACACGCTGGGCGTGCTCGATCCCTTCAGCACTTTCGAACGCATCGCGGCGCTGCGTGCGGTCTGCGATCTCGAAATCGAAATGCATGCGCACGACGACCTCGGCATGGCCACGGCGAATACACTGGCCGCCGCCAAGGCCGGCGCGACGCACCTGAACACGACGGTGAATGGCCTCGGCGAGCGTTCCGGCAACGCGCCGCTGGAGGAAGTGGTGCTCGGGCTGCATGTCTGTCACGACATCGCCACGGGAATCGACCTGAAGGGGTTTCCGCAGATTTCGCAGCGCGTCGCGGTCGCCTCGGGACGTCCGCTGCCCTGGCAGAAGAGCATCGTCGGCGAGGGCGCGTTCACCCACGAGGCCGGCATCCATGTCGACGGCCTGATCAAGGACCCGGCCAACTACCAGGGCTTCGATCCCGGCCTGGTGGGGCGGCGCCATCGCGTCGTGCTCGGCAAACATTCCGGGGCGCGCGCCGTGCAGCGCGTGATGGCGGAACTCGGCCATGCGCTGTCGGACAGCGCCGCGCGCGAACTGCTGCGCCGGGTGCGGGTTTTCGTCGCAGATGCCAAGCATCCGCCCTCGGATGCCGATCTGCTTTCCTTGCTCGGAGCCGCTTCATGAGCCGCGATCTTGCCGCCGCGCTCGCGCTGGCCGCCGCCGATGCGCAATCGGAGCCGGGTCTGCCGGCCCTGGCGCGGGAAGACCTGGACTGCGTCTTCGGCCGCGATCCGGCGGCGCGCTCGCGCCTCGAAGTGCTGCTGACCTATCCGGGCCTTCATGCCCTCCTCATCCATCGCCTGGCGCACCTGCTGTGGCGCTCCGGTTGGCACTTCACGGCGCGCTGGCTGGGCTTCCTGGGGCGCTTCCTGACCAATGTCGATATCCATCCGGGGGCTCGCATCGGCCGCCGCTTTTTCATCGATCACGGCGCCGGCGTGGTGATCGGCGAAACCGCCGAAATCGGCGACGACTGCACGCTCTACCACGGCGTCACGCTGGGTGGCACCACCTGGAACAAGGGCAAGCGCCACCCGACCCTGGGTGCGAACGTGGTGGTCGGCGCCGGGGCCAAGATCCTCGGTGCGATCCGCATCGGCGACGGCGCGCGGATCGGCGCCAATTCGGTTGTCATTCGCGAAGTACCGGCCGGCCGCACCGCGATCGGCATCCCGGCGCGACTGGTCGGCGAACGTTCGCCCATAGTTCCCAACAGGACGCAGAGCGCTGGCGCAGGCGGCGCGGCGGTAGGCGCCAGCGTGGGAACTGCGGGCATGCCGATCAATCTCGATCATCACCTGATTCCCGATCCGGTGGGCAAGGCGATCCAGTGCCTGCTCGATCGCATCGACACGCTCGAAGGGCAAGTACGCGCTCTGCGCGGCGAGCCTGTGCCGGAAGCGGCCGGCACCTGTGTCGCCTGCGCCGCGGGCGAACTGTGTTGCGCGGAGCATGGCCGTGGCTGAGGGCGTCGATCTGCTGGAGCTGGGCGAGGAGGGCCTCTATTTCGACGAGCCCTGCCTGCCCGAGGTGGAGGCGCTGATCGCCCGTGCCGCACGCCACTACGGCGAGACGGACGCCGAGCACAGCCTGCTGCGCGCCTATTTCCTGGCGCCCGAGCAGTTGTCGGTGCTGGTGGCGCTGTACCGCTATTACTTCTACCAGCATCGGCTGGAAGATGCGCTGATCGTGGCCGAACGCGCGCTCGACGTCACGGCACAACGCCTGCACCTGGTTGGCGGCTGGAGCAGCATCGGCCGCGTTGCGCTGGGCGAGGCGGTGATGTGCTCGATCGGCCTGTTGCGCTTTCACCTGTTGGCGCTGAAGGGTTCCGCGGTGATCCTGCTGCGCCTCGGGCACCTCGACCAAGCCCGCCTTCGGCTGGCCAAGATCGCCGAGGTGGATGAGCGTGACGCCCTGGGCGCCGCGCCGTTGCTGGCGGTCATCGCAGCGCGCCAGGAACAGTCCGCCGCGGAACTTGGGCGCGAAGCCGCACACGCAATGACACATTGAAAGGAGCCGACCATGGGATGCGAAGCCGACAGTTTTGAAGACGATCTTGCCGACCTGGCCAGTGCCGAGGACTTTCTCGACTATTTCGGGATTGCCTTCGATGCGCGGGTGGTCCAGGTCAATCGCCTGCATATCCTGCAGCGCTACCACGACTACCTGGCCAAACAGGAAGCCGGGAGGGCGCCCGACTACGCCGCCTGGCGCGGCTGGCTGCTGCGCGCCTACGAGGACTTCGTCGGCTCCAGCGCACAACAGGAAAAGGTGTTCGCGGTATTCCAGAAGGCCGACGGTTCGTCCTTCGTACCGCTGTCCTCGCTCACGGGTTAGGAGATGAAACAGCTCCCACGCTGCTCTGCATGCCTGGTATTCCGCTGCGCGGGCAGACAACATTGTTCGCTGCCCCCGGAGGGGGCGCAGGCTCCCTTTGGGGCGGCCCGGCAGGAGCCCTGAGCATGCTGCCGCGCTGGGACTATGGCGATACCGTGCGCGTGACGCGCAACGTGCGCAACGATGGCACCTTCCCCGGCGTCAACACCGGCGAACTGCTGGTGCGGCGCGGCCGCGTCGGCCATGTGCGCAACGTCGGCACCTTCCTCCAGGACCAGGTCATCTACTCGGTGCATTTTCTCGACGAGGGGCGCGTGGTCGGCTGCCGCGAGGAAGAGCTGATCGGCATCGACGAGCCCTGGATCGAGAGCCGCTTCGAGGTGCGCCAGAAAATCCGCGCGGCGCGCGCGCTGGCGATCCGCGGCGAAGTCCGGGTGCCGGCCGGCAGCCGCGGCGAAATCCTCAACCTGGAACGCAATGAGGCGCAGGGCGTCATCTACCACGCGCATTTCGACTGCCTGCCGGGCAATCCGCTGCAGGTGCCGGAGTCCGCACTGGCCGAACTGGAGGCCAACGATGACTGAGCCGGACGCCGTCTATCTCTCGCTCAAGCTGGCCGCGCAGTTGTTCGAGAAGCCGCTCGAAGCCCTCGCCGCCGACGAGCTGCGCCGCGTCAAGAACGTCGCGGCAAAGCAGCACGAGATCGAGGCGCTGATCCTGCAGACGCCGGAAGCGGCGCGGGTGATGCTGCCCGAGGCTTCGATCGAGGCCTGCTTGAAGGAGATTCGCGGCCGTTACGCCAGCGAAGAGGATTACCACGCCGACCTCGACCGCATCGGCCTTGACGGCGCCGCGCTGCGCCAGGCCGTGCTGCGCGACCTGCGGGTCGAGGCGGTGCTGGAGAAAGTCGGCGCCCACGCCGCGGCGGTCAGCGAGACCGAGGTCGAGATTTTCTGGTTCATGCACAAGGAGCGCTTCCGCCGCGTCGAGACGCGCGTGCTGCGCCACATCCTGGTCACCGTGAACGACGCGCTGCCCGGCAGCGAACGCGACACTGCGCGCGCCGCGATCGAGGCCATCCGCGCGCGTCTGCTGAAAAACCCCGAACGCTTCGCCGAACAGGCGCTCAAGCACTCCGAATGCCCCACCGCGATGCACGGCGGTCTGCTCGGCGCCGTGCCGCGCGGCCAGCTCTATGCCGAACTCGAAGCCGCCGCCTTCGCGCTGGCCGCCGGCGAACTCTCCATCGTGGTCGAATCCGAACTCGGCTTCCATCTCCTGCTCTGCGATGCCATCAACGAGGCGCGCACGCTGTCGCTGGCCGAGGCGCGGCCGACCATCCGCGAGCACCTGGAGCAGCAGCGGCGCGGCATGTGCCAGAAGTCCTGGATCAACGCCCTGCGCCGTCAGGCGGTCGCCGACGCGGCCTGAACGGCCGGGCCGCGCAAGCCGTGCCGGTTTCCGCCGGCATACGGCTTTCGATATGCCGCTACACGAAAATTAAATAATCCCCCCTGTCGGCATTCGCTAGAGTGACCTGTTCGACGCGACTCCAGGTCGTGTTCACGCATACGCTTTAAGGGCAGACGGCAGATTTGCCCGACAACGAGAGGGGAGACAGGCAAATGAGCTTGCGCAGGCAACTGGTCCTGGTGCTGGCGGTCTTGGCCATCGCCACGCTGATCGCCAATGGCTTCAGCTTCTACATGTTTTCACGCCTCGGCGCCGAAGCGCAACGGGTGGACGCGGGCCTTGGCGCCTATGCCGCCGAAGCACGCTGGTGGATGGGTGGCGTCACCGTGGTCGCCTCGGTCTGCGGCCTGGCCGCTTTCGTGGTGTTGATCCGCATGCTGCTGCGCCTGCTGGGCGGCGAACCCCAATACGTGGCGAGCGTGGTCGAGCGCATTTCGCAGGGCGACCTGGCCTTCCAGATCGATGTCGCCGGCGATGGCCGGGGCAGCCTGCTGGGAGGGATCGCCGCGATGCAGGCCAGCCTGCGCGAGATGGCGACGCGGATTCGCAGCGCCGCGGAACAGCTCAACGGCGGCGCCGACCGCATGCGCGCGATCACCGGCAGCATCGGCCGCGGCAACGACCAGCAGTGCGCCACCGTGGCCGAGGCGAGCTCCGCCATCGCCAGCGCGGAAGGCATCGTGCGCCGCGTAGCCGACAGCGCGAGCGAGGTGCGCCAGATGTCCGCAGCAAGCATTTCCCGCATGCAGGATGGGAACGAAAGCCTGTCGCGCATGATCGGCGAAATCGGCAGCGTGGAAAACTCGGTCGATGAAATCTCTCGCACCGCCTCCGCCTTCATCGAGAGCACGCTGGCGATTGCGGGCATGACCCAGGAAGTGCGCGACATCGCCGACCAGACCAATCTCTTGGCCTTGAACGCCGCCATCGAAGCGGCGCGCGCCGGAGACCAGGGGCGTGGCTTCGCCGTGGTCGCCGACGAGGTGCGCAAACTGGCCGAGAAGTCGGCGCTGACGGCGGCGGAAATCAACAAGGTGACCAGCGCGCTGGGCGAGAAGTCGACGGTCGTGGAACGCGCCATCGAGCAGGGCCGGGCGGCGCTGCGCTTGTCGCAGGATCACCTGGAAGCGGTTGCCGAGGGTTTGGGTGAGGCCAATAGCGCGGTACAGCTGACCACGCAGGGGATGGACGAGATTTCATCCTCGGCGGCGGAACAAACCGCGGCAAGTCGGGACATCGGCACCAGTGTCGAGCACATCGCCCGCGTGGCGAAGGAAATCGGCGTGCCGATCGGCCAGGCTGAACAAGAAGGCCAGCACTTGCAGGCGCTCGCCGCGGACCTGCATGGGATGCTCGACCGCTTCAAGCTTTAAGAGTCGTCCTCGTCGCCCCCCGCGCCATCGCGGCGCGGCACGGTCTGCGGGTCGCAGGTGATGGGGCGGTAGATCTCGATGCGGTCGCCCGGTTTCAGCGGCGCGTCGAGCTTGACCAGCTTGCCGAAGACGCCGACTTTCTGGCGGTCCAGGTCGATGGTCGGGAACATGCGCAGGATGCCGGATTTCTCGATCCCGGTCTGCACCGTGCTGTCGTCGGGCACTTCGATGGTGAGCCAGATCTGGTTGGAAGGTTCGGAATAGGCGACGCCGATCTGCATGGGGGTCTCCGCTATTTTCCAGGTTCCAGCGCGACGCCCTTGCGGTCGCGGCCGTAGATGCGCGGCTTGACGTAGCTGTCGATGATCGGCGTCAGCGAGTTCATCAGCAGCACGGCGAAGGCCACGCCTTCGGGGTAGCCGGCCCAGGTGCGGATGATCCAGGTCAGCAGGCCGCAGCCGGCGCCGAAGATCAGTTGTCCGCGCGGCGTATTGGGCGAGGTGACGTAATCGGTGGCGATGAAGAAGGCGCCCAGCATCGCGCCGCCGGACAGCAGGTGGGTCGTGGCGTCCAGGTAGCGGGCCGGATCGACGGCATGCAGGATTGCCGCCGGTAGTGCGATCCCGGCCAGCATCGCGAGCGGGATATGCCAACTGATGATGCGCAGGAACATCAGCGCCACGCCGCCGCCGGCGATCAGCCAGGCTGCGGTTTCGCCCAGGCTGCCGGGACGGCTGCCGTACCAGGCCTGGAGCGGCGCATGGGCCATGGCCTGCAGCAGGTCGATGCCGCGCGACATCTCGGTCTTGGCGAAACCGAGCAGGGAGGCGCTGGCGACCGCGTCGAAGGCCGGCGGCAGGCCCTTGAGCAGGATCAGCAGGCCGTCGATGGGTCCCGGCGCGGCGGCGCTGAAGATCGGCAGTGGCGCGATCCAGGCCGTCATCTGCACCGGGAAGGAAATCAGCAGGGCGACCCGCGCCACCATGGCGGGGTTGAACAGGTTCTGGCCGAGGCCGCCGAACACCTGTTTGCCCAGCACCGTGGCGAACAGGCCGCCGAAGGCGCCGATCCACCAGGGCGCCCAGGGCGGCAGGGAGAGCGCCAGCAGCCAGCCGGTAAGGGCTGCCGAGCCGTCGAACAGGACCGGCGAGGCCTGGCGGCCCATCAGGCGCAGGCAGAAGGCTTCGCCCAGCGTGGCGGCCGCCACCGTGACCAGCCAGAGGTAGATCGCCGGCCAGCCGTAAAGCCAGAAGCCGAACAGGGTGGCCGGCGCCAGGGCCGCCATGACGATGGCCATGACTCGCCCGGCGCTGTTCGTCGTGCTCGCATGGGGTGCCGCGACCGGAATTCCAATGACATTGCTCATGCCGGTGCTCCTTCGGCTCGGGCGGCTGCCTTGGCCTTGGCGGCGTCCCTTTCGGCCTTGCGCCGCGCGGCGGCAGCAGCCTTCTCCCGGCTCTCGCGTGCGAGGCGGGCCAGCCGCGCCTCGGCCAGGCGCTTGGCGGCCTCGGTGCGCAGGCGGGCGCGCTCGCGTGCGGCGAGCTCGCCCTTGGCGTGGCTGAAGTATTGCACCAGCGGGATGTGCGAGGGGCAGACATAGGCGCAGCAGCCGCAGGCGATGCAGTCGCTGAGGGCAAAATCGACGGCGCCGTCGAGGTCGCCGGCGCGGATGCGCGCCGCCATCTCCAGCGGCAGCAGGCCCATCGGGCAGGCCTGGGTGCAACTGCCGCAGCGGATGCAGGGGCCGGCCTTGGGCACGGCGGCTTCGCGCGCGTCGAAGGCCAGGATGCCGGAGGCGCCCTTGACCAGCGGCACCTTGCCGTGCAGCAGCGGTGTGCCCATCATCGGGCCGCCGAGGATCAGGCGCGCCGGGGTTTCCTTGAGGCCGCAGAAGGCCAGCAGTTCGTCGGCCAGGGTGCCCAGCGGGGCGAAGATGTTGCCGGGACGCGCCACGGCGCCGCCGTTGATGGTGACGATGCGCTCCACCAGCGGCCGGCCGAGGCGGATCGCCTGATGCACGGCGGCACAGGTGGAAACGTTATGCACCAGCACGCCGACTTCCGCGGCGCGGGCGTCGGCCGGCACTTCCTTGCCGGTCAGGGTCTGGATCAACTGTTTGTCCGAGCCCATCGGATAGCGCGCCGGCACCGGCCGGATCTTCACCTCCGGGTAGGCCGCGGCGGCCTTCTGCATCGCCGCGATGGCCTCCGGCTTGTTGTCCTCGATGCCGACCAGGGCCTCGCGCGCGCCGATCGCGTGCATCACGATGCGGGCGCCATCGACCACCTGATCCGCGTGGTCGCGCATGATGCGGTCATCGGAAGAGAGATAGGGTTCGCATTCGCCGCCGTTCACGATCAGGGTGCTTACCGCGAGGCGCTTGCCCAGCGCGAACTTCACCGCGGCGGGAAAGGTGGCGCCGCCGAGGCCGACCACGCCGGCGGCGGCCGTGCGCCGGGCGATTTCCTCGGGCGCCAGGGCGAAGGGATCGAGCGCCGGCTCGGTCTCGATCCAGCGGCCTTCGCCGTCGGAATCGATGCTGATCGCGGCGAAGCCGAGCCCGGAGGGGTGCGGTGCGGTGACCTCGCCGATGGCGGCGACGGTGCCCGACACCGGGGCATGGATCGGCGCCGAGATGTTGCCCTGGGCTTCGGCCAGCAGTTGTCCCTTGAGCACCTTCTGGCCGACCAGCACCACCGGCCGCGCGGCGCCGCCGACGTGCTGGTGCAGCGGCAGGTAGAGGCGGGCCGGCGGCGGCAGGACGCGCAGCGGCGCGTCGGCGGCCGGACGCTTGTGGTTGTCTGGGTGCACGCCCCAGCGCGGCTCCCTGAATATGCGTTCGAAGAATCCCATGGTGTTTTCCTCAGGCGGGCGCAGGTTTGGGCCAGACCCAGTGCTGCAGGCTGACCGGCACCGGCACCAGCGACATGGCTGCGGTCGGGCAGCGGTCGACGCAGGCGGCGCAGCCGGTGCAGGCCTCGCGGATCACGTTGTGGATCTGCTTGGCGGCGCCGACGATGGCGTCGGTCGGGCAGGCCTTGAGGCAGCGGCAGCAGCCGATGCAGATTTCCTCGGCGACCAGGGCCAGTTGCGGGCCGTTGTCGGCCACGGCGGAAAGATCGACCTTGACCCCCAGTTTGGCCGCCAGCGCCTCGGCCACCGCCTTGCCGCCCGGTGGGCACAGGGTCGGTGCCGCTTCGCCCTTGGCCAGTGCGGCCGCCGCCTGGGCGCAGCCGACATAGCCGCATTGGCCGCACTGCGAGCCGGGCAGCATGTCCTTGAGTTCGGCTTCGATGGCGTTTCCCTCGACCGCCAGGTAGCGCGCCGCGGTGCCCAGCACGGCGCCCAGCGCAAGGCCCATGAGGGCGAGACTTCCGATGGCGATCAGCATGTTGCTGCTCCCTTCAGACGTGGCTGGAGTGGTAACCCAACACGGGTGCTCCGTAAGGCCAGGAAAAGCATGAGTACGAACAAGGGGAGACCCTCCCCTTGTATATCCCCCGTATGGGAACAAGGGGGCCCGCCCCCTTGTAAATCCCCGGAAGCGTGGCACTTCGCAACAATCGTGAAGAGTTGAGACATAGCGTGCTAACCGGTGCTGATGCCGGAAAAGCCCATGAAGGCCATTGCCAGCAGGCTGGCGACGATGAAGGCGATCGGCGGCCCGGCGAACAGGCGCGGCACCTGGACCAGCGCCAGGCGCTCGCGCAGGCCGGCGAAGATCACCATGACCAGGCTGTAGCCGAGCGAGGAGGCAAAGGCGAACAGCGTCGCGCCGATGAAGCTCAGGTGGCCTTCGACCAGCAGCAGGGCGACGCCGAGCACGGCGCAGTTGGTGGTGATCAGCGGCAGGTAGATGCCGAGCATCTGGAACAGGGTCGGCGAGACTTTCTTGATGGTCATTTCGGTGAACTGCACCGCGCTGGCGATCACCAGGATGAAGGTCACGGTGCGCAGGTAGCCCAGCCCGTAGGCGTCGAGCAGGTAGTGCTGGACCGCCCAGTCGGCCATCGACGAGACGGTGATGACGAAGGTGGTCGCCAGGCCCATGCCGGCCGCCGTGTCGATCCGCGTGGTGACGCCCATGAACGAGCAGAGGCCGAGGAAGCGGGCCAGGATCACGTTGTTGACCAGGGCCGCACCGATCATCATCAAGACGAAATCTTTCATGGCCTATCCGTCCCACAGGTTTCGCCGGGCCGGGCGCGACGCAGGAAGCGCGGCGCCAACTCGCCTCGCGCGGACAGGCGGCGCGCGCCGACGTGTGCCGCGAGCAGGCCCGCGCCGAGGCCGGCCGCCATCGCGGCGAGGGTGGCGAGGTCGTTGCCCCAGGCGCTTTCGGCCAGGCCGGCGGCGGTGAAGGCGGCGACCAGGGGCAGGGCGTAGGCGGTCAGCGAGGCCTTGATCAGCGCCCGGTCATCGACACCGACCACGACGCGCTCGCCGACGCCGAGACCGGCGCCGTTGTCCATGGGAAAGCGCCGCGCGGCGTTGCGGCTGGCGATGGTGCCGATGCCGGTGGCGCTTGCGCCGCACTGTGCGGCGGAAGCGCAACTGCCGCAACTGCTGGTCTGCTCCGGTTCGAGCCAGGCCACGGCGCCGCTGACGCTGACGACGCGGGCGATGCCTTCGATGGTGTGCGAGGGAGCGCTCATGATCTTTCCTCAGGCCACGCTGTGGGCGCCGGCCATCTGGATCTCCTTGCCGGCGCGCAGATCGAGCAGGCGCTTGACCACCACCAGCAGGCCGGTGACGAGGAAGCCGCCGGGCGGCAGGATCATCATCAGCACGCCCATGTCGGCCGGCACCAGGCGCAGTTCGATGACCTTGAAGGCCGGGCCGAAGAGCAGGGAGGCGTCGGCGAACAGGGTGCCGGCGCCGACGATTTCGCGCACCGCGCCGATCGCGGTCAGCGCGAGGGTGAAGCCGAGCCCCATGAACAGGCCGTCGAGCAGGGAAGGCAAGGCCGGCTGGCGGGCGGCGAAGGATTCCAGCCGGGCCAGCGGCAGGCAGTTGGACACGATCAGCGGAATGAACAGGCCCAGCACCTTGTACAACTCGTGCAGCCAGGCGTTCATCGCCAGGTCGACCAGGGTCACCATGGCGGCGACGATCAGGATGTAGACGGGAATCCGCACTTCCTGGGTGATGCGGTTGCGGAACACGGCGACCAGGAAACTCGACACCGCCATTACCGCGGCGGTGGCCAGCCCCATGCCGAAGCCGTTGGTGGCGCTGGTGGTCATCGCCATCGCCGGGCACATGCCGAGCAGCATGCTGAACACGCCGTTGTTGTCCCAGAGGCCATCCTTGACGATGGTGGTGTAGTTGTTGTTGCTCATTTCGCTTCCAGCAAAGTTGCCTTGTTCGCGGCGAAGAATTCCAGGCCGTCGCGGATCGCGCCGAGCACGCCGCGCGGCGTGATCGTGGCGCCGGCGAATTGGTCGAACTGGCCGCCGTCCTTCTTCACCTTCCAGCGCTCGGCCGGCGGGTTGCCCAGCGCCAGGCCGTCGAAGCGCAGGATCCAGTCGCCCTTCTTGACCTCGATCTTGTCGCCCAGCCCCGGCGTTTCCTTGTGCGCCAGCACGCGCACGCCGAGCACCTTGCCGTCGGCGGACAGCCCCAGCATCAGCTTCATCTCGCCGGCATAGCCGGTGCCGAAGATCTCGTAGGCGACGCCGGTCACCTTGCCGCCCTTGCGGGCGCGGTAGACGGTGATTTCGCGGCCGTGGCCATTCTTCATCGGCAAGCTGTCGCTGACCGGATCGTTGTCGTGGAGGCTGCGCGGAATCACCTGGCTCAAGGAGTTCTGCCTATCCTCCAGCGCGCGCGCCGCGATGTCGGCGGCCGTGATGCGGGCGGTGACGGCGAGCACCATGCCGAAGCCGAGGCAGAAGGCGCCGAGAATCACGCCGTGCATCAGGGTCCGCGGCTTGATTGCGACGGCATCGGCAGGAAGGGTTTGCGGGACGTTCATGATCGGGTGAATGACCTGTTTGAGGCATGCTTCGCATGTTCTGTGCCACCGCGTGTTGCAGTGCACACCAAAGCCGTGCATGCGCATCCAACCCCGCACCAGCATGGGGGTTTTTCTTCCCATGGCGATCGTCGGCGTGTCGCCGGCGCCGACTCCCGGCTGTGTCGCAAGTCCTACAAACACTACAAAGTCGTGGAAAAGCCGACGTCAAATCAAGGGCGGCACGGAACCTGCTCAAGACCCTGGAAGCGTTTGATTCAGGGACGGTGCGAGATGACGAAGAAACAATTCCAGGGCGAGCCGCCGCTTGCCGATGCGGTGTCGCCGGGCATCCACCCGCGGGTGTTCCTGCATACCGTGGACCAGGCCGACACGGCGATCTCGATCACCGACGTGCACGGCAACATCCTCTACGTCAATCCGGCCTTCACCCGCGTCACCGGCTACGGCGCCGAGGAGGCCATCGGCAGGAACGAATCCATCCTCTCCAACAAGACCACGCCGCCCGAGGTGTACAAGTCGCTGTGGCACAACATCTCGCGCGGCGAGGCCTGGAGCGGGCGCCTGATCAACCGCCGGCGCGATGGCAGCAAATACCTCGCCGAGCTGAGCATCTCGCCGGTGGTGGATGCCGGCGGCGAGATCCTCAATTACCTCGGCATGCATCGCGACATCACCGCCATGCATCGCCTCGAATGCCAGGTGAAGAACCAGAAGGCGCTGATCGAATCGGTGGTCGACGCGGCGCCGATGGTGATCGCGCTGCTTGACGTCGATGACCGCGTGGTGCTCGACAACCAGGAATACAAGAAGCTGCAGGCCGACCTGGGCATGGCCGAGCCGGCGCCGATGCTGATGACGGCGATCCGCGCCGGGCTGGAAACCGAGGCGGCGAACGGCCGCCGCAGTTCCGGCTACGCCTTCCTCGACCGCGAGGTGCGGCTCGACCTGCCGGGCGGCAAGCCGCCGCGCTGGTACTCCTGCTCCGGCAGCCGGGTGCGCGAGGACGACAGCGCCGCCGACGCATTTTTCGCCGGCGGCGGGCGCGATTACCTGTTGCTGGTGGCCAAGGAAATCACCGGGCTGCGGGCGCAGCAGGAAAAGGCCCGGGTGGCCGCGTTGCAGGCCGTGATGGCCGAGGAGGACCGCGTCTCGGCGCTGCGCGAAAGCCTCTCGGCGGCGACCTTCCGCCTGGAGGGGCCGCTCAACATGATGGCCTCGGTGGTCGGCATGCTGGCGCGGCGCAACGGTGAGGGCGACCCGATGGCGGTGGCGCTGGCCGACGCCATGGCCACCGGCCAGCAGGCCCTGGCCGAGTTGCGTGCCATGATCCCGGCCGAAACGCGCGAGGCGGAAGGTGTCATCAACGTCAACGAACTGCTGCGCGACGTGCTCGATCTCGCTACCGTCCGCCTGCTCGCCGCCGGCATCCGCGTCGGCTGGAAGCCGCAGGCCATGCTGCCCGCGCTGCAGGGCTATCCGAATAAGCTGCGCTCGCTGTTCAAGGCGCTGATCGACAATGCCATCGAGGCCATGAGCGCGCGCGGCTGGCGCGAACGCGAGCTGGCGGTGATCACCCGGGCGCAACTGGGCAGCATCGAGATCGCCATCGAAGACAGCGGTCCCGGAATTCCGCCGGCGCAGCAGCTCAAGGTCTTCGAGCCCTTCTACACCACCAAGCGCGAGGGCCACCGCCACCTCGGTACCGGCCTCGCCGTGGCCCAGCAGGTCGCCGCCGACCATGGCGGCACGGTGGCGATCGACCCCGAAAAGTCCGCCGGCTGCCGGGTGCGCGTGGTACTGCCGGTGAAGCGACACGTATGAGCGCCCCACGCCGGGCCGCCCCCAGGGGGCGCAGCCAAACCACGGAGCCGCGTAGCGGCGAACCATCGTCACCCCCGCCCGCGGGGCGGGGGTTGGGGGGAGGGCTGTTCGGTGACTGATCCGCGCACCTCCCTGCTGCTGCGCACGCAATACGAGACGCTGTTCCGCGTCTCGCAGGTGCTCTCGCGTTCCCTGGATTTTCACAAGACGCTGCGCGAGGTTCTGCGCACGCTGGAGATCACCGGCCATCTGACGCGCGGCATGGTCAGCGTGGTCGATCCCGACGCCGGCGACCTCACCGTGCATGCCGTGCATGGCCTCGACAGCGAAGAGTATTCGCCGGTGCGCTACCAGCCCGGCGAAGGCGTCATCGGCATGATGCTGGAAGGCGGCCGCACCGTGGCCATCGCGCGCCTCGGCGAAGAGCCGCGCTTCCTCAACCGGCTCGGGCTCTACGACAAGGAACTGCCCTTCATCGCCGCGCCGATCCAGGTCGGCGGCGCGCTGCAGGGCGTGCTCGCGGTGCAGCCCGACGAGCCCGACGAGGGCCTGCTCGACGAGCGGGTGCGTTTCGTCGAGATGGTGGCCAACCTGATCGGCCAGAACGTGCGCCTCTCGCTCGAAGTCGAGCGCGAGCACAAGGCCCTGGCCGAGGAGCGCGACACCCTGCGCCGCACCGTGCGGCAGAAGCACGGCTTCGACAACATGGTCGGCCACTCCGGCCCGATGCGGCGCATCTTCGAGCAGATCCGCATGGTCGCGAAATGGCCGACCACGGTGCTGATCCGCGGCGAGACCGGCACCGGCAAGGAACTCATCGCCAATGCCATCCACTACAACTCGTCCCGCGCGCGCGGCCCGTACGTGCGCCTCAACTGCGCCTCGCTGCCGGAAAACCTGCTCGAATCGGAACTCTTCGGCCACGAGAAGGGTGCCTTCACCGGCGCCGTGAATTCGCGCAAGGGCCGTTTCGAAATGGCCGACGGCGGCACGCTGTTCCTCGACGAGATCGGCGAGATTTCGCCCGCCTTCCAGGCCAAGCTGCTGCGCGTGCTGCAGGAAGGCGAACTGGAGCGCGTCGGCGGCAGCCGCACGATCAAGGTCGATGTGCGGCTGATCGCGGCGACCCATCGCGACCTCGAAGCGGCGGTGGAGAGCGGCGACTTCCGCGAGGACTTGTACTACCGGCTCAACGTCATGCCGATCCTGCCGCCGCCGCTGCGGGAGCGCATGGAAGACCTGCCGGAAATCGCCCGCCACCTGCTCGAACGCCTGGGCGGCGTGCAGGGCCGCGCGCTGTCCCTCACCGCTGCCGCCCAGCGCCGCCTGGCGCAACACGCCTGGCCGGGCAATATACGGGAGCTGGAAAACTGCCTGGAGCGCGCCGCCGTGATGTCGATGAACGGCGAGATCGATGTCGACCTGATCCGCATCGACAAACCGCGCGCCAGCCACGGCCGCAGTGTGCACAGCGCCGTGGCGCCAGCGCCGACTGTTCGCGCCAGCCCGCCGTCGGGCGAGGCCGACGCGGATGAACTGGATCCCGGCGCCGACCAGAGCGAGCGCCAGCGCGTCGTTGCCGCGCTGGAACAGGCCGGCTGGGTCCAGGCGCGCGCGGCGCGGCTGCTGGGCATGACGCCGCGCCAGATCGCCTACCGCATCCAGACGCTCAACATCGAGGTCAAGCAGCTCTGATGAATGCGAAGATCGGCATCTATTTCGGCACCGACACCGGCCGCACCCGGCGCGTCGCCAAGCAGATCGCGCAGAAGCTCGGCGAGCGGGCGGCGACGCCGCTCAACATCAACCGCGTCAGTGTCGAGCAGTTCCTCGCCCACGAGGTCCTGATCCTCGGCACGCCGACCTACGGCGACGGCGAACTGCCCGGCCTCTCGGCGGGGCTCGCACTGGAGAGCTGGGAGGAGTTCCTGCCGCGTCTTCAGGGCCGCGACATGGCGGGCAAGACCGTCGCCCTGTTCGGTCTCGGCGAGCAGGAGAAGTACGGCGGCGAGTTCGTCGATGGACTGATCCTGCTTCATGACGCGGTACTCGCCTGCGGCGCCCGCGTGATCGGCGCCTGGCCGGCCGAAGGCTACCGCTTCAAGGCCTCGCAGGCACTGATCGACGGCCGCTTCGTCGGCCTCGCGCTGGACCAGGTCAGCCAGACGGCGCTGAGCGAAGACCGCATCGACGCCTGGCTGGCGCAGCTGGACGGCGAACTGAAGTCCTGAGGAAATGTAGCGCGGCAACGAGCCAGCGCTACGAAATCGGTGAGGTCGTCTTCAGCGGCGAATTGCGGATGAACGACGAGGGCGCTCCCGGTCTGGCGCCGGATGTCGTGTTGGCTAGCCCCGGCCGGCGCGGCGTAGTGGTCACCCGAGTCGCGCGGCCTCGGCAGCCACGTGGCCAGCCAGCGCGGTAACGAATGTCCTGAGCCCTGTCATGGACGACATCTCGGAAAACTCACCAGCTCCGCTGGAATCGCGTTTCGACGTGATGAGGGCCGCGGTTGTGTAGAGTTGTTCTTGCACAAGTTTTTGGCACAACAGGTCATATCGTTCGAGGTAAGACGCGTTCTTGAATTCCTCGAAAACCGGGAAGTGCGGTGACGCGTCCCGAACCGGCGATCTGGATTTGGCGGCATTTTCGACCATCATCAGCCATCCGACAAAGGGGCGCGGCTGTTTTCCGAAAGCCTCTTCACGGTAGGCTGTCCACAGATCATGGGCAGTGCCGATGGCCTCCTCGGTACGATTGTTGAAGTTGTTGCCAAAAGAGGGGCCGACCTGGCTCTTCAATTCAATTGCGGCGATCAGTTCACCCTTGTGGATGACGAGAAGATCCCATAGTTTGGTCGGTCTGAAGTAACCCGGTAGTGTCAGCACGGCCCGCTTCTGATGAATCTGAGCACGGGCCAGTCCGTTTGCCCGCACGATATCTACGACGAGGGCAACGAATCCATCCATATTCTTGCCGCTAGTTACGCCTGCGCGTTCGCCTTGGTCCGCCTTACCGGATTCGATCTGTTTTTGTGTTGCGGCTTTACGCTTTATCCAGAAAGTCTTTACCGCCTTGCGCGCCTTTTTTTCGTAATCAACGAGATCGAGAGCCATCTAGTCTCCATTGCCTCCAAGGCTGGATCTTTCTTCGTGGTTCAGACCGTACAGCGCGAACGCTGCACGGTCGCACGCCGGCAAGTCTCTTTTCACAGCGGCATCGACCAACTCTAGCCGTAACGATGAGGGAACGCTTTGCCAGTGCGGTAGTCGAATGCGTCTGAGATATTGCGCCTGAAATCGGAGAAAGCCGCCTCGCATCTTGGTTGAGTACGTCGCCACGAATAGACGGGTGATTGCTGAGAGCATCACGGCTTGCAGCGCCCGCAAGTCCCATGTTTCGGACGTAACGTAGTAAAGATTGTGATGCGGGTACAGATTTCCTTCCTCGAAAACTACATGGGCTTTGCCCTTGATGTCGGGGATCAAGAGCTTGGGCTTCTTCGCAAGGGACGGAGTAATTCGGTCGATGGTGCGATACCAGTTGGTCGGCGATTTCTGGGCGCAGTGGCGGCCAGCAATCACCTCCTGCCGCGCCTCAAGGTAACGATGGAGACGCGGGTATTCCTTCAGATTTACAAGGCCGCCAGCGTCGGCGAATGTATTTACCACGCCTTGGCCTCGCCATTTCACTTCTCCGGAAAGGATGTCGCGAGTCGTCACCAAGGGAAGCTTGCGATCCGGTTCGACATCAAGGGTGTCGAACTCGCCGATGAAGGCTTGGTCCGCTCCGGTCGCCACACCGATACCCACCAAGCAGCCTGCCTCTTCCAGTGTCGGAAACTGCCGCTCAAGCCGTCTGATCAGCGCCATCTGATCTGAAGATTCGAGCAACCACGGTTCCGCGCCGTTGGGAACTTGGGCCAGTTCGCGGACCGAGGTGGTGTCTTTCGGCAGTGATCGCCTGCGCAGGGCTTCGGCCAGTTTGGTTAACGTGGCCCGGTCGATGGCTGGCCGATGGGCGATGCGTGTCGCGCCTGGAGCCTCCCTGCTAATGATGGTGATGGCGGGATAAGCAATTACTTCGGAGTGGAAGGCCGGCGTATCGACCATATCGACATAGACTTTCAAATGGAACTGCTCGGCGACAAGACTGCGTAACGGTCCGCCATAGCGGTTTTTCATCCAGCGATCGGCGCAGATGAAACCCAGGCTGCCCTCCTTCGAGAGAGCAGAAAGCGACCGCTCGATGAACGGGATATAGAGATCGGCCCTGTCATACATCGTTTGATAGCGGCCGCGGTACTCTGCCAGCAAGGGGGCCGGAATCAGTTCCTGGCGCACGTAGGGTGGATTCCCAACGACGAAGTCGAACTGGCCATTGAGGGCAGTCAGCAGAAAATCACCTTGCACCAGCCAGCGGTCAGCGAGATCGACAGCAGTTTGCTGCGTCAAGCCCTCTTGCTCCAGCATGGCCATCACTGCCGCGCGCGTGGATTTGAAGGTTTCACGGTGCAACTCTACGGCCCGGATTGCCTCGCCCAGATCATCTAGCGCAGATCCCGACGTTTTCCTGGCTCGCCACGCTCTTACTAAGCGGCCCACGGCAGGCAGGAGAAAGTCTCCTCCACCGAATGAAGGCTCCAGCAGTCGGAGCTTTGCCAAGGGCAGATCCTCTGTGTATCCGACCAGGTCGAGAACAAAATCAACAACTTCAGGTCGGGTGAAGATTGCACCGCGAGATTCCGTTCCGGATGCCGCGGACAATTTCTCAATCGCCGCAGTCACCTTAGATGAATAAAAATCGCCCAACCCGCCATTCAAATCAAGATTGAACTGCCTGGATACCAAGTTCATGACCTTTCCTGAATTGCGCCCCATGTGCTACAAGCCAATAGCTTGTTTGCGCGGGAATTGCCGTTCGACTGCAGATGGCAAAATTTGTGAGCCATTATGCCTGCGGACAGGCGTGCACTGTCTTGATATCTTGATGCGTCACGCTTCGCCTGTTGATTGATGTGAATTCCGGCTGAAACCTCACCGGGCTCCAGCTACCGGCGATAGGCGCCCCCTGTCGAGACAGTCAGTTGCCGCGCTGCTGCTTGTCCTCGGCGACCGCGCCGGTAATCGCGGCGCGCAGCATCTCGTAGGCCTGGCGCGCGTGCATGCTCGCCGCGTCAAATTGCCGCAGTTGCGCGGCCTGTTCCGACTGGGCGATCAGGCGGCGGACCTGGTCCATGTCCACCGCACGCAGACCGGCATAGCGCTCGGCCCTGACTTCCACAGTCTTGGCGAAAGCGAGCGCGCTGTCGTGCAGGCGCAGGTACTCGGCTTCGCGCGAAACGCTGTTCTCGTCGGCCTTTGCGACGTTCGCGACAGCGGCGATCAAGGTCGCGGCGACAAGTGCGTGCAGATGGCGACAGGCAGGATTCATGGTGTCTCCCCGGATCAGGTTCCGGCGGCGGGCCGGTCCGAATATTTATAGCATCGCCGACGCCGCTTGATCCAGAATTAAGCAGCGCTTAATCCGCGCGGTGCACAATTATTCAATTCGGGAGGACAATTGCGCCGTCGCGAGTCGCGTCCCGCTGCGCGGCGTCGAGTCCGGAATCCGATTTTCCGCCTGCGTTCGGCTGCACTGGAAAGGGCCAAGAGATGAATTCCTCGAACACGTTCACTCCAATCAAGTTATCCGACTTGCGCCGTTCGCTGGCCTTCGAGCCCGGCAAGGGTCTCTGGCGCAGTGGCGACGCAGGCCGGGCATGGCGGGTGCGACAGGGGGTCGTCCGGCTCGACTCGACGACGTCGGCCGGGCATTCCGTATTCGGCAGCCTGGCGATTGCCGGCGACATCGTCGGCTGCGAAACCTTGCTGTTCGGCGCCTATACCTTCAACGCGACGGCGCTGACCCAGTGCGAGCTGTCGCCCTGGCCCGAGGGCGACGCCGCTGCGGCCAGCGCGTCGCTGCTCGAATCGTTGGCCAAGGCGCAAAGGCGCGCCGCCGACCTGGTGGCGCTGCGCGGGGGCCAGGCCGTCGACCGGGTGCTCGGCCTGGTCCGGCTGCTGGCCGATGGCGCCGGCCGGGTGGTGCTGCCCGCGCGCCAGGACATTGCCGACATCACCGACCTGCGCTTCGAGACCATTTCGCGCATCATCAAGACCCTGGAACGCGCCGGCGTGCTGGCGGCGGTGCATATCGACGGCGTGCGCGCCTCGCGCGGCTACGCGGTCGATCTTTCGGCCATGCCGGCATGAGCGAGGTGCTGGTCGTCACCGGCGGCTCGCGCGGCATCGGCGCCGCCGTCGCCCGCCTGGCGGCGCAGCGCGGCTACGCCGTTTGCATCAGTTACCTGAGCCAGCGGGAAGCCGTACGCCGCATGTCGACCCGGCATGGCGGCTCGGGCGGCGCCATCGTCAATCTCTCGTCGCGAGCCTCCCGTCTCGGCTCGCCCAACGAGTAGGTCGACTACGCGGCGTCGAAGGCGGCGATCGATACCTTGACCATCGGCCTGGCGAAGGAAGTGGCCGCGGAGGGCATCCGCGTCAATGCCGTCAGCCCCGGCCTGATCTACACCGAGATCCATGCCCGCGGCGGCGACCCCGATCGCGTCGACCGGGTCAAGAGCGCGGTACCGATGCAGCGCGGCGGCACCGCCGAAGAGGTGGCCCGTGCCGTGCTCTGGCTGTTGTCGGACGAGGCGTCCTATACGACGGGCGCCACGATCGACGTCGCGGGCGGCCGCTAGCCCGAACGCCCAGCCGTTGCCGGTTCGCGCTCGCCGTGCGCTGCGGTCGCGGCGTCGGCATCGTGCCAATGTCGCGTTTGCGACATCTTTGTCTGGCTGAAAAAATCCATTTATTTCAGTGCGTTGATGGAATCTCGCGGCATGGCATGGCGGTTGCTGAACAGCGAGTACCCCACCCCCGAGGGAAGCTCAAGGGAAGCCCGCCATGGATCTGCCTGTCATCGAATCCCCTTCGCCCAAGGCCGGCGGCTGCAGCGCCGGCAGCTGCGGCTCCACTGCCGACCAGATGGGCGGCATGTCGGACGCAATCCGCGCCAAGGTGCAGGACCATCCCTGCTATTCCGAAGACGCCCACCACTACTTCGCCCGCATGCACGTCGCGGTGGCGCCGGCCTGCAACATCCAGTGCCACTACTGCAACCGCAAGTACGACTGCGCCAACGAGTCGCGCCCCGGCGTCGTCTCCGAACTGCTGACGCCCGATCAGGCGGTGAAGAAAACCCTTGCCGTCGCCGCCACGATTCCGCAGATGACGGTGCTCGGCATCGCCGGCCCCGGCGATCCCCTGGCCAATCCCGAGCGCACCTTCGAAACCTTCCGCCAACTGGCGGCGAAGGCACCCGACATCAAGCTCTGCGTCTCCACCAACGGCCTTTCGCTGCCGCAGCATGTCGAGGAATTATCGAAGCACAACATCGACCACGTGACGATCACCATCAACTGCGTCGATCCGGACGTCGGCGCCAAGATCTATCCGTGGATCTTCTGGAACAACAAACGCATCCACGGCCGCGAGGCCGCCGCGATCCTCATCGCGCAGCAGCAGAAGGGGCTGGAGATGCTCACCGCGAAGGGCATCCTGGTCAAGGTCAACTCGGTGCTGATCCCCGGCGTCAATGACGAGCACCTGAAGGAGGTGTCGAAGATCGTCAAGGCCAAGGGCGCCTTCCTGCACAACGTCATGCCGCTGATCGCCGAGGCCGAGCACGGCACCTTCTACGGCGTGATGGGGCAGCGCAGCCCGCGCCCGGCCGAACTCAAGGCGCTGCAGGACGCCTGCGAAGGCGACATGAACATGATGCGCCACTGCCGCCAGTGCCGCGCCGACGCGGTGGGCCTGCTCGGCGAGGACCGCGGCGACGAATTCACCCTGGACAAGATCGAGGCCATGGAGATCGATTACGAAGCCGCGATGGCCGTGCGCGCCGAGCTGCGCGCCAAGGTCACGGCGGAACTGGAGGCCAAGCGCGCCAAGGCGCATGCACCTGCGGCGCCGCAGGTGGTGCAGTTCATGCCGCGCGCGACGAAGGCACTTCGAGAGTTCCCGGAGGGACGCACCGCGCTGGCGCCGGTGGGACGGCGCGTGTTGATGGCCGTGGCAGCGAAGGGCGGCCTGGTCGCGGTGCATTTCGGCCACGCCAAGGAATTCCTGGTCTATGAAGCTTCCGCCGAGGGCGCCAAGTTCGTCGGCCACCGCAAGGCCGAGCAGTACTGCGCCGGCGACGAAACTTGCGGTGACGGCGAATCGGTGCTCGACAAGACCATCAAGGCCCTGGTCGACTGCGAAGTGGTGCTCTGCTCCAAGATCGGTTACGAGCCCTGGGGCAGCCTCGAAGCCGCCGGCATCCAGCCCAACGGCGAGCATGCCCTGGAGCCGATCGAGGAAGCCGTGATGGCGGTCTGGCAGGAAATGCTGGCGGCGGGGAAACTCGACGCCCCTCCCGTCGCGGCCAAGCGCGCCTGAGGACATCACCATGGCCCTTGAAATCATCGAAAGCTGCGTCAACTGTTTTGCCTGCGCGCCGCTATGCCCGAACCAGGCGATCTACGAAGCCAAGCCGCACTTCCTGATCGACGCCGACAAATGCACCGAATGCCTCGGTGATTTCGCCGATGCGCAGTGCGTGGCGATCTGCCCGATCGAAGGCGCGATCCTCGACGAACTCGGCACGGAAATGAATCCGCCCGGCTCGCTGACCGGCATCCCGCCCGAGCGCTGGGCGGCGGCGCAAGCCGAAATCGCGGCGCGCTGAGCATGGCCACCATCACCTTCTTCGAAAAGACCGGCTGTTCGGGCAATGCACGGCAGAAGGCGCTGCTGGCCGCTTCGGGCCATCGGGTGCAGGCACGCGATCTGCGCCACACGCCCTGGAGCAACCTGGCGCTGCTCAAGTTTTTTGGTGGGCTGCCGGTTGCGCAGTGGTTCAACCGCGCCGCGCCGGCGATCAAGTCCGGCGAGATCGTGCCCGAAGAACTCGACGAGCCGACCGCGCTGGCCCTGCTGCGCGACAACCCGCTGCTGATCCGCCGGCCGCTGCTGCAAGTCGGCGAGGAACGCAGAGTCGGCTTTGACGCCACGGCGGTGCACGCCTGGATCGGGCTCAAGGACGTGCCCGACGAGAACCTCGAAGCCTGCCGTCATGGCGCAGATCCCCGTGCTTGCGGCTGCACGCCCTGAGGTTGCGGGGCCCGGTTGCCGCTGACCCGCTTTCAATCTACCGAGAATCCTCATGCCCAAAGCCACCGTCACCTTCCAGGATATCGGCATCACCCTCACCGTGCCCGCCGGCACCCGTCTGATCGAAGTATCGGAAAAAGTCGGCGCCGGCATCACCTACGGCTGCCGCGAGGGCGAATGCTGTACCTGCCTGACCAAGATCGTCTCCGGCCACGAGCACCTGGCCGCGCCCTCGGTGCTGGAGGAGCAGGTGCTGAAGGACAACCTGGCGCCGCGCCACCATCGCCTCGCCTGCCAGGCCCAGGTGCTGGGCGGCACCATCGTCGTCAAGCCGGCCTGACCCATTTTTTCCACCGGAGCCCACCATGGCCAACGTCACTTTTTCCAGCCCCCTGCACAAGGACAAGACCGTCTATGCCGTCGCCGGCAGCCACAAGAAGACCATACTTGAACTGGCCAAGGAGAACCACATCCCGATCGACTTCTCCTGCGGCGACGGCGAATGCGGCACCTGCCTGGTCAAGGTCAGCAGCATCGATCCGGCCAGCCGCAACAAGTACGGCCACATGGGCGGCCCGCTCAACGCCCGCGAGGTCACGGTGTTGAAGGGCCTGGGCAAGATCTCGCAGGCCCAGATCGACCAGATGTACGTGGACGACCTGCCGCCCACCGAATGGCGCCTGGCCTGCCAGTACATCGTGCGCGACGAAGACATCGTGGTCGCTTACCCGAGCCGGTGAGCCCGGACCCGGCCGCGGTCCTGGCGCGGGCCGAGGCCGCCTACCTTGGCCTCGCGCTGGGCGATGCGCTCGGCGCCACGGTCGAATTCATGACGCCGCGCGAGATCGCCCATCACCACGGCGTGCATCGCGAGATCGGCGGCGGCGGCTGGCTGCGGTTGGCGCCCGGCCAGGTCACCGACGACACCGGCATGGCGCTGGCGCTGGGTCAGGCGATTCTCGCCCATGACGGCAGGATCGAAGCGCTGGCCTGCGCCCGCGCCTTCGATGCCTGGATGCGCGCCAGGCCGGTCGATATCGGCAACACCGTGCGGCGCAACCTGATCCGCTTCCGCAACACCGGCGAGCCCGAGGCGCCGGCCTCCGACCATGACGCCGGCAACGGCGCTGCGATGCGCGTGCTGCCGGTGGCCCTGGCCACCTTCGGCCGGCCCGAAGCCGAGGTGCGCGCCGCCTGTCGCGCCCAGGCCCATGTCACCCACCACAACGCGATGTCCGACGCCGCCTGCGAATTCCTCGCGCTCTCGGTGCAGGATTTCCTGCGTGGCGATTCGCTGCAACAGGTGTTTCGCCAGCGCATCCGGCCGCTGGTCGCCGCCCATCCCGCCTACGCCTTCCGCGACCGGCCGCGGCGCGAAAACCCCAGCGGCTGGGTGGTGGAAACCATGCAGGCGGTGCTGCAGGCGGTGGTCGATGTCGGCGGCTTCGAGCACTGCCTGGTCGACGTCGTCAATCGCGGCGGCGACGCCGACACCACCGGCGCCATCGCCGGCATGCTGGCCGGCGCCCTCTACGGTCGCGAGGCCCTGCCCGCGCGCTGGCTCAAGGCGCTCGATCCGGCCGTGCGCGAGGCCTGCATGGCACAGGCGCGCGGCCTGATCGCCCAGCCGTCGTTGCCTGCCCGCGAAGCGGCGTCCCAGGCATGCAGAGCACCTGCCCGCGAAGCGGCGTCCCAGGCATGCAGAGCACCTGCCCGCGAAGCGGAAACCCAGACAGGCACCTCGGCCGATCTCGTGCCTGGGAAGTCGTAGCACTGTTCCAGGCCTCCCGACGGGCATCGCCGCGTTGATGATGCATCTCATGCCCCGCAGCGTGGACGCGACGTCCTTGTTCGGTACATGGTCGTCCTTGTCGCCGCTGCGGGTTCTGCTCGCGCCGCTGTTTGCCATCGGTTTCCTGCTGGCTGTCATCTTCGCGCCCACCCGCGTAACCCGGGCCGCGCTGCTGGGCGCGACGGTCAGCGAGGTGGTGGTCTTTGTCTGTGTGGTTCTGATCTGGACGGAAGCATTTCGATAGTCCGCGGCATTCGGCGCGGACAATGCGGCGCTCGGCACGCTATCCCCGTTCGGCCGCCCAGAAGTTAGACTGCGCTATGGCTGCGAAACCCCTTTCCGCGGAAGAATGCGAACAGCTCATCGAACGCTACGGGCCCCTGGTGCGTTCCGTGGCGCTTTCGCTGGTGCGCAAGCTGCCTCCTTCCGTCGAACTCGACGACTTGTTGCAGGAGGGGTATCTCGGCCTGCTCTCCGCCTTGCTCCAGGCCTCGCACCAGGACGCCCAGGGCCAGTTCCGCAGTTACCTGGCGCAGCGCGTGCGCGGCGCCATGATCGACAGCCTGCGCCGGCAGGACCCAGGCAGCCGTCGCGTGCGCCACGATATGCGGCGGGTGGAAGGCGCCATCGGTGAGCTGTGCCATGCGCTGGGACGCCAGCCGGGAGAAAACGAGGTGGCGCTGCGGCTGGGCATGTCCCTGACGGACTACCAGGCGCTGCTGCAGGAAGCGCACGACTACTCGCTGCTGTCGCTGGAGGATTTCGACACCGGCGACGAGGGCCGCGATTTCATCGGCTGGTGCGCGGCGAGCGGTTCCGACCCGGTCGCCGCCTTGCAGCGGCGCGGACTGCAACGGCGCCTGCTGCGCGCGATCAGCGATCTCAGCGCGCGGGAGAGCGAGGTATTGAGCGCCTATTACGTCGAAGAAATGACTCTGAGCCAGATCGGCATCCGCTTCGGGCTGAGCGAGGGACGGATCAGCCAGATTCGCGCCCAGGCCGTCGCCCGCCTGCGCGCCGCCGTGCTCGACGAGCACGCCGAACCGCATCTGCTCAAGCCGCGCTGGCGCGTTGCCGGCTAGTCCGGGCGGAAAAGCAAGGCGGCCCCTTTCGGTTCGCCAGCCCGCGGGCGTTTGCCCCTGGCTGCCGTGGTGGCAGCACCGACTTTCGCCGTGGCGCATCGAGGGCAGTGAATCGCCTTCGCCATCGCGGCGCCTGCTGCGCACGATGCCTGTCGCCCGCCGAGGTCAACGGCGGCGCTATGCCGTCGTTCTTGAAATATTGCCGACACGGGCTATTATCTGTCCATAAGAACGGCATACGCGCGCGGCATTTCTTGTCCGACTTCTGGGAGGTAATGTGGAGGTTCCAGGCACCAACGGCTCGTTTCAATCGACGAATCAACGCGCTACCGTGCCGGGCGCGGCGTCCATTCTGCGCGCCGTCGCCGGGATATATCGTGCCAGCGAAGCCGCGCATCACTGATGCGCCGCCGCGCGTCAGCGGCGAGACCTATTTTTTTCGCGACCACGGCCAGTTCGATCTGCTGCGCCTGCGGCTGCTGCCGGAACTGATCGAGCGTCGTCGCGCCAGCAAGACGCTGCGCCTGTGGAGCGCTGGTTGTGCCAGCGGCGAGGAGGCCTATTCGCTGGCCATGCTGGTCGATCTGCTGCTGCCGCGACGCGATGGCTGGGAAATACTCGTCCTCGGCGTCGATATCGACGCAGCGGCACTGGCCAAGGCGGTGCGGGGACGTTACGGGCAATGGTCGTTTCGCATGACGCCGCCGCAACTGCAACAGCGCTATTTCCGTCGGATCAAGGACGAATGGGCTATCGACGAGGGCATCCGCCGCATGGTGCGCTTCCGCGCTGTGGACCTGGTCGGCGAGCCCTTGTCGACCGTGGAATTCCGCGACATGGACCTGGTCCTGTGCCGCAACGTGTTCATCTACTTCGATGCGGGGCGCGTCGCCGCTGTCGCCGCAAAACTGGCGGCGAGCCTGGCCGAGGGCGGTTACCTGATGGCCGGCCACACCGAACTGATCGGCCACGCCATGGCGAATGTGCGAAGCCGACTGTTTGCCGAGGGCGTGGTGTATCAACGGACCGCTACGCCGCCCCCTGCCAGCGTGGCCGCTGCCGCGTCGGTTGCACGTCCGCCACGCGGCGCGATGTCGAAACTGAAGCGAGCGCAGGCTTCGCCGCGGGCGGCGACCGAGCGGGTATCGGTGCCCGCAATCGCTGCACCCGCGACGCAGGGCAGCGGCGATTTGCTGGCGGCAGCACGGCAGTTGGCCGATCGCGGCGAATACAGCCAGGCCGGGCAGGCCTGCCGGCAGGCGCTGGCTATCGATCCGCTCGCTGCCGAGGCGCATTTCCTGCTTGCGCAGCTCGCCCAGCTCGACGGCGATTTCGAGCAGGCCGGACAGCTGCTGGAAAAAACCATTTATCTCGATCCCGGCGACGTCGCGGCCTACCTCGAACTGGCCGCCCTCTGCGAGCGTGCCGAGAATCTGTCGCGTGCGCAGGGCCTGCGCCAGGCGGCGCTCGATATCGTCCGCCGCATGCCCGCCGCAACCGTCGTCAAGCCCTACGACGCGACCGCTGGTGAGCTGGCGCAATGGCTCGCGCAATAGGCCGGCATCGCCACGGTGTCGTCATACTTGACATAGGTCAATGTTTTGCCCGACCTACTACCGTCCCGGTAGTATATCCATTGTAATGACATTGTTTTATTCTTAGTCAAAAGTACTACTATGGCCTGTCTGGGGGAGTCGCAGAATGGATGCACAGGCTTTGTTGATTTTCGACCTCGACGGTGCGCGCTTTGCAGTCGATGCGACGTGCGTGCTGGAATCGATCTGGCTACCCGAGCTGACGCCCGTCGAGCAGGCGCCGTCGTGGATCGTCGGCGTGTTCAGCTTGCGCGGGCGCATCGTGCCGGTGATCGACCTCCGTCTGCGCTTCGGGCATCCGGCGCGGCCCTACAGCCTTGGCGATCGGGTGGTGGTGCTGGCGACCGACCGGGTGCCGGTAGGGATAATCGTCAGCGACGTGATCGAGGTTGTCGATCTGCCGCGGGCCGCCATCCAGGCTCCGCCGCAGTTCGATGGCAGCGTGCCGGGCTCGGCGCATCTCCTGGCCGGCGAGGCGCGCGTCGGCGACGGACTGGTGAGTCTGCTCGATGTCGCGCGCCTGACCTGCATTCCCGAAGCGCGGGCGATTGCCGATGCGGCGCAAGCGGCCGGGCAACAAGAACCTGCATCCGAGCGTCAGTTCTGCGCCGAAGCCACGGCGGACGCGCGCGCCCTGTTCCGCGTCCGCGCCCAGGCACTGCGGGATGCTGCCGTCGCCGAGGAGGGCGACCGGCTGGGGCTGGCGGTGATCGAAGTGGGCGGCGAGAAATTCGGCGTCGAGCTGGCGAGCGTGCGGGAATTCTGCAACGTCGTCCAGATCAGCCCCATCCCCTGCTGCCCGCCGCATATTCGCGGCGCCATCAACCTGCGCGGCGACCTCGTCATCCTGATCGACCCGCGTGCCGCGCTCAACCTGCCGACGGCCGATGTCGGCGGCAACAAGGCCGTGATCGGCACGCGCGGCGAACAGCCGGTGGGGATCGTGGTGGACGATGTGCATGACGTCGTCTATTTGCGCGCCGAGGAACTGCGGGCGCCGCCGCCTGCGCTGCGCGAGAGTGGCGGCGCGGAAATCAAGGGCGCTGCACGCTATGCCGAAGGGATGATGACGGTACTGGACCTGCCGGCGCTGCTGGCACGGGAGGAATGGGTTGTCGATGAGAAGGTGTGAAGAGCAACGTGATCGAGGGGAAATGCCATGTTCGCGAAAATGAAACTGCGCCAACGCATCCTGCTGGGCTACCTGGCTCCGCTGCTGCTGCTGCTGGGCGCCATGGGGATCGTGTTCGTCAACCTGCAGGAGGCGACGCACGCATCGATGGCGATGAAGAATTCGCAGTTGGTATTGGACGAAGCCAACGACCTTGCCTATAGCCTGGCCAAGATGCAACGCGCCGCGCGCGGCTATCTGCTGATGAAGAATCCGGACTCGCGCCAGACCCTCCTGGACAGCGAAAAGGACTTCAGGGATTCAGGTGAAAAGCTTAGTCGCCTGGTCAAGGATTCACAGCAGCAGGAGATTCTGCGCAAGCTGTTGGCCGTGGGGCAAGACCTGTCCAAACTGGACGAGCAGTTCATGTCCATGGTGGACGCGGGCAAGCAGACAGAAGGCTTGGCCCGGTTCCGTAGCGGAGAAGGCTTGAAGGCATCAAAGGAATTGGACGCGCTCTGGCACCGATTCAAGCAGCGCGAGGAAGACATCGTGACGGAGCGCCAGGAGGCCTACGATACGGCGATGCGCGCCGTCGCCAACTCGATCATCTACGGCATGCTGGGCGCCGTCGGCCTGGCGATCGGGATCGCGGTCTGGCTGGCGGCCGCAGTGAGCAGCAAGATTACCGCCAATGCCGCGCAGCTTTCCGCCGCGGCCAGCGAAATCGCCGCCACCATCGTCCAGCACGAGCGCACCGCCAGCCAGCAGGCGGCGGCGGCCAACGAGACCTCCGCCACCATCGAGGAATTGTCCGTGTCGTCGAGCCGTTCGGCGGAGCAGGCGGCAAACGCGGCTGCGCTGGCTGAAAAATCCGGTGCCGTCACCGTCCAGGGTGGCGAGGCCATCCGTGCCGCACTGACGTCGATGAACAGCCTCAAGGACAGGATCGGCGCCATGGCCGAGCAGATCCTGCACCTCGGCGAGCAGACCGGGCAGATCGGCAACATCACGGTTCTGGTCAAGGACCTCTCGGCGCAGATCAACATGTTGGCCTTGAATGCCGCGGTCGAAGCCGCGCGCGCCGGCGAGCACGGCAAGGGATTCGCCGTGGTGGCCAGCGAGGTGCGCAAGCTGGCCGACGAAAGCAAGAAATCGGCAGAGCAGGCCAATCTGCTGGTGAGCGACATCCAGAAGGCCGCCAACTCGTCCGTCATGATGACCGAGGAAGGCGCCCGGACCGTGGCCGAAGTGACCGAGGTGGCCGCCAGGGTCGCCGAGTTGTTCGACAGCCTGGCCGGGATGGCCGGCAGCGTCAATGAGAACGCGCAGCAGGTCATGCTCAACGCCAAGCAGCAGTCGGCTGCGTTCGTCCAGGTCGTGGAGGCGACCAACAGCATTGCGTCCGGCGCCAGGGAAACCGCAGCCGGCATCAGCCAGACCAAGATCGGCGTGCAGAGCCTGAACGAGGCGGCGGAGAACCTCAAGGCCATCGCTTGAGCCGTAGGCCGGGCACGGGCAAGGGAGCGCGGACATGATCGAAGATGCTGAATTGCAACGCTTGTTCAGGGCGGAAAGCGAGGAGCATCTGGCGCGCCTCGACGACAGCCTGTTGCGCCTGGAGCGGGCACCCGCCGACCAGGCCTTGCTGGAAGAGACGTTCCGCGAAGCCCACAGCCTGAAGGGCGCCGCCAGCATGCTCGGCCTGCATCGGGTCGAGAGTACCGCCCATGGCCTGGAAGGCATCCTCAGCGCGGCGCGCAAGGGTACGGTGCCGTTGACGCCCGATACCATCGAGCGCATGAACGTCGCGCTGGGCGCGCTGCGCCAGCGGGTGCTGGAAGCGCTGGGCGAGGCATCGGCGGCGACGGCAGCGGATTCAGGCGCCGTGCCGCCAGCGCCGACTGTTGCGCCTGACGCCGCAACCGCCAGCGCGGCACCCGACCTGGCGGCGCCGTCCCCCGCATTCCCTGCCTCTCCCGCACCGCCTGCCGCGGAAACGGCGCCGACGACGGAGCCCGTGCCGATGGCAGCGCCTGCCGCGAACGCCAAGGCTGCGGCGCCGCCTGCCGCCGGCGAGCCGTTCCGCATCGAAACCGTGCGCGTCGAGACCCGCAAACTGGACGATCTGCTGACCCAGGTGGGCGAGCTGTCGGTGATCCAGGGGCGGACCCAGCATCGGCGGGCGCTGCTGGACGAGTTGCTCGACCTTTGGGCGGCGCTGGGCCGCCGTCGCCGCATCCCCAATCGTCCCGTGCGCCATGGCGCAGGCAGCGTCGGCGATGCGGCGGAACTGCGAGCGGCGGCTACGACGCAGCGTTTCGGCGCCCTGCTCAAGCAGGCGCGCGATGCGCTGGTCGACGACGGCATGCGCCTGGAATCCACGGTCGGCTTGCTCGAAGACCAGGTGCATGGCATTCGCCTGCTGCCCTTGGCCACGGTGTTCTCGCTGTTTCCGCGCATGGCGCGCGACCTCGCCAAGGAGCAGGGCAAGGAGGTTGACGTGGTGCTCGATGGCGGCGATATCACGGTCGACAAGCGCATCCTGGAAGAAGTGAAGGACCCGCTGATGCACCTGATCCGCAATGCCATCGACCACGGCGTCGAAGCGCCGGGCGAGCGCACGCGCCTGGGCAAGGCCAGTCGCGCCACGGTGCGTCTGTGCGCCGTGCGCGAGGATGCCGGGGTGATGCTGGAGGTGCGCGATGACGGTCGCGGACTGGATCCGGCGGCGATCCGGCAGGAGGCGGGCCGGCGCGGTCTTGCCGACGAGGCGGCGCTCGCCGCGATGACGCCGTTCCAGTTGCAGCAGTTGATTTTCACCGCCGGATTTTCCACCAGCCGTTATGTCACCGAACTGTCCGGGCGCGGCGTCGGGCTGGACGTGGTGCGCGTCAATGTCGAGCGGCTGAAGGGCAGCATCCGCCTGGAATCGCAGCCGGGGCGGGGGCTCGCGGTGCAATTGCGCCTGCCCTTGAGCCTGGCCACCACCCGGCTGCTGCTGGCGAGCGTCGGCGATCGGCGGTACGGGCTGCCGGTCGAATGCGTGCTGACCTCGCGGCGCGTGCGTGCGGAGGAGATTTTCACGCTCGAAGGCCGTCCCGCCGTGATGCTGGACGACGAACCGGTGATCGTCGCGCGCCTGGCGGACCTGCTGGAGTTGTCGGCGGTGGCGGAAAAAAATGCTCGCGCAGCGGCGGCGCAAGCGGAAGTGCTGGCCTGCGTCGTGCTTCAGGTCGGCGAAGACCGGATGGGGCGCCTGGGCCTGCTGGTGGACGATCTGCTCGACGAGGAAGAGGTGGTGCCCAAGCCGCTCGGCGCGCCCCTCAAGCGCGTGCGCAACGTCGCCGCGCTGACCATGCTGGGCAGCGGTGAAATCTGTGCGGTGTTGAACCCCGCCGACCTGCTGCGTTCGGCGCACAAGACGGCCATCGTCCAGCGCACTGCGGACCGCGAAAGCCGCCAGATTCGTCGCGACACAGCGCGGCCGGCCGTGCTGCTGGCCGAGGATTCGGCCCTGATCCGCGCCATGGAGAAACGCATTCTCGAAGACGGCGGCTACGAAGTGGTTACCGCAGTGGACGGCGTGGACGCCATCAACATTCTCGGCAACCGCGCCTTCGCCGCGGTGGTGTCGGACATCGTGATGCCCAACATGGACGGCCTCGCGCTTACTCGACGGATTCGCACCGAGCCGCGCTACAAGGAAATGCCGGTGATCCTGGTGACGACGCTGGCGTCGGACGACGACAAGCGGCGCGGACTCGACGCCGGGGCCAATGCCTACATCCCCAAACCGTCCTTCGACCAGCGCGTGTTGCTGGACACCCTGAAACGGCTGATCGCGCCATGATCCGCGTGCTGCTGGTCGATGACTCTCCCATCGCGCTGCACATCCTGCAACGTCTGTTGTCCAGTGCGTCCGACGTCCAGGTGGTGGGCACCGCCAGCGACGGCAGGGAGGCGCTCGACCTGCTGCCGGCACTCAATCCGGACGTGATTTGCACCGACCTGCACATGCGCGGCATGGATGGGCTGGAGTTCACCCGCGCAGTGATGAACAAGTATCCGCGTCCGATCCTGGTGGTGAGCGTGTCGGTGGAGCCGGATTCGCCCAATGTCTTCCGGCTGCTGGAGGCGGGTGCGGTGGACGTCTATCCGAAACCGCGTGCCATCCTCGACGCGGACCAGGAGCGGTTGAGCCGGGAACTGGTCAGCAAGATCCGCATCGTCGCAGGGGTCCATGTTTTCCGTCGCAGCGGGGCGCCGCCGCGCGTGCCGCAGCTTTCCCCGGCCGTTTCGTTGCCGCCGCATGTGCCGCTCAAGATGGTGGCGATCGGCGCATCCACCGGCGGCCCGCAGGCGCTGCGCAGCATTCTTTCCGCTTTGCCGGTGGCTTTTCCGGCGCCGCTGGTGTGCGTCCAGCATATCGGCGACGATTTCCTGGCCGGCTTGGTGGCGTGGCTGGCCGAAGTCAGTCCGCTCGCCGTGCGCCTGGCGACTGCAGGCGAGCTGCCGCACGCCGGGGTGGCCTATTTCGCGCCCCCCGACGCCCATTTGGAATTCGACGAACGCGGCCGATTTGCTTTCTCCGACGGGCCGCCCTGCGACGGCCACCGCCCCTCGGTGACCGTCACCCTGCGCGCGGCGGCCCACCGCTTTGGCGGCGGCACCGTGGGGGTTCTGCTGACCGGCATGGGCCGCGACGGCGCCGAAGGCATGGCGGACATCGCCGCGGCCGGCGGCGTCACCCTTGGCCAGGACGAAGCGAGCAGCGTGGTCTACGGCATGCCCAGGGAAGCGCTGGCGCTGGGCGCGGTGCAGCACGTGCTGCCACTGGAACAGATCGCCCCTGCCCTGGTCGCGCTGGCAAAGAGCCGCATCGGCAGCGAAGCGACGCGCAACGCGAGGAGCCCACATGAATGAGCAAGCGCCCGGCGCCGCGCCGGAAATCCTGATCGTCGAGGACAGCCCGGTCGAGGCGGAGCTGCTGCGCCGCACCCTGGTGCGGGCCGGCTTTGCGGCGAGCGTCGCGCGCAACGGCGAGGAGGGCCTGCAGGCGGCGCGCGCACGCCGTCCGGCACTGGTCATGAGCGACATCAAGATGCCGGTCATGGACGGCTACCAGTTGTGCCGTGCGATCAAGTTCGACGATGAACTGTGGAACATTCCGCTGATCCTGCTGACGGTGCTGTCGGAACCGGAAGACATCATCGAGGCCATCAATTGCGGCGCCGACGCCTACATCATCAAGCCCTTCGCCGAGGCGAGCCTGGCGGTCCGCGTCCGATCCCTGCTCGATGCGCCGATCGAGCGGCGGCGGGCGGACGAGCGGCGCGAGGAAATGGTGGGCTACGGCGACCGGCGCTATTCCATCGTCGGCGGCGGGCAGCAGATCCTCAACCTGCTGCTGTCGCTGTACGAAAACACGCTCAACCAGAATCGCGAATTGATGCTGATCCAGTCCCAGCTCAACGAACTCAACGACAGCCTCGACCAGCAGGTGCGCGAGCGCACTGCGACGCTGGCCCGCGTCAATCGGGCACTGCTGACGCTGTCGGCCGGCAACCAGGCGCTGGTGCGGGCGAGCAGCGAGAAGGAATTGCTGCAGACTGCCGTGCACAATGTCGTCGACAACGGCGGCTACTGTCTGGCCACGATCGCCTATGCCGAGGACACTGCGGAACAGAGCATCACGCCGGTGGCCTGGGCGGGGGCCGAGGAAGGCTATTACGCGCAAACGCATCCCACCTGGGCGGATACGGAAAACGGCCAGGTGCCGGTGGCGCGCGCCATCCGCAGCGGTTTGCCGCAGATTTGCCGCGATATCGCCGTCGATCCCGCATTTGCTCCCTGGCGGGAGTCGGCGCTGGCGCGCGGCTATGCCGCGAACATCGCCCTGCCCCTGGCCGACGGCAGCAAGGTTTTCGGCGTCCTGAGCATTTATTCCTGCGAGAAGAACACCTTCGACGAACAGGAAGCCCGCCTGCTGACGGAACTCGCCGACGACATTGCCTACGGCATAGTCAATCTGCGCGCCAAGGCCAATTTGCAGGCCGCCGAGCAGGCGCTGCGCCACAGCGAAGTCCAGTATCGCGCGCTGTTCGACAACAGCCTGGATGCGATCTTGCTGACCACCCCGGAGGACGGCATCCTTGCGGCGAATCCCGAGGCCCGGCGCCTGTTCGGGCTCGACGAACCGACGCTGCGCCAACGGGGCCGGCAAGCGGTGGTCGATCCCGGCGACCCGCGCCTGGCGGCCGCCCTGGCGGAGCGCGACCGGACTGGCCGCTTCCGCGGCGAGTTGACGCTGGTGGGCCGGAACCAGGTCAAGTTCCCCGCCGAACTGCTGTCGCAAATATTCGAAGGTGCGGACGGGCGCTTGCTGACGAGCATGATCGTGCGCGACATCACCGAGCGCAAGGCCGCCGAGGATCGGGTTCGCAAGCTGTCGCTGGCAGTGGAACAGAGTCCGGCGAGCATCGTCATCACCGATCTCGATGCCACCATCGAATACGTTAACGAAGCCTTCGTCCAGGTCACCGGCTACGGCCGCGAGGAAGCGCTCGGGCAAAACCCGCGCCTCCTGCATTCCGGCAAGACGCCGCCCGAAACCTACCAGGCGATGTGGTCGACGCTCGGCCTCGGGCGGACCTGGAAAGGCGAATTCATCAACCGGCGCAAGGACGGCAGCGAATACGCCGAGTCCGCCAGCATTTCGCCGATCCACCAGGCCGACGGGCGCGTCACCCACTATCTGGCGGTCAAGGAGGACATCTCCGAGCGCAAGCGCGATGCCGCGGAACTTGACCGGCATCGCCACCACCTGGAGGAACTGGTCGAGACCCGCACCGTGGAACTGGAGAAGGCCAAGCGCGCGGCCGAGGTGGCAAACGCCGCCAAGAGCGCCTTCGTCGCCAACATGAGCCACGAAATCCGCACGCCCCTGAACGCCATCGTCGGCCTCACTCACCTGCTGCGGCGAGGCAGCAGTGATCCGGCGCAGAAAAAGAAGCTGGAGAAAATCGTCGATGCCTCGCGCCACCTGCTGTCGGTAATCAACGACATCCTCGACTTCTCCAAGATCGAGGCGGGCAAGCTGGCGCTCAATAGCACCGACTTCGCCTTCGATCGCATGCTCGATAACGTCATTTCCATGATTGGCCCCAGGCTGCGCGCCAAGGGGTTGGAGATACTCGTCGAGCGGGATGCGATTCCGCCCGTGCTGGTCGGCGATTCGACCCGTCTGGCGCAGGCCTTGCTGAACTATCTGTCGAATGCCGTCAAATTCACCGAGCAGGGCCGGATTACCGTGCGCCTGTCCAAGGCGGATGAATCGAGCACGGAACTGCTGGTGCGCTTCGAGGTGACGGACGCCGGCATCGGCATTCCGCGGGAGCGGCTCGTCGGTCTGTTCGCCGCCTTCGAGCAGGTTGATGCCACCATCGCGCGCCGTTACGGCGGTACCGGCCTCGGGCTCGCCATCACCAAGCGATTGGCGCAGCTGATGGGCGGCGAGGTCGGCGCCCAGAGCACGCCGGGGCAGGGCAGCACGTTCTGGTTCACGGCCCGCCTGGGCAAGAGCGGACTTGGCCTTGGCGACCTGTCCGAGGTGCCGGCCATCGCCGAGAAGAGCCTGCAGGCGATGCCGGCCGGCACCCGCGTGTTGCTGGCCGAGGACAACCGCATCAACCAGGAGGTCGCGGTGGAACTGCTGAAGGAGGCCGGGCTCGCGGTGGATGTCGCCAACGACGGCTTCGAGGCGGTGGAGATGGCGCGCGGCTGTCGCTACGACCTGATCCTGATGGACATGCAGATGCCCGGCATGGACGGGCTGGAGGCGACGCGTGCCATCCGTGCCCTGCCCGGCTGCGCGACGCTGCCGATTCTGGCCATGACCGCCAATGCCTTCGACGAAGATCGCCAGCACTGCTATGATGCAGGCATGAACGACTTCGTGGCCAAGCCGGTGGATCCCGATCAGCTGTACGGCACGCTGCTGCGCTGGCTGCCGGTCGAGACCTTCCTTGCTCCCGCTCCTGCCGCGGCAATCGAGGGACTGGCGGCCGGATTGGCGGCCATTCCGGGGCTGGATGTCGCGGCGGGGCTCAAGGTGCTGAACGGTAACCAGGTCGCCTACCAGCGCCTGTTGCGCAGCTATGCCGTCGGCCACGCGGACGACATGACCCGGCTGCTGGCCCGCCTCGGTGAGCGGATGTCGGCGGCGGACTACGACGAGGCGAGGCGGCTGGCGCATACGCTGAAGGGGAGTTCCGGCAACATGGGCGCGACCGCGGCGCAGCGCCTGGCGGCCGAACTGGAGGCGGCGCTGAAGGAGGGCGGCACTGTGGTGCGGATCAAGGCGCAGGCCGAGGCGCTGGCGGCCGAACTGAAGACCCTGACGGCGGCGATTCTCGCCGTGCTGCCCGCGGAAACCTGCGCCGCGCCGGTCGAAGTGGACTGGGCGGCGGTACGGCAACTGCTTGACGATCTCGAACCGATGCTGCTGGTTTCCAGCATGCGGGCCAATACCCTTGTCGCGGAAAACGCCGCGCTGCTCAAGGCGGCGCTCGGCCCGACGGGCGCGAAGCTGGAAGCGAACATCGCCGGCTTTCTCTACCCGGAGGCGCTGGCAGCGTTGCGGCAGGCACGCGCCGAGCATGCAGAACTGGATGGGTGACACGATGGCTGCCGACGACACAGCGCCAATGCCGCTGCCGACGATCCTGGCGGTGGACGACGATCCGGGCAACCTGGGTGTGCTCGGCAGGTTGCTGCACCGCGATTACGACGTCCTCGCCGCGCCCTCGGGCGAGCGCGCCTTGCAGATCGCCGCGGGCGTGCCGAAACCGGACCTGATCCTGCTCGACGTGATGATGCCGGGAATGGACGGCTATGCCGTGCTGGCGGCCCTGCGCGACAATCCGGCAACCCGTGATATTCCGGTGATTTTCGTCACCGGGCTGAATTCGCCCGAGGACGAAGCGCGCGGCCTGGAGCTTGGCGCGGTGGATTACATTGCCAAACCCTATAACCCGGCCATCGTCCTGGCGCGCGTGCGCACCCACCTCGAACTCAAGCATGCCCGCGACTGGCTGGCGAACCAGAATGTCTATCTCGAAACCGAGCTGGCACGGCGCGAAGCCACCCTGCATTCGGTTACCGGCGCCGCCAGGGATGCAATCATCATGATCGACGACCAGGGCCGGATTGCCTTCTGGAACCCGGCGGCGGAGAGCATGTTCGGCTATCCGGCGGCAGAAGCGCTGGGTCGGGAACTGCACCCCCTGCTGGCACCCGCCCATTACCAGGCGGCCGCCGCCCAGGGCTTGGCGCAGTTTCGCCGCAGCGGTACCGGCGCCGCGGTCGGCAAGACGCTGGAACTGGAGGCCTTGCACAAGGACGGCAAGGAGTTTCCCGTGGAAATTTCGTTCGCCGCGATCCGCCGCGCGGAGAGCTGGTGGGGTGTCGCCATCGTGCGCGACATCACCGCGCGCAAGGCCGTCGACGAGCAGCTCGCGCAGGCGCAATCCCAGTTGCTGCAAGCCGACAAGCTTGCCGCGATCGGCCAGCTGGCGGCGGGCGTGGCGCACGAGATCAACAATCCGATCGGTTTCGTCAGTTCCAACATGACGTCGCTGGAAAGCTACGTGGCGGATATTCTGGCGTTATTGGACGCCTTCGAAGCGGCCGCGACGGCCGGGCCGACCGGGCCGACCAGTGCGGCGGCGCTCGCAAAGGCGCAGGCGATGAAGCAGGAAAAGGATCTCGGCTTCCTGCGCGCCGACCTCGGCCAGCTGATTGCCGAATCGCATGACGGCCTGCAGCGCGTGCGCAAGATAGTCGAGGATCTCAAGGGCTTTGCCCATGCCGAGGACGCCAGCTGGAAATGGGCCGATCTGCACAGCGGCCTGGAATCCACGCTCAACATGGTCAAGAACGAGCTTAAATACCACTGCACCGTGCACAAGGAGTACGGCGAGATGCCTCAGGTCTGGTGCGTGCCGGCGCAGCTCAACCAGGTGTTCATGAACCTGCTGGTCAATGCCGGCCAGGCCATCGAGGGCAAGGGCAACATACACCTCACCACCGGCCAGCAAGGAAAAGAGGTTTTCATCGCCATCGCCGACACCGGCATCGGCATCCCGCCGCAAATCCAGCAGCGCCTGTTCGATCCCTTCTTTACCACCAAGCCGGTCGGCAAGGGCACCGGGCTGGGACTCTCGGTATCCAACAGCATCGTGCAAAAGCATCACGGGCGCATCGAGCTGCACAGCGAAGTCGGCAAGGGCACTACCTTCACCGTCTGGCTGCCGATCACCCAGGAGCAGGTGCAGGACGCCGTCCCGCCAGCGCCGACTGTTCCCTGACCGCGCGCCGTTTTGCGATGCGGTCGTGCGTCAGGTCGTCAGGCCGCGGCGGTCTGTTCCTGGCAGCCGCGGCAGCCGAGGCGGCCGCACAGGCGTTCGACGTCGAGCACCGACAGCAGCGAGTCGCCTTCGCCGTCGCGCCGCATGTTGCGCACGATGCCGGTCACCAGCACGCCGGGCGCGGCATTCATTTCCAGCGTGCCCTGGATGTCGTCGCGGGCGACATCGGAAATTTCGCCGAGGGCATCCACGAGAAGGCCGAGGCAGTGCTTGTTGTGGGTGCGTACCACCACGATCTGCTGTTCCGCGATGTCCGATTCGCGGGTGCCGGCGATCAGGCGATCCAGGCGCAGCACGGTGATCAGTTTGTCGCGGAACAGGCGGAAGCCGGCCACCACGTCGCCTTCGGCGCCGGTGGGCGGGGTCAGGCCGCTGCTGTCGACGGCTTCGAGCACATGCGTGGTCGGCACCGCCAGCCAGCGCTGGCCGATGTGGAAGGTGGCCAGTTCGGCGCCGCCGTCCCCCGAGCGCCGACTGTTGCTGCTGGCGACTGCGGCCCGTGGCGCGGCCGGCAGTGCAGCGCCGGCGTCGCCCAGGGGAAAGCCGCAGAGCGCTGTCACGTGGTTGCGGTAGCCGTCGCTGCACTTGAATTCCCGATAGCCCGCCGAGTGCGCGGCGCCGACCGCATAGTGGCGGCCCGCGATGGCCAGGATGCGGGTGCCGCCGCCGGCACCCGCGCCGGCGGCGACCGGAAAGGCAGCGCCGATGGCGAAGGCTTCGCTCGACGAGGCCAGCACGCGGCTGGCGGCGTCGATGAAGACGGCGAAGGAGTTTTCCACTACCTGGCCGGCGTCGTCGCGTGGCAGGGCGTCGGTTAGCATCGCGGCGAATTGCGGCGCGGCGTCGAACACGATGGCGATGCCGCCGACGGCCGCCGCACCCGCCGGGTCGCGCACTGCGGCAGCATAGACGTAGGTGGGGCGGCCGCCATACAAACGGGTCGGGACAAAGTCGGACACCACATAGCCTTGGGAGGAGTCGAGGGCCAGCGTGCGCGCCACCCATTCCTCGTCCAGGCGCTGGCCGACCAGGCCGTGCCTGGCCGGGTTTACGTCGCCTTGCGTGGAACGCGTTGCGTCAGGCTGGTGCCAGGTTGTCCGCCAGTTCGCCGGCCAGGTCCCTGCATCCGCCTTCGACGATCTGTATTCCCTGTCGCGCGCAGAAGCGCCGCTCCTTGTCGGTCGGCTCGGCGATCAGGGCCCAGCCGGTGGGTTGCGTCGCCGCGTCGTAGATCAGGTCGGAGAACACCATGCGTTCGGAATCGCGGTTGAGGCGCAGGCCCAGCAGCAGGTAACGCTTGCCGCGGCGGCGGGCCTTGACGAAGGAAGGCACGGCGAAGCCGCCCATCAGCTCGGTGATGTAATCGACATAATCGGCGTCGGACGCGATGTAGCTCGGCTGCGGCAGCGGCGCGCCCATCGGCTTGAACAGGACCGGCAGGCTCGGGTCGGCCTGGGCCGGGTCGATCTCGGCATAGCTGTCGCCGTCGTGGGCGAACAGCTTGAAGCGGTAGTCGGTGCCGCTGCGGTTGCCAACCACGCGTGCGCAGCCGAGGATCAGCAGGTGCGGGACATGGGCGTAGCTGTCCAGCAGTTGCGTGTCGCGGTTGATGTCGATCACGTAGGGTGGGGCGATCGCCGCCAGCCAGTCGTGGAGCGACGCACGCGTCCATTTGCGGGTGCCGTAGGTGGCGTCGAGGAAGCGGGTGACGGCGCTGCGGCCGCGTTTGAGTTCGACGTTCATCGCCGCGCGCGGGAATTCGTACATCAGCTTGGGCGCCATCGGCTGGCCGTTGTTCATGGCCAGGATCAGTTGTTCGCTGGTGGCCGGCATCGATCGGCCGTCGAGCGTCGATGTCACGTCGGCCAGCGCGCCGGGGCCGAGATAGGGAACGATGCTGCCATCGGCGAGGCCGGCCCGCCATTGCTCCACAAGTGCGATGGGTAACATTTCAATGTTCTCCGAGTGAAATGTTTTCCCTCTCGCAAGAAGCGCACCCGCCCCGCAAGCCTTGTCCGCCAAGGGCGATGCCGCGGATTGTCGGACTTGCGACAAGGACTTGTGGAACTGCGCCATGCCAAGAGTCGGCGCTGGTGTTGCGGCGGATTGCCTTTGTTATCTCAGGCCACGAGGCTTTTCGTACTCGTGGAGGATGTCATAGCTTTCAAAGCATCATCCAGCTTGAAGATTTAAGCCAATCGCTCGGTATGGGCACAGTCAGTCAAGCCTGCAACTGTTTGCTGTCCGTCGGTTCCTACTTCAAACCGTGACAATATGTCACGCTTTCATGCGGCACGCCCGAAACGTTCTAGCCACTGCTTGCGGTGGCTAAACAGCAAGACAGAGGTGGTTACACTGAGGAAGGTAATTGCCTTGCCAAGTTCTTCGTCGCCTGGAATATCTTCAACAACGACAATGCGCTGGTCTTCGTCGGAGCCCGCCGACTTGAGGTCAAGCATTTTACCGCCGGCTTTATAGACGTTTCCCCAGTCGATATGCTCGTCACCGCTTGCAACCGGCTGTATGAACTGCCGACCGCCAGTGGGCAAATCGATAACAAAGGGAAATTCAA